>NZ_CP109090.1:0-306275 GCF_035917575.1 Streptomyces sp. NBC_01788 | reverse complement strand
CGGGAGTGGTCCGGCCATCTTGAGCGTGCGGAGCACAGGCGCGGTCTCCAGGGTGCGGAGCGCCTGCAGGGTGTCCAGGCGTTCGGTGAGGTAGCCGTGCAGTGCCGCCGGGTCGGGGCACAGGGCATGGGCGGTGAGATGTACCGGTGCAAGCATCAACCGCGCCGTGGGGGAGGGGCGCCGGACGACCGAACCCCGACCAAGCCGCTGACCGGGCACCGGTCACCAACGACGACCCCCCCGGACCCCCGCCCGCCCCGGCCCCGTCGCTTCACCTGCCCCCATCAGCCACCGCGACCAGTACCAGATGACGCACCGGCAACACCGTTCTCATACTGCCCTGTTGACGCGTGTCAATGACGATCATAGGCTCCCACGCCGTCGGCTCCGGCGCGCACCGGGAACCCAGATTCCGCTTGCGCGCGGCCGCCCTTCGTCGACCCGTCGACGGCGGGACCGGGGCCGCTGCCCGACCGCGCCACCTGCACCGCCCCGTAACCGACAACTCCGGGAGGAGCAAGTGAAAAGACGCCGTACGGCCCCCTGGGCCGCCTCAGCCGCCCTCACCACCCTCGCACTGACCGGCACACTCGCCACACCCGCCATCGCCACACCCGCCATCGCGGCACCCGACACGACACCCGCGTCCGCCACCGCAGCACAAGACCGGCCGCAGGCCACAGCCGACGACCCCGTCACCCACGAGGACAACGACCGCGTCCCGCAGGGCGCGCTCTGGACACAGCACTACTTCCCCTCCTCGGACGGCAGCGGAGTCGAACTGCACGCCGACGTGCTGCGACCGGCAGGCCTGCCGGCGAACGCGAAGACACCGGTGATCCTGTCGGTGGGCCCGTACTTCTCCCACGCGGGAGAGACCGCCCCCGCGGGCTGGGACAAGGTCGGACCCTCGGCACGCTTCCAGGACTTCATCGAAGGCGCCCGGCTCATGGAACGCGGATACACCTTCGTGATGGTCGACCTGCGTGGCTTCGGCGGCAGCACCGGCTGCCTGGACTTCCTCGGCCCCGGCGAGCAGGCGGACATCAAGGCAGCCGTCGAATGGGCGGCGAGCCGGCCGTGGTCGACCGGCAAGGTCGGCATGTACGGCAAGTCCTACGACGCCAACACCGGCCTGGCGGCCAACACCCTCAAGCTCAAGCCTCTGAGGGCGATCGTCTCCCAAGAACCGACGTGGAACAGGTACAACTACCTGTACAGCAACGGGGTACCGCGTTCCAACGTGACCAGCACCCCGCGGAGTTACTACTCGATCGCGACGATGGCGCCGCTGGCCGACGACAGCGACCACTACAAGGCGAACGCCGGATACGAGAAGAACCACCCCGAGTGCGAGAGCGACAACCTCACCAACACCCAGAACCCCGACCCGAAGTCGTCGTTCTGGCGAGCCCGCGACTTCGCCTCTCGCGCGGCCGGATCCCAGACACCGCTGTTCGTCACCTCGGGCTTCATCGAGGACAACACCAAGCCCGAGGAGATGCAGAAGTATCTGGCCAACCACCAGGGCCCGCAACGCGGTTGGCTCGGTCAGTGGGAACACGTACGCGGCAACGAGACCAACGCCAAGGGCCAGCTCAAGATGGGACGGGCAGGCTGGTTCGACGAGGTCATGCGGTTCTACGACCAGTACCTCCGCGGCATCAAGCCATCAGTGACCGACCCCGCGTTCTCCCTTGAGGACAGCCTTGGCCAGTGGCGCGCCCAGCCGACCTGGCCGATGACCAGCGACGCGTACAAGGTACGGCTGGCACCCGGACAGTACGTCGACGACGGCGGCAAGACACCCAAGACCGTCCTGCCGACGACGCCGCAGCAACAGTCGCAGGGCTGGGACATCGAGTACGCCGCGGAGGCCGGCTCACTGACAACCGACCAGCTGACCGCACTCGGCGCTGATACACCCGCCAACAGCTACTGGACCTGGTCCACGCCCGCCGCCGAGCAGGTGCGGATCACGGGCAGCCCGCAGATCACGCTGAAGACCAGCGGGCAGGGCAACGTCTGGGCACGCCTGTGGGACATCGCCCCGGACGGCAAGGCGACCATGTTCAACGAGAACGTCGCCCAGCTGCAAAACGGTGGATCAACGTCCTTCGCTCTGAAGGCCACGGACTGGACCTTCCAGCCAGGGCACCAACTGGGCGTCCAGCTCGGAACCATCACCTCGAACGGCTGGCAGAGCGTCCCCTCGGGCAAGACGGTCACCGTCTCCGACGCCCGGCTCTCCCTCGAGGTACAGGACCCCCGGTTCGACGCACCGACCCAGGGCGACCGCTCACCGTACCTGGACACCTACCTGAAGGCGAACACCACCACACTGACCGACATCGGAACCCCCACCTTCACACTGAGCATCTCGAAGAACCGATGACCCGGTGTCTGCCCGGCACCCGCTCCCATGCGGGCGCCGGGCAGCACGGCATGTCGCGTGACGACACACGCACACCCGGAGCCGGCTTGCGGCGGGCTCAGCTGCCGGTACCCCCCGCACGGACCGCCCTCTTCACACGCGCGGTCCCTCGCCCGGCAATGGCCCTCCAGTACAACTTGGGGGGATTCATGCCGGATCAGGGTGCTGGCTTCGTACCGCCCGCGATGCGGAACGTCGCGCGGGACCGCGAACTGGGCAGGCGTCGCGGGCTCGTGCACACCGAGCCGATACGCCTCGTCTGGGCTGTCGTGGTGCCCATGGTGCTGTTCGGTGTGATCATGCTGGCGTACGGCACCTCCCTCGCCGTCGAGGACCAGCGGACCAGCGGTGCCTGGTACAACGCGTCGGGGATCCTCGCCCTGGGAGTGGTACCGCTCGTCCTGGCCGGACGGCTCGTCGCACGGGCCTGGACCCAGCCTCAGATCTGGGTCGCCCACTACGAGCGCGGGCTCGTACGGTGGGTCACCGGGAGGGCGCCCGAGGTCTACGAGTGGGACGAGATCGAGGGCATCACGCGGCAGGAGACCAAGGTGACCAACGGGCTCACCGGCGCCACCTGGCGCACACTCACCGTGATCCCCGAGGAGGGCGACCCGATCGTGGTGAGCGACTCCTACAAGGGTCTCGCCCGGTTCGCCGACGACCTCGACGCCGCGTTCACCCGGGTGCGGCTGTCCCAGGACGCGGCCCGCCTGGAGGCGGGCGAGCGGATCGACTTCTTACTCGTCCATCTCGATCCCGTGGGGATCGGACACCTCGACCGGCGCCTGGACTGGCCGGAGGTGGAGCGGGTCGAGGTGAAGGAGGGCATCCTGGTAACCTACCAACTCGGCGTCACGAAAACCTGGTTGTCCATCCCCTCGTCCGCCGTCCGCAATGTGCGGGTCTTCCTCTCCCTCGCCGAGGCGCTGCGCCGACAGCAACGGTCAGCCAGTCGTCGATGTCGCCGGTCTCCTCCGTGGCCGGGCGGGAGCCGGGCGGCCACAGCTCGGGGATGGTGGTGCCGGTCCGGCGGTCGATCAGCCAGGGTGCGCTCGCTGAGGTCGGCGAGGCGCAGTGACCGGTGTGCGGCAAGCCGCGCAACAAGCTCTGTCCCGACACCCGCGCTGCAAGGCCAAGGACCGCACCGCCAACCACCAGCGTGTCGTGCAGAAGGTTGCTGCGCTGCATGGCAAGGTGCGACGCCAGCGGCTTGACCACGCACACAAGACCGCCCTCACGCTGGTCCGCGAGTATGACTTCATCGCGCACGAAGACCTCAAGATCCGCAACATGAGAAAGGCCCCCACGCCGAAGCCCGACCCCGACAAGCCGGGTTCGTTCCTGCCCAACGGGGCCGCCGCGAAGGCCGGGCTCAACCGCTCGATCGCCGATGCCGGATGGGGGGTGTTCCTGACGATCCTGCACGCCAAGGCTGAAAGCGCCGGACGGGAAGTCATCGCCGTGGACCCCCGCAACACCTCCCGGCGGTGCCCCGAATGCGGGCATACCGCCAAGGAGAACCGGCCCACACAGGAGAAGTTCCACTGCGTTTCGTGCGGCCACAGCGCACACGCGGACACGGTGGGCGCCCTGAACGTTCTACGGGCCGGGCTGGTCCGTCGCGAAGCCCAACCCGCTTAGCGAGAAGCCACCCCGTTCAGGGGTGGAGGAGTCACGACTCAACTGTATGGATCCCGCCCGCTTGGATCCCGCTGCGGACGTTTTTGCGCATGCACCGCCGAGCCGCACCATCAGGTCATGCGTAACGCACCCGTCGCGGCGTCCCTGCCATCCGCTTCCTCGACCGGCCCTTCGGCCCCTGCCCCGTCCGGCGAACGGCTGGCCACGGTGGTCACGATGGCCGGCAGCGGCCTGTCGAACCAGATCGGTGCCGCGATCGGCTCCCATGCCTTCCCCGTGATCGGCCCGGTCGGCGTCGTCGCGGTCCGCCAGTACGTCGCCGCGATCGTCCTCTTCGCCGTCGGCCGACCACGCCCGCAGGATTTCACCCGGGCGCAGTGGTGGCCGGTGATGGGGCTGGCCGTGGTGTTCGGGACCATGAACCTGTCCCTCTACACGGCCATCGATCGCATCGGTCTCGGCCTGGCGGTCACGCTGGAGTTCGTCGGTCCGCTCACCATCGCGTTGGCCGCCGCACGCCGACGCGTCGACGCCGCCTGTGCGGTGATCGCCGCGGCGGGCGTCGTCGCCTTGATGCGTCCCCAGCCTTCGGCCGACTACGTGGGAATGGGCCTGGGCCTGCTGGCCGCGTGCTGCTGGGCGTCCTACATCCTCCTCAACCGCACCGTCGGCCGGCGCATCCCGGGCGCCCAGGGCTCCGCCACGGCGACCGGGATCTCCGCGCTGATGTTCCTGCCCGTCGGCATCGTCCTCGTCCTGCACCGGCCGCCGACCGCCTCAGCCGTCGGCTGTGCCGTCGCGGCCGGCGTGCTGTCCTCGACGGTGCCCTACCTCGCCGACCTGTTCACCCTGCGCCGCGTACCCGCCCAGGCGTTCGGGCTCTTCATGAGCGTCAACCCCCTCCTGGCCGCCCTCGTCGGCTGGATCGGGCTGGGCCAGAACCTGGGCTGGACGGAATGGACGAGCATCGGTGCCATCGTGGCCGCCAACACCCTCAGCACCCTTACACGGCGCAGCTGAACGGCATGTGGCCGGGTCGACGGCTGACCGTACCCGCGGCGCCTGCCGTCTCGGAGCCGGAGGTCAGCTGGTGAAGGTGAACCAGTTGATGTTGACGAAGTCCGAACTGCTGCCCGAGAAGACCAGGTAGACGTCGTGGACTCCGGTGGCGGAGGCGACGATGTTCGCGGGAACGGTCTGCCAGTTCTGCCAGCCGCCGTTGTTGGCGAAGTCGATCTCGGCGATCTTCGTGCCGCTGATGCTGTCGAGCCGCACCTGGATGGCACCGCTGACACCTGCGTCCGCGCCCGACGCCAGCCGGGCCTTGAACTGGTTCGGGGAGGCCGCACCGAAGTCGATGGAGGAGTACTTCAGCCAGTCGCCGTTCGAGATGTAGCCCACGTCGCTGCCGCCGCCGACGTCGGAGCAGCTCTCGGTCATGGTCCCGCTCTGCGCCGAGTAGGACTCGGCCTGGATGGTGCTGTAGGCGCTGACGCTGCCCGAGCCGCCCCCGGATCCTCCACCGGAGCCGCCGGCGCCCAGGGTGATCGTCCACGAGGTGGGCGCCCCGTCCTGGATGTGCCCGTCGACGGGAGCCGAGCCGGTGGGGCCGACGTCGTCGTAGGGGAAGGCGTAGCCGATGCTGGCGTACTTGTGGACGAGCCGCGCGTAGTGGTTGGTGATCGAGTCCTGGTAGTACTGCGAAGGTGTCACGCCATCGGGCTGGTTGTTCCCGCCCGGGACCAGGAGCGAGCTGCGGTTGAGCGCGGCGGCGAGCCGGGCGGCGATCGCCCCGCGCGCGTCCGACCCGGAGTTGTAGAGGGGACCGGACGCGCAGCCGAAGATGTCGACGGCGCTCGGCTTGGTGAACGGCACGCCGTTGGTGTTGAGACCGGAGAAGACGATGGCGTTGCCAGAGACGGTGCCGGTGTAGGAACCGATGCCGCCCTGGCCGTTGATGGTCAGCGGGGTGGAGGCGTAGTGGCTCCAGACCCGGTTCAGGTAGTCGTCCCAGTAGTTGCCGAAGTCCACCGGCGAGTGCGAGGGCGACATGACGCGCAGTACCGCACCGGAGGAGTCGGTGACCACCAGCCTGTCCCAGGGAGCTCCGTCGGAGGCGTGCTGGGTCTTCAGGCCGGAGGCGATGGAGGCGAGGGCGCCGGAGGGCAGCGGGCTGACCGACTGGGTGCCCCCGCTGCCGGTGCTGGCCATCGAGATCGGCAGCGCGACCATGTCGACGTAGGAGATGTTGGCGTAGAGATTGGCGCTGTTGAAGGTGAACTCGCAGAACGTCCAGTTGGTGGCCCAGTTGGGGTCGGAGCTGACCAGGGCGGGCTGGACCACGCCGGGCACGGCGCCCGGGTTGACGAAGAACTGGAGTTTCTGCCCGACCGAGAACCAGACACGGCCGCCGATGATGTAGTCGGTCAGGGTGACGGTCTTGGCGGCCGAACCGGAGGGGCCCAGCGCGATGGAGTAGTCGGCAATGGGGGTCACCGGGGACGACGGGTTGGGCAGCCGGTTCAGGACGCCGTTCGCCGAGACGAAGACCGGCCAGCCGCTGCTGTCGGTGCCGGATATGTAGGCGTAGACGGTGTCGTGGCCGGAGTTGTTCGCCAGTTTCACGGGGAGCGAGACTCCCGCTGCAGCCGCGGTGGAAGTCATCGGCGAGAACGGTGAGAACAGGCTGAGCGCAGCCGCACCGGTGACGGCGCCGGCCGCGGCCAGGAAGGAACGTCGGGAAACCACAGGGGCCCTCCCGGAGGGGTGATGGCCCGTCAACAACGTGACGGGATGGGGGGTGTTGTTTCGTGTGGGGTTCTGTGCGGGGGTGACGCTATTGGACTGGACCAAGTCAGTCAAGGTTGCGGAACCGTTGTCTCCGGGCAGCGATGCCCGCGCCCGTCAGGGCCCCGCGCTTGAAGCCCACGCGGTCCGGGGTGACCGGCACACTCGGCCAACTTCCCGCCGTTCTTGGGGCCGTCCGGGCTCAGCAGGCCCCGGACGAATGGGGAATGCTGGAGTCCCCTTGGAGTATCAGCGTGCCGCCTTCTCCCACGGTCTGACCCCGAGCTTTCCGGTGGTCCCGAGGTCGAGGTGCGGGGTCACCGTCACCGGCGCGGCACCCTCCTTCACCCGGACCCGCACATACGGCACGTTGACCGGCGTACCGAACTCGGTGGTGTTGCGCCAGACCAGGCCGGCGGTGGCCGACTCGCCGGGCTCGAGCGTGACAGGCCGGGGCTGTTCGTCGGGCCCGGCGCCGGTGGTGATCTCGCCACTGCCGTCGAGGATCTCGACGCCGTCGACGGGCTCGCGGTCGTCGTCCAGCAGTTCCAGCAGGGGATAGCCATCGACGGAGTAGGGGCGCGTTCCGCAGTTGTCGAGGTGAAGGCCCACGACGCGCAGCCCCATGGCCGCGTCGCCCTCGTCCGCGCTGACCCGGATCCCGGAGTCGGGGCACGTGCCCGGATCGGCCGGTGCCTCGCCTGCGGGAACCTTGGTCACTTCGAGTACCTGGGCGTGCGTCACCCGCGGTGCGGTGGGCGGCAGTTCCCCGGCCCGGACCGTGCCGCGCACGGTCTTTCCGGGGCCGACGTCGCGTACGGTCTCGGTCCGGTTGGTCACTGCCCCGCCGCCACTGCTCTCGAAGGTGAAGATGACCGTGTAGGTCAGGGGATCGGTGCTCTTATTGCTGACCTCATAGGCGGCGGAGATACCGGAGTCCGAGCCCGTGGTGAGCCCGTCGGCGGAGACGGAGTAGCTGCGATTGGGCGAGGGAGTGGCTGACGGGAGGGTCAGCGACGTGATCCGTACGCCGTCCTTGCCCGGATCGTCGATCCGCATGCCGCCGCCTTGAGGCGCGGGGGCGTCGGCACCGGTGCTTCCGGCACCCGCATGCTCCGTGCCGCAGGCCGTGAGTAGCAGAGCGGCCGCAGCGAGAGCCGACAGGAAAGGGGCGGTCGTGGTGAAAGCCGGGTGCAGGGAAACGGGTTTGGGCATGCGGCCATCTCATCAAGGCACGAACCACGCGTGTGCGATGGAGCTCACAGTTCCGGTCGCAGGGGTGTCACAGGTGGGGCCGGAGAAACGCGGCTCCCCGACATGTCGCAGCCGTCCGGCCCAGCGCAGCACGGCGATCGACCGGTCAGGTCGCTCGTCGTGCCGCGGCGGGGAGGGCGCCGTCCGTGGACCGCATCACGCCGAAGCCGATGCGGCCCACGACCGCGTCAACCGGTTGTCCAGGTGTCCGTGCGCGGTGCCCCCGTTCCGAGGCCCTGGGAACGACTCGCGCACACCCAAGGACCGGGTCAGCAGTACAGGTTGGCGCCCGCCGACACGCCCAGTATCTGCGTGAACTGCTGGTACGTGGTCACACGGCTCTGCACCTGGGCGGGATTCCTGCCGTCGCACTCGAGGGAACCGTTGATGGAACGGATCGTCTGGCCGAAGCCCGCGCCGTTGACCATGGCGTTGTGCGGGGTCATGCTGCCGGGACCGGACTGGGTGTTCCAGTACCAGAGGCCCGTCTTCCACGCCACGGAGGCGTCGGTCTGGACCAGCGACGGGTTGTTGAGCAGGTCGATGCCGAGCGCATCACCGGCGGCCTTGTAGTTGAAGTTCCAGCTGAGCTGGATGGGGCCGCGCCCGTAATAGGCCGACTGGCCGGCCGGACAGCCGTACGGCTGGCTCCAGTCGCAGTAGTGCGGATAGTTGGCGGTGTTCTGCTCGACGACGTGAACCAGTCCGCCCGTCTCGTGGCTGACGTTGGCGAGGAAAGCGGCTGCCTCCTGCTTCTTGGTCTCGTCGCCGCCGGTGTTGGCGAAGCCGGGGTAGGCGTTGAGTGCGGCGGTCAGGCCACTGTAGGTGTAGAAGCCGTTGCGGTTCGGGAACATCTGGTTGAACTGGGCTTCGGAGACAACGAAGTTGCCGACGGGCGTGCCGCTGCCGCTGTCGCAGTTGTACGGCGTCCAGTACCAGGTGCTGATGACCGGGTCGTAGCCCGGGTTGTCGTGTTCAGCGATGTACGCCTTGCCGTTCGTGTAGCGGACGATGTCACCGGTGACGTACGCCTTGCCGGCCACCCAGCTCGGGTAGCTCGAACAGGTGGCGGCGGACGCGCTGCTGGTCGGCACCAGCACCGGTACGGCGGCGGAGAGGGCGAGCGCGGTCACGACCGCGGAGATACGACGCCTCGACACGGAATCAACTCCTTGACGGAGAACGGTCGTACCCGGCGCGGGCAGGACGGAGCGAGCCTTGTGCGCGTGCCGTCGGAACCGGATGGGGGCGCGGGGCCGACCGTAGTGGGGGGTGTGAGGCACACTCAACCGTATTGGTCTGTACCAGTCAAGGCGCAGCCCGATCGGCGGCGAAGGAATGACGGGCGGGAGGCACCGCCAAGCTCGGCGGGACGCTGCTCCCGGGGACGGTGCGACCGTCCTGTCAACTGGCCTGCTCACCATCCGACTTCAGGTACCCCCGCCAACTGGGACACGACACCCGCCCTCCCTCACGCATGCCCGACTTCCCGCTGGTTGAGCACGCCGGCACGGTAGGCGCCCGGGGTGGTGCCCATGGCCTGGGTGAAGATGCCGACGAAGGCGCTGGTCGAGGCCCATCCGCAGGCGTGGGCGGTGTCGGTGACGGTGGCGCCTTCGGCGAGCAGCACCATGGCGTTGAAGAGGCGGGTGCGGGTGCGCCACTGGGGGTAGGTCATGCTGAACTCGTTGCGGAACAGGCGGGAGAGGGTGTCCGGTCGCTGAAGGCGAAGGTCCGTGCTCTGACAGGCAGGACATCGCAGCAGGATCTCGCCCGCCGTGCTGGAGAGACTCACTCAGATCATGCGCGGTTGGGCCAACTACTTCAAGCACGCGGTCGCCAAGCATGTCTTCGACAGGCTCGACGCCTTCGTGTGGTGGCGTCTGATCCGCATGCTGCGGGAGCGTCACCGATGGAGTTGGGGCGACGTCCGCCGCCGGTTCACCACCCCCACCGGACGGTGGAGACCCATCGCGGCGGACGGGATCGAGCTGTTCCGGATCGGTCAAGGTCAGCCGTTACCGATACCGGGCCAGCACGATCCCCAACCCATGGCAGCCTGCGAACCCCGTCTGACGGCAGAGACCGTGGAGAGCCCGTTGCGTTGAGAGGCGCACGGCGGGTTCGGCGAGAGGTCCGGAGAAACGGACCGGGAGCAACCCCGGCACCGCGCTCCGGGCCTACTCAGCGGTCGGTGACGCTGCATGGTGGATCACGGTTGGGTCCGGCCGTTGGCTGGGTGTCATGATCGTGCGTATGGGAGCTTTCTTCGGCTACTACGCCGCGGCTGATGACGAAGACGCCGTTCGGGCTGTGGTCCGTGCGGACGGACAGCCGATGGGAACGGGGTATGACTCGTTCGTCGTGAAGGGCGTCGATCCGGTGGTCGAGTTGCTGCCGGCCGAGGTGCTCGTTACTGGGCGAACTGCCGATGCTGTCGAGGCTGATCCGCGGCATGGGTATTTGGTCGGGATGGTGGGTGACGGAGAAGTCTTCACGCTGTCGCTTACGGATTCCTTTCGTGACTCACTCGCCCGTTTCGACCGGAAGCAACTGGACGAAGCGGCCCGTGGTTGGTCTGCGTCGAGCGTCTTCAGTTCTCAGTCGGACCTGAGCGGGCTCACGGGCTTCATGGAGGATCTCGCTGCTCTTGCAGAGAGGGCGCTCGTTCGTGGCTACCGGCTGTACTGCTGGATCACTGTGTAGTGACGCGGCGTTCAGCCTGCCAACAGGACTGGCTTGTGCAGCAGGTTGAAGCCGGCTCGACCGTACATCTGGCGCCTGATCATCTTGATGCGGTTGACGTGGCCCTCCACGACACTTGAGCTCCAGGGCAGTGTCAGGCCCGCGGTGACTACCGCGAGGTCGCGTTCGAGGCCGCTGATGAACGTGTGCAAGCTGGGTAGTTCGTCGGCTCGAACCGCCGCGATCCAATCGGGGAGCCGTTCGCCCTGGCGTTGGGTGAGCATCTGGCCGAAGGAGCGGACGTGTCGCGTGAGGGCGTCCAGCTCGGGGCAGCCCGCGAGGACGGACTTGAGTTTCAGACGCTCGGTCTCCTGAAGGGAGCCGGGGGTGCGTCAGGATGCACCCGGCAACGGTCCGTGGTGACGGGGGGCCGAACACCAGGCACGGCGTTGCGGATGGGACGGAGGTAGGCGCGGACGGCCCCGTAACCGAGGAATCAGGCAGGGCGAATGGTGCTTGCAGACAGGACCGATGCCGCGATATGCATCGGTCTGCAGCCTCACCGAGGTTGCGCCAGAGGTGGAAGCGGCCCGCGACCTGCACCGCGGTGGGCGCTCCGGTGCTGGCTCCTTCGGCGAGGAACGGGGCGTGGTCGCGACAGACCACCTCGACCCCGGGGCGTTTGGCGAGCCATGCGGCGACGGAGGCCGCCTCCCGGTCGGGCAGCAGATCCACGGGTTTGCGGGTTTCGACGTCGACCAGCACCGTCCCGTAGATGCGGCCTCTGCGCATGACGTATCCGTCGGGCACTCGGTCGTCAGCCGCAGCTGCGCCCTCGAACTGCGCGGTCCAGGGAAACGGCCTCCTTCAAGCCTGGGCACTGCTCATGACCCAGCGGCCTACTGGATGCTCCAGCGGTGAGGGTGGCTGGGCTCTTCGGGGCAGGCGAAGATGTTGAGTTCGCCCCACCGGCCCACGGTAACCTCGGTTGGTGTCGCGGACCGGTGTGTGGGCAGGTCCTGTTCTTCCAGTGGCTTCCAGCTGCCGCTGCCGCCGTCCCATTCCGAGCTGTCGATGGTCAGCAGCAGGTGCATCGGTGTCGCGCAGGTGCGGCAGTTCATGGGATACGGGTCGGTGGCGTGCCAGGAGGCGAAACCGCCGACGCGCCAGCCTGGTGGGATGGACAGGTCGTACTGGTAGCCCACCGGCACGGCTTCATCGTCGTCCGCCGATTGCTCGGCCTCCTCCTCCAGCGCTTCTTCCCAGGCGTCGATCCTGGCGCACAGGTCCTCCGGGAGGAGGCCGGCGAATGGGTAGGTGGCCACTTGCTCCGGGTGTAGCACACACGGCTCGGGCACGTACCCATCGGAGCCGACGACCTGCGGCTGCGGCGGCGCAGCCTGCACCTCGACAACCTCCCACGACCGGCGCCAGCGCAGGTCGAGCAGCATGCCGTGGCCGGTCGGGCCGTGCGCGTCAAACGGGCACCAGAACACCTGGAGCAGATCGCAGTCGTCCGGCCCGGTCGGCAGATCGGGGATGTCCCTGCGGTAGAACTGCGCCAGGCCGATCAGTGGCAGTGGATCGGTCGCAGCAGCTTCTTGAACATGGTGTTTCTGGCGTAGCTGCTCCAGCAGCTGCCGGTCCCCGTCGGTGGGGCCGGGGTTCGGTTCACGGAGCCATGCGGAAGCCAGGATCTGCCGCAGCCGGTGGATGTCTGTCGGGCGTTGGCCCCGCGCGTGGCTGTGAGGCTCGGTGCACACTGGCCAGGGTTCGTCCGCCGGCCACAGCAGCGGACCGCCCACGGAACTGTCCGCCGCGCCCGGTCGGCCCGGGCGCGGATGGAGCCGGGTGGTGGTGCCCCGGTAGGCCGACAGCTCCGGGAACAGCGCCTCGACTTCGAGCGGGCGCGACGGTGTGGTCCTCGACATGTACGCGACCTTAAGACAGCCGCCGACCGCCGTGATTCAGCACCCCCAAGGGCAACCGCCTCCGCATCAGTCCTGCCGGAACCCGTGAACATTTCGATTCGCACACGGGCATTGGCTGCCTCCCAAACCGGCGCACAGCTGCGCCGAACGTCAGGGGCACGACCAGCTGCGGAGCCTGGATGGCGACGCTGACGGCAAAGACGGTGTCGTCCCAGAGTAAGGCGGCATGCGTACCGAGCCGCGCGACCACTGCCTCACGGCGCCCGATCGGCCGCGCCGGCACACCCGCCGCGCACTGTCGGCGGTCATGAGCACTGAGGCCCCCGGAGCGGGGACTGGCTTTGTTCACCAGAACGGGTTCTGGCTCACCTTCTGTGGAACCGGCATGGGCTGCCTTCAGCGGCCCCTCCCAGGCACCGCTGACCTGTGATGAGTCAGCTGCCCCATCGTCGGCAGGTCGCTACGAGAGCCGGCTCCACAGAAGTTGTGCCAGAACCCCAGAACGGACAGCAGATGTTGGCACCGAGACTGGTGGCTGTTCGATTCTCTCTCGCCGACTTGAAAGCCCCGAGGTGTACTCGTTGACCACGTATGGCCCAATCAGCCGGTGGCTCGCGTCGTCAATCCTCGGTCAAGATCCTCAAAGGCTGACACTGTGTCATCCGGTGATCACGCCCGAGAGGAGCCTTACCATGTCGATTGTCCCTGCCGATCTCAAGTACACCGACGAACACGAGTGGATTCACGCCGAAGCCGACGGGACACTGGCGATCGGTATCACCGACCACGCCCAGAACGCGCTTGGGGACATCGTGTTCCTGGAGCTGCCCAAGGTGGGCAAGCAAGTCAAGGCCGGGGATGCCGTCGGCGTCGTCGAGTCGGTCAAGGCCGCTACCGACATCTACAGCCCGGTCTCCGGCGAGGTCGTCGCGATCAACACCGACGCCGCTGACGCGCCCGAGGAAGTGAACAGCGACGCTTACGGCATGTGGCTGTTCAAGATCAAGTCGGCGGACGGTGCCACCACCGACAATCTCCTCGACGCCGCCGCCTACGAAAGGCTGATCGGCTGACCCTGCTACGCGACACCGCCGCCGGACGTTACGACACCGCGGCCATGAATTGATCGGCTCACAGCCCGCACACTGGGCGAGGCTCCCCAGAGCTTCGGCCAGTCCCGACTGGGACAACGGGTTCGAGACGGCGGCCCCAGACAATCCGGCGTGCGCATAGTTCGATTTGCACGGCAGTCTCGGTGCCTCCCGAAGTGGTGAACGTCTGCTGTCCGTTCTGGAGTTCTGGCCCAACTTCTGTGGTGTGGATGCGCTCTGTGACTGTTGCCTCGTGCCCACCGCGATCGGGCTGATGGTTCTGGGCTGTGCGCGAGGTACGGCTCCGGCTGGAAGAGCTGCTCTTCCTGGCGGATCCGGGGATCAGGGTGGTGTCGGTGCAGGACGATGGCGAGATGATCCGAGCCGGTGTCAGATGACGGACGGCCGGTGCTCGGTGCCCAGGCTGCGGAAGCTGGTCGGGGCGGGTGCACGGCTCTTACCTGCGGTTTCCCGGTCACCTCCCCGTGGCGGGACGGCGGGTGGTTCTGCGGCTTCGTGCCCGGCGCTTCACGTGCGAAGACGTCTCCTGCGGGCGGCGGACGTTCGTCGAGCAGGTCGCGGGCCTGACCCGGTGGCACAGCCAACGGACCGAACGAATGCAGTCGGTACTGGCCGAGGTCGGCCTCGCCCTGGCTGGTCGAGCCGGTGCCCGGCTGGCCGACGTCTTCGGGGCGAACGTCAGCAGGAATACGGTCCTGCGGCTGGTCGACGCTCTCCCGGAGCTCCCGCCACAGGTCCCGCGTGTGGTCGGCGTCGACGAGTACGCGATGCGCAGGGGCCGCTCTGCGTGTGGGCAGCTGATCTTGTACCGGATGACCTGTGGGAACGCGTGGCTCCGTTGCTCCCGCCTCGTCCGCCGCGTCGTGAGGTTCCTATTCGAAGAACTTCAGACCCCATCCGGTGTCGGTGTTCGATCCGGGGACGTTGGCCCGGCTGTAGGTTACCCCGCCCCACCAGCAGAAGGTGCCCGTGTACCAGTAGCGGTTGTCCACGAGTACGCCGTTCCCTTCGCGACCGCGTGGAACATCAAGGGGAACGTCGGGCCTGCGGGCGGGCTGGTGGCGATATCGCCGTTGAGCAGGACGAAACTGTGGTGCCCTGGACCGTCGACGTAGAGGGTCGGGTCCCAACCACGCATCATCGTCCCGGCGTTGGAGCCGAAAAGGCAGCCGTTCGACTTGTACCAGTCCCACACGTACGTGGGGTCACCGCCGGACCGCAGCCTCAGGTCGGCCAGGCAGTACTGGTCGCTCCAACTGCCGTTGGCGGAGTACACGATGTGCAACTGGCCGTTGGGGTCCTTGATGGCCTCCGGACCTTCGTTGATGAAGGGGTTGCCGACCACCCGCTCCCAACTCTCCCGCGGCTGCGAGACGATGTACCTCGCACCGGTCGGCGTGGTCGGGTTGTTCATCCGGGCGATGTAGAGGTTCTGCTCGACATTGGTGTCGCCCGCCCATCCTGACCAGACGAACCAGCGCTGCCCCGAGAAGGTGAACATGGTCCCGTCGATCGCCCACTTGTCGTCCGGCAGGGCAAGCTGCGTCTCGGCCGTGTACCCGCTGTCCGGAGAGGCGGAGCTGATGACGAACATCCGGTGATTCGCTCCGACGCCGGCCGTGAAGTAGATGTAGAAGCGGCCACCATCTGTGACCAGTTCGGGAGCCCAGACCTCACCGCGGCCACGGGTGTCCGACCAGACCTGCCGGGCGGGCGCCCATGCGAGCGCGTCCGTCGACGGGGCCTGCCGGACGGCGATGCCTGCGCCGGTCGACTGCACGGAGATGTAGGTGCTTCCGACACGGATCACACTCGGGTCCGCCGCACGCAGCGGCGTCTGGCTCGCCTGGGCCGGCCCGATGGAGGTCAGTGAGATCGCGGCCACCAGGACCGCGGACAGGGCGAAGACAACGGCGGCGTACAGACCTCGGAGAGTCTTCATGGTCCCGTTCCCCTAGGGCCTGTGTGGAGTCATGATCATGATTGTGATCCGAGGTGTCGGATCCAGAGGAGGCCGGCGCATAATTCGAGTCCGGCCTGGTAGCTTTCAGGTTTTTTGTCGTAGCGGATGGCGAGGCCGCGCCAGTTCTTGATCTTGTTGATGGTGCGTTCGGCGCTGTTGCGGAGCTTGTACAGCTGCTTGTCCCAGGTGACGGGCCGTCCGCCGCGTGAGCCGCGGTTCTTGCGGTGGGCGGCTTGATCCTTCTTCTCGGGGATGACGGCTTTGATCCCACGTTTGCGCAGGTGGGCGCGGTTCTTGCGGGACGAGTACGCCTTGTCGCCGGCGGCTGCGTCGGGCCGGGTGCGGGGTCGGCCGACCGGGCCGGGGACGCGGATCTTGTTCAGGACGGGGATGAACTGTGGGCTGTCCCCGGCCTGCCCCGCAGTGATCTTGAGCGAGAGGGGCAGGCATTGCGGCACGCAGGACAGGTGCGTCTTGGTGGTCAGTCCGCCGCGGGAACGTCCCAGGTCAGCGGCGGCGAGCCGGGCCCTGCGGCGACGTCTCACGCGTCGTCGTTCTTCCCGCTCCGGGTCTTGTTGTCCGTCTTGTTCCTCGCCGGTGCCCCTTTTTCCGCGGCGGCCTTCTCCATCGCGTCCAGGGTCTCGGGCTCCACGATCATCCCCGCGGCATCATGATGAGCCCGGACCGTGGTCGAGTCCACGCTGACCAGCGACAAGTCCACCAGACCCCGCTTCGCTGCCTCGGCGATCGCGCCCTGGAACACCGCGGTGAACACCCCGGCGTCCCGCCACTGCCGAAACCGGCCGTAGACGGTGGACCAGTGCCCGAATCGTTCGGGCAACTCCCGCCATTTCGCCCCGTTCCTGAACCGCCACACGACGCCCTCGAAGTGCGCCCGCAGGTTCTCCGGGTACGGCCCGTACTCACCGACCGGCAAGAACGGGGAGATGAACTCCCACTCGGCATCTGAAAGTTGAGGTCGAGACACCCCACCGTTCTACTCCAAGGACCCCGACCCTCCCAGGCCGGGGTCCACGAGATCACGACTCCACACAGGCCCTAGTCAGCCTCAGCTTCGACGTCGGCCCGGGCGCGAGTTCAACGGACCGGGTCGACGTCCGGTCAAGTTCGCGTCGGAGGGGTGGCCGGGCGTTCCTGACCGCCAGTTGCACCTCAGATGCACTTCAGATCCACCGCTTCCACCGGGCGCGGGTCAAGGTTCGGGCAGCGCCTCATGGTGCCGCGTTGAGCAGGTCGAGGGCGCTCTGCTGGCGTGCCGCGTCCAGCTTGTCGACAGGTCCCGACCAGCGCAGTCCGTACTGGTCGAGGGCGTTCCGGTCGCTCGTGCGGGCCCGGTCCGCCTGGCGTTGCAGATAGGCGGTGTACGGATGGTCCGGCAGCGCCGCGTTGAGCTTGCCCAGGCCGCGCACATGGGCACCCTTGAAGGACGGCCCGTCGCCGCCGCAGTCCCCGCTCTCGCACGGGTCTCGCAGGATGCCGTCGGCGGTGTGCAGGGAGGAGGTCGTGGTCGCGGCGTCGGCGATCTGCCGAGCGCGGGTGAGCAGCGCCCCGTCACCCGTCGCCCGGTTCAGCTCGGTGAGCGCACCGAGCAGCACGCCCTGGTTGTACGACCACACGGCCTGGCCGTTGTTGCGGCAGGTGGACAGGTCTATGCCGTCGTTGACCAGGTTCGAGCCGTTGACCATGCCGGTGCCCTGGAACCAGGACCAGCCGGCGCGGGCCCGGTCGAGATACGTGGTGTCACCTGGGATGCGGTTGTGCAGGGCGGCGCTGAGCTGGATGTAGAGGGAGTTGGCGATGGCGTTCTTGTACGTCCTCGCCGTACTCCACCACACTCCGCCGCCGCAGGTGCCGTCCCAGTAGGCGGCCATGTGGTCGGCGTCGGCGCGGGCGGTGTTCAGGTAGCGGCTGTCACCGGTCAGGTCGTACGCGGCGATCCACGCGAGCCCCCACCAGCCGGTGTCGTCGATGTACTCGTTGCGGAACTGCCCGTTTCGTGTGTTGAGATTCAGGTCGTATGTGCGGGAGATCGCGTACGAGTAACTGCCCATCCCTGACACGCGGATGTTGTCGATGACGGCAGTCAGCGCGTTCGCGGAGTTCCACCAGCCGGTGGTGTCGAACAGGCCGGTCGAGTTGTTGTAGAAGGTCATCAGGCCGGTGGCCGCAGCGGTTCGCCGGTCGCCGGCGTTCCATGTGACGCGGGCCCACGGGGTGCAGGCGATCTCGGCGCGGTCGCCGGCCTTGCCGCAGGCGCGCAGCGCGCCGACGCCGCGATTGTTCCAGTCGTCGACGTTGTACATGAGTGTGCGCCAACCCCGTTGCCCGGAAGGAACGGTGGTGTCACCGAGCTTGCTGCCCGAACTCCAGGTGCGGCCGCCGTCGAAGGAGCGGTCGAGCCAGACCTCGTCGCCCGGGTTGCCGTTGTCGATGGACGCCCAGCCCATCGCGTCGGCGTCGTCGAAGTGGAGGGCGATGGACCGCCCGTAGACGGCCGCGGTGACCGGGACGCGGTCGCCGGGGGAGAGGGCGGGGTCACGGGTGTCGCAGTATCTGTTGCAGACGGTCGCGGTGACGGCGGTGCCGGCGGCGGACGCCGACTGCGGGGTGAGGCCTGCGAGAAGTGCGAGGGCGAACGCGGCGGCCGACTGCCCGACGGTGACAAGTCTCGCTGCCCTACGGGACCTTTGTACTGGAGTCATGGGGCCTCCCCGTCAACGCGACGCCCCCTGCCCTCGCCGTGGACCTGCCGACGTCGCTTCGCAGCAGCACAGGTGACGGAGTGGCCCGGGGCATGCCGTGGATGAATAGTGAGAGCGCTCTCGGAAGGTAGTGAAGGGAAATGGGAGCGTCAATGGGTTTGTCACGTAAGGGAGGTCGGCTCACGTGGCGGGTGCGCTGCCGACCGCGACGGGCGCCGTACTCCTGCCGACGTGGCTGCGAGCGCGCGAGGAGACCGCACCGCCAGCCGTCAGCCGCCAGGCGTGGCCGAGGGGAGCCGATGTGTCATGCATGGAACATCCGGCAGTATGACCCTGTGCCCTCCCTCCCAAGAACCCAGAACCGCGCCGCAGGCGCCGCCGCCCCGGTACGGATCCGCCTGGCGGCGGCCTCGGCCGCGGTGCTGACCGTCGCCGCGGGGCTGGGACTCAGGGCCGTCACGGCGGGGAGCGTCGGCAAGTACGGTGGAGACGCGCTGTACACCGTGCTGCTTCTGACCCTCGTCGTTCTGGTGGCGCCCCGGGTGACGCCCCTGACGGCCGCCGCAAGCGCGTTGGCGATCAGTTGGGGGATCGAGTTCCTGCAGCTCAGCGAGGTGCTGGCCGAGCTCTCCCGGCGCAGTACCGTCGCCCGCCTCGTACTCGGCTCCACCTTCAACCCGCCCGACCTGCTCTGGTACGTGGTCGGCGCCGCAGCGGGCTGGCTCGTCCTCACCGCGGTGAGGAGAGAGGCGTAGGGCCTGCTGGTCGCCTACCGGAGCTTGTCACCGACCCCCTCACCGTCCACGGCCTGGTCTTGGACCTCGCTGACGTAGCGGTGTGCGTTGTTGCTCGGGCTCGGTTCACGATTCGTCGCGGTGCGTGAGGTGGCCGTCGGTGAGCCGCCAGTAGTGCTGGTGATCGGTCAGCTGCCACGTCTCGTCGGCGGCGATGGCCCGCGTGATCCATTCGTGCAGTTGCGGGAGGGCATGCTCCTGAAGAACAGCGCGGGTGGCAGCACGTTCAGTGGCATCGACCGGGTGGACGTCTATGTAGACGCCGACCATGTCCGGGTGGACGCCGCGGCCGTAGTTGCGCGGGTTCGGAGCGAGCCATTGTGCTCCCAGGACGATGGTCCCGCTGCCATGCCCCGTGACGAACTGCAGGTCCTTGACGCGGCTCATGTAAGGGCCGAGACACCCGTTGATGTCGGTGGTGGTCAGGGGCCAGGCGCGGTGCCGGGGCAGTCTTCGATTTCGTGCGGACATGGCAAGCAGAATGACAGAAGGTCACTGTCGGCTCCCGCGGGTTTTTGCGGCCTGCTCCAGCAGCGCCCGTGCGGAGTCCGTGCATGGCGGCGCTGATCCAGTGGTTCGACCATCGTCGGCGGCTCGATCCTTTCGGGCAGTTGAGCCTCCGTCAGATTCAAGGTGATTCATCGTGACGGGGCGTGGAGACTCGATCCGTGATCGTTCTCTTCCTGTTGAGCGCGGGTTTCGCCACGGTCGGCGCCGGGCTCGGGCTCCTTGCGGTTCTCCGTCCTACGGCACTCGTCGGCGAAGGAACGGACAGCAGCGGAGAGCGCTTTTACGTACGTTTCCGATCAAATTGAGGCAAAGGGTAACTGCTGTGAACGGGTTCGTACTTCCCGATGAGTCCGTGCTTCGGGCCCGGGAGAAGCTTGTCCTCGACCACTTCCGTGATGAGGTCGCACAGGACTGGGACGCCACCCTGTCCACCTTTCCGCACCCCCACTACGAACTCATCGCGTCGATGCAGGTGCACGAAGGCGACGTCGAAGTGCGTGCGTACTACGACGACACGCGCGTCGCCTTCCCTGACCAACGCCACGAGATCATTGCGTTCCGTCACAGCGTCGACGCCGTCATCGTGGAGTTCTGGCTTCTGGGCACACATCTCGGACCTCTCGGCAAGATCCCGCCGACGGGCGCCACTCATCGCACGCGCATGAACGCGTACTTCATCTTCGACGAGAACGAGAACCTCGTGACCGAGCGGATCTACTTTGATCAGCTGAGCGTTCTCAGGCAACTGGTCGCGGGCGTGGACAGGCGCAGGCCGAGCGGCCTGCTCAAGCTCATCCGGATGGTCAGGGGCGCCCTCTCCATGGCCGCCGGCAGTCCCGACCCCCGGCTCACCGACACGACAGCGCCCGACCTCGTCCGCTGACCGCGGCCAGAGTGTCTCGCGTCCGCCTCCCGCACCACCTCGGCCCCATGACCACGGCGGCCTGACACCCCTGCCGCTGCCTTGCCTCCAGGAGGAGTTGTCGTGAGCACCTTGCTGTCCGGCTTCGGGGCACACCCTCCGCCTGCGCGGGCGGCGGGGAGCGTCAACCTGTTCGCCTCCAACCCCGTCCCCGTCTGGTGCTGGTGGCGCCGAACGGTTGGGGGTGTGTTGTGCGGACTTGAGGGGGATTCCTTCTCGTCTTGCTGGGGCGGGTGAGAGGCGTGGTCAGCCCTGGGCGGTGCGGGAGACGTGCTGCCAGTCGGCCCAGGTCTGAAGGCGCTGGGCGTACAGCGGCTCAACGATCTCGATCGGCTCAGTGCCGAAGAACACGCGCAGCGGCGGGGTGTCGGCATCGACGATCTGCAGCAGAGCGGCACCGGCGTCGGCAGGGTCGGCGTACCGGGCGTCGCCGAAGCGCGCCGCGATGGCTTCGCGGACCTGGTCGTAGGCGGGGTTCGGCGTGGCGCGCGTGGCGGAGGAGCCGGCCCAGTCGGTGCTGAAGCCGCCCGGCTCGACGATGGTCACCTTGATCCCGGCACCGGCGACTTCCTGGGCCAGGGCCTCGCTGAATCCTTCGAGCGCCCACTTGGACGCGTGATAGGCGCCGAGCGACGGGAACGCGGCGACGCCGCCGACGGACGATATCTGCACGATGTGGCCGCTGCCCTGGGCGCGCATGATCGGCAGGGCAGCCTGGGTGACCCAGAACGCGCCGAAGAGGTTGGTCTCCATCTGGTCGCGCAGCTGCTGTTCGCTGACCTCCTCGACCATGCCGAACAGCCCGTAGCCGGCGTTGTTGACCACGACGTCGAGCCGGCCGAACTTCTCATGCGCGGCGGCGACCGCGGCGGCGACGGCCGCCTTGTCGGTGACGTCCAGCGTCAGCGGCAGCACAGCGTCGTCGCCGTATGCCGCGACCAGGTCGTCCAGCGCTTCCACCTTCCGGGCGGTCGCGGCGACCTTGTCGCCCCGCTTCAGCGCGGACTCGGCGAACGCACGGCCGAACCCTCGGGACGTACCGGTGATGAACCAGACCTCGCTCATGACTTCTCCTCACGGTCAGGCCTCCGGAGCCGTCCCCGGGGGTCTGCTCCCACCGTAACCCAGAAAGTTAGACTCGTCTAAAAATGTACTCGTCCAGAAATCGACCCTTAGGATGGGACGCGTGAAAGAACCCATGAATCTGCGGGAGCGCAAGAAGCTGGCGACCTGGCGCGGGATCCAGTCCGCCGCGCTGCGGCTGTTCGACGAGCAGGGTTACGAGGCCACGACCATCGAGCAGATCGCCGCCGCCGCGAACGTCTCGCGCGCCACCTTCTTCAACTACTTCGTCGGCAAGGACGCGGTGCTCCTCGACCAGGACCCCGAGGAGCGGTTCGCGTGGCAGGACCTGTTGGGCGGCCGTCCGGCGGACGAGCCGCTCTGGGACTCACTGACCGCGATCCTGACGGGGTTCTGCGAGGGCTTGCGGGAGCGGATGCCGCTGCAGCGCCGCCTGAAAGCGGAGTCGTCCGCGTTCGCCCAGTCCGCGCAGAGCTTCGGCGAGCAGTTCTTCACCGACCTGAGGGAGTGGGTGGCATCCCGCGCCGCACCGTCGGAGGCTCTGAGCGCGACGCTGCAGATGAACCTCGCCGTCGCCGCGACCATGACGGCGTATCAGACCTGGCCCGCGGACGAGCCCTTCGACGGATTCCTGCGACGCCTCAGCCTCTGCCTCCGTCAGGCGCGGCCGAGCGCGAGCACCGACTGAAGCATGGGATCGCGCCGACGTACCCGCTGGGCGGCGGCATCCGCAAGGCCGTAGGCACCCAGCAGCTCGCCGCCGCGGCGCTGAAGGCCGCCGCCCGGCTCTCCCCGCTCAAGAACTGGCAGGTCACCTTCCTGGGCCGGCACCTGCTCGACATCGAGGCCGGCGGCCCAGGCCTGTGCCCCTTCCATGACCCGGACACTGCCGAGGCTACGAGGACGAGGACTGATCGGCGGCCCTGGTGAAGGGTCCGTTCACGCGGGTTCGGCGTTGAGGGCGCGCACGGCGGGGCTGCGGGTGTGAACCCACGCGGGCAGGGCGGTCAACGCCCCGACTGCGAGCAGTATGACGAGTACGGCGGTCAGCAGCCACGATCCCGGGGGCGTGACCTGCGTGCCGAAGAGCCAGTACAGGCCGAGCGCGTACCGCAGCGCCTGCCCCCATGTCGACCGGGCCCGAGGAGGCCGGGTGCCCGCCCGCACCTCCACGGCGGTCGCCGCGGTGATCGCGGCTGCCACGGACCTGCGATCAGCAGCCACCGAGTACCGCCTCACCTCGGGCGGCACCCTGGAGGAAGACGAGGTGTGATGACGGGAGAGGAGGCGTGGTGCGAACCAGCGACGAGATCTATTACCGGGTCCGCTGGGACCCGCGGTTCGACCCGGCCCGGTTCGTGCTGGGGATCAGCCGGCGCGGGGACGGCGTCGAGCGCATCCCGCTGTCCTCCTTCGTGCCCGGGGGCGACATCCCGTGGCACCGGGTGGTATTCATCGAGGCGGACGGCGAGGTGGTCTGGGACCGGGCCACGGGCGTGGACCGCATCGACGCGTCGGGCGCCGGCCGGGTGCGTGACCCGCGAGCGGACCCGAGCCGCGACACGGGGTCCCGCAGGGGCGGGTCCGTCGGCGTCCTCGACGTGTCCCCGACGGCCCGCACGGCGGTGGCCTGGATCCCGCCCGCGGAACTGTGGCCGCCGATCCAGGACATCCGCCAGGACTACGATCCGCAGATGCACCGGTGGCCGCCGCACGTCAATGTGCTCTTCGGCTTCGTGCCGGAGTCCGACTTCGAGCGGGCTGCCCCACTGCTCGCCGCGGCGACGGCCGAGACGCCCGTCTTCACCGCGCGGCTGGACGGAGTGCGCACCTTCCGGCACAGGGCGTACTTCACCGTGTGGCTCGACCCGGCGGCAGCCGGCAATGCGCCATGGGCGGACCTGTACCACGCACTGCGGCAGCGGTTCCCGCGCTGCGGTGGGCCCGCCGAGGACTTCACCCCACATCTGTCCCTGGGCCGGACCCGCGATCCGCGGCAGGTCACCGCCGACTGCGCCACCCGGGTCGACGCCATGACGGCGACAGTCTGGGAACTCGTCCTGCTCTCACGCAGGGGCGACGGGCCGATGCGGCCACGGGCCACGGTCGCCCTGCGATCGGGCGAGGTGCGCCGGCTGCCCGCGCTCGACCCCGAAGCGCCGGGCCCGGAGGACACGGCATGGCTCTCCGCGATCAACGACAGGTGAGGCCATGCCCGATCGGGGCAGAGAGCGGTTCTGACTCCTGCCGGGGCCGGGAAACTCCGGGCGGCGATACCACCCACTCCATGGAGCGCTGCCTCACTCAGAGTCTGTGGAAGGACAGGTCGTACTGCTCGCCGAGCACGGCACGGCCTACGGTCGCGAGAACGTGATCGGCGTTGTCGTGGAGTTCGTACAGCGTCAGGTCGCGCAGGACCCGCTCCACGGGGCTCGGGCGGATCAGGCTGCGGGCGCCGCAGGCCTGAATGACGTGATGCACCGTTTCCTGTGCCAGATGCGCGATCGTGTGCCAGGCTCTGGCGCCGGCGATTCGGGCCTCGTCGTCCCTGCCCTCGTCCCACAGACCGGCGACGTGGCGCAGCCAGAGGTGCCCGGTCTCGACGTTGACCGCCATGCTGCCCACTCGCTGCTGCACATAGGGGTCACCGCCCTTGCCCTGTCGTTTCAGGTACGCGAGCCCGTACTCATACGCGGCGAGGGCGCCGCCGAGGAAGCTGGCCGCGTAATGGGGCACGAACACGGTCTGCCACTGCCCCTCGAAGTAGCTGCCGGGACCTCCGACAAGATGCTCGCGCGGTATGAAGGTGTCGTGAAAGCGCACCGCGTGGCTGACCGTCGCACGCATGCCGGCGGGGTCCCACCAGGAAGCATCCACGGTCACGGTCGGGTCGGACAGGTCGCAGGCCAGCAGCAGGAGCCTCCCGCGGGCCCCCGGGGTGGTCTGGCGGGCTCCGCCGGGTGTCTCCGGATCGACGAGCAGGATCGCCCACTGTGCTCCGGTGGCACCGGTGGCGAAAGCTTTGCTGCCACGGAGGACCCAGCCGTTGCGGACAGGGACCAGTGTGGTGCCGAAGCGAAGGCTCTCGCCCGGCTTCGGGGCTTGGGGCTCGCCGCTCCAGGCGGCCCATTTCTCCCCGTGTTCCACCACGCCTGCGAACCAGCGTCGCTTCTGCTCGGGGGTGGCCAGGGCGTCGATCAGGACCAGTGCGTTGGCGTGCCCTTCCCAGCAGCGGGCCAGTGACAGATCCGCCTTGGCCAGCGTCGTGGTCATCTCCCACAGGGGCAGGGTGTGGCGCTGCTGGGGGCCGTAGCCCAGGCCCCCGTATTCCCGTGGCACGGTGGCGCCCAGGAGACCGCTGGAGAACAGGTCGTCGAAATCCTCGGCGGGGAAGACGGCCTCGCGGTCGTACTCCACAGCGCGGGGGGCGAACTTGTCCGCGGCGAGCTTGGCCGCTGTCGCGAGAACAGCCTGGTCGTCTCCGGTCGCCGGGCTGCGGACGGATCCGGCGGCGCGGGGCAGGTCGTCGGTCATGTGGAGGTAGCCTCCAAGTGCCGTGTCACGTTCGGCAGGCGGGCCGTGGGCGGTCCGGACGAGGACGTCGCACGGGTCGTCATGGTGCCTCCCGCCCCGTACGGTGTGCCCGTGCCGGTCCCCCTGAAGCGGTGAGTTCGTGGACAGCGGCCTGCTCGGCCGATCCGAAGCAGATGGACCGCAGCGGCAGCGCGTCGGGCATCGGATGGCCCGTCATCAGCCTGAACTGCTCGCGGACCTCGACGGACAGGACCTGCCAGCCGTCGATGCCGACCAGCCCGCGAGCACGGGTGGCGCGCGCGAGCGCGGTCGGCGGATCGCGGTAGGCCATCTCCAACACCACCGCGTACCTGTCGGCCGCGGCAACCGGGAACGGCTCCCGCTCCACCAGGGGCGTGGCATGCACGAGCAGGTCGTACCCCGCCGGGGAGAACCGGGACAGCGGTATGTAGGGGAGCCCGAGCCGCGAGGAGGCTTCCAGACCGTGCGCGATCCCCCGGTTGACAAGGGTCACCCTGGCTCCGGCCTCGCGCAGGGCCCAGGCGACGGCTCGTCCGGCGCCGCCGCAACCGATGACGGCGGCCGTACGGCCGCTCGGGTCGACTCCACCCAGGGCAAGGGGGCGCAGGGCACCGACGGCATCGGTGGTGGCCGCCCGCCAGCGCCCCTGGTCGAGCCACAGCAGATTGGCCGAACCGCATCCGAGCGCATCCGGGTCGGCGACGTCGGCCACGTGGAGGGCGCTCTCCTTGTGCGGGGCAGTCACGGTCAGCCCGTGCAGGGGGATCCCGGCCAGCGACCCGAAGTCGAAGCCCCACTGCCAGAACCGGGAAAACCTGTCCACCTGGAAGGGCAGATACAGCGCGGGCAGCCGCAGTTCCCGCAACGCCGCGTTGTGCAGCCGGGGCGACAGCGACCCTCCCGGCGCACGCCCGGCGATGCCGAAAAGGCCGCTGAGCGGCGGCAACGCGGGCAGGCCGTAGTCGGCCAGGAGCCGGCCCACACTCGGCATGCCGTCCTCCCCCTGCGCACCGACCCGGCCGAAGACGACGGGCGCCCCCAGCCACGGCGCCAGCACCCGGGTCCACATGCCGACCGGACCGGACGCGAAGGCCGTCACGTCGGTACGCCCGAGCCCGGTGAGCAGCAGCGGCGCGGCAAACCCGTACTGTCCTTCGCCCGCAGGTGCGAGGAGGTACAGCGCCGCCGGCACGGCGGACATCGCGGCGAACCGCTCCCGGAGCCTTCCTGCTGCCTCCCGCAGCCCCGCTCGACAGCGCCCCTCGGCCCTCCCCGCATGCCCGGACGCGTGCCAGGAGACACGCCGCCGCCGGGCGGGGACGGCCGCCAGCAGTTCCTGCTGCACGTCGTCCATAGCCTCGAGGTCGACCAGTTCATAGTGGTCCGCCGCGCGCAGCAGCCGGGTGCGCCGTTCCACCGGGCCGGCAACCGAGCGGCCACCCTGTCGCGCAGAGCGCAGGCAGTAGGTCAGCTGCCCTCCGAAGTGCCGACGCAGCCGGGACGGATCGGGATCGCCGACCAGATCGGCCCGGACTTCCAGTTCGTCGGCGACTCCTGCGAGGCCGCGCAGCGAACCGGGGGTGAGGTCCTCCGGTTCGGCGGCCACTGCCACCAGCCGGGCCCGCCGCCCGGGGGCGGCACCGTATCCATTCGTCGCTCGCGCCACTGGCATCCCTGCCTCACCCCTGTCCCGGAGTGGTGCCGCAAGCGCTGGAGGACTCGGCGAGCTCGCACAGGCGGCCGCGCACGGAGCGCTGGATGTGCTCGGCGCACCGACGGTACGCCTCCGGAGACTGTCCCTCCGGATCCGGGATGTCATGGTTCGGATCCAGCCGGAGGGTACGCTCCTCGGCTTCGGGCGCCATGGCGATCACCCTGTCCCGATGGGCCCGGGTCATGCAGTAGATGACGGAGCTGACCCGGCACAGTTCAAGGGTGACCGAGCGAGCACGGTGACGGCGGGGATTTCCCCGGCCCGGCACCCGTCGCAGGCCGAGTTCGGCAAGCGCGGACCGGGCGGCAGGAGCCATCGCCCGCGCGGGCATCGGCGTCGCCAGTCCCGCGCTGGAGAACCGGAAGGCGTGTGCGATCCCCGCCTCCGCGGCTTCGGCCCATGCGATGACCTCCGCCATGGGCGAGCGGCACGTGTTCCCACCGCAGACGAACAGCACTCGGTACGCCGCGCCGGTGCCGCGGGTGCGCCACCAGAGGACGGCCGACGGGCAGGACAGGGCCGCGGCGGCGCCGACCCCGAACACCAGCGCGATCAGCTGGCTGCTCCCGGGAGGCGGGAGCCCGGCCAGCCATGCGAGCGAGAAGGAGGCGACCAGGCCGGACATCAAGCTGGCGAACGCCCAGGCCGGCACACCCCAGGTGTATTCGCGCCGGTCGAGGTAGATCATCGAAGCGAAGACGAACAGCACCTCGTAGGCCACTCCTATCCCCGCTGCCCCCAACGCGGCCGGAGTACCCAGGAACGTGGTGAAACCCGCGCCCAGTTGCGGTTGCCCGGCCAGCGCTCCCGCGCCCAGGAGCACGGCCAGCCAGACCGGTGCCGCGACATGCTCCTCCACGAAGAATCGCCGGTCCGTCGCGACAATCCCGTTCTTGGCGACGCGACCCATGATTTTGAACCGGCCCAGGTAGCCGACGAGGTAAATGAGGACACTCAGAACAGCGGTCGGCGTGAGGTGATAACTGTTCACATCACCGAGAGCCACCGAAACCGCTACCACGCTGAGGAACAGTGCCAACCAGGAATGTTTCATGACCGGACGATTGCCCGCTCTGTCGATCAAGGGGGAGAGAATGAGAACTCCGCCCCGCATCATCAACAGCATGAAGAGGATCGAGACGCCGGCAAAGGTGTAATTCATCGTGGTGGCGCCGATGATGAGCGAGGTGAAGAAGCCGGCAGCCAGCGTCTCCCGCCCCGCCGTCGGAATCCGGCGCCCGCCGATCCCGCTCCGGCGCATGTGTCGCCACCGACCCGACACGCCCAGGAAGACCATCATCGCGGCGATCTGCCCGAGGACGGATGCGGGCAGCATCTCGTAGCCACTGATCGGCTGGGGCGACAGCGGAGTCACGCCACTGGCCAGTGCCTTCACCAGCATGGCGTAGGGAATATACGATACGAAGTATCCGAAGGTTAGCCAGCCCATGTGAGTCCCATTGCTGGTCGAACGTCAAGTTGCTAACGCCGCACGTTCGGGATTGGCACGTCTGGTCTGAAATCCGACCCGAATGAATCTGCGTGCTGTTCAGGATTTTTGAGCGTGTCGGCATTCACCGAGAGATGTTGTGCACATCAATGGCTCACGAAAAGCGCGCAGGCAATCGCGTTGACTTTTCTCAAAATCGTACCGCCCACGGCTGCCTGCGGCCAGCGCAGGGGCGAGTGCGCAGGTGCGTGGGGGAGCACTCCATGGCGGGCGCCGCAGCGCCGCAGGGCGAACACCGCAGACCTGGTGACCGGGGGATACGGGCAGCGACGGGGACGGGACTTACCTCCGTACGCGTTCCGTACGGCGAAAGTGCGCAATGCGTACGGTTATTGGGTTAGGATGTCGGGCAGGAGGTGTTTCATGTCCGAGTTGTTCGACGCGGTCGACGCCTTGGTCGCGTCCCGTTCCCCGCTGCCGCCGCCGGAGGAGCGCAAGCGGCTGCGCCAGGCACACGGCCTGACACTGGACGAAGTGGCCGCCGCGCTGAAGGTGCGCCGGGCCACGGTGTCCGGCTGGGAGTCCAGCAAGACTCGGACCGAGCCGCGGGGCCCGGAACGTGAGGCGTACGCACGGCTGTTGAAGCAGCTCGCGGAGCTCTACCCGACGGCTTCTGCGGCTGAGGAGGCGTCCGCCCCGGCGCCGGAAGCGCGACCACTGTCCGCAGCCCCGCCCTCCGAGACCGCGGGCATGACCCGCTCCGAGAACACTCAGACTCCCGCCCCCGCCCCCGCCCCCGCCCCCGCTGCTCCGCAGGCCGCGCCGAGCCCGGCGCGCACCGCCGGGCCGTCGTCGACGTCGCGCCGTCCGGCCGCGAAGAAGGCCGCCCCCGCCGGCACCCCGGTGGGCGGCACCGATGCGAGGTTCGAGAACGGGCCGCTCGCCGTCGTCGACGTCGAAGACGGGCAGGTGCTGGCGTACTGCGTCGGCGGCCTGGTCCTGGACGTGCCCGCCAAGAGCATCCCGGCCCTGGTGGAGTGGACGCTCAAGGAGGCGCGGCTCGGTCAGCCGAAGCTGTCCGGGCCGGGCAAGGACGCCGACCCGCTGATCGTGCTCACCGAGGCGGCGCTGAAGCGCTACGGCCTGCCGGTCACCCTCACCGATGAGGAGCGGCTCGCCGGGCGGATCCCGGAGGGACACAAGGTCGTCAAGCAGCTGGTCCGCGCGGAGTGGAAGCTGACGAAGCGTGGGTTCGGGCCGTGGGCGAGGATCTACCGCCCGGCGCAGGGATCGGAGCGGGCCTGCGTGCAGCTGTGCATCCCGTCGTGGCATGCGCTCGACTCCCGTCACTGGGGCGGGGCCGCGCAGCTGGGGCCGGCGGACCTGGCCCGGGTCCTGGGTGTGTACGCGTCCCGGGTGATGACGCCGCGCGGCTCCACCGCCGTGACCGGCCTGGAGTTGATGACCGCGCTGCACCCGCCGACTCACGCCGTCCGTGACGAGGGCACCGGCGGCTTCAGGAAGTCGGAGACCAAGACGCCGGGCTCGCTGGGCGAGCAGCCGGTCGACCCGGCGCCGTGCGAGGCCCCCGACGGGCACCCGCTGCTCAAAAACCTGCCGCGCTTCCACGTCCGCGGTCCCGGCGAGAAGCTGTTCGAGGAGGCCTTCGACTGGGCGCGCCCACTCACCGACGCCGAATGCATGCACCGCAACCTGGTCGGCATCGACGTCAATATGGCCTTCGCAGCCGGAGCCAACGGCCTGGCCGTCGGCCTGGGCGAGCCGACGCACGTGAAGGCGCCGGCGTTCGATCCGAAGCTTCCGGGTAGCTGGCTGGTCGACCTGTCCCATGTCGACCTGTCCCGGGTGAGGGTCGGCAAGGACACGTGGGCGGACCTGGACGCGAGCCTGTTGCCGAGCCCGTTCACGCCGAGGGGCGAGCGGCCCGAGGGCCCGGCCTGGTACGCGACTCCGACAGTGGCGTACGCGGTGGAGCTCGGCTACGACGTCACGCCGATCGAGGCGTGGGTGCGCTACGACAACGGCCGCTACCTGGATGCCTGGTACAACCGGCTGCGTGACGCCTTCCTCGCCACGATGGCCGACCTCGGTGTGCACGCGGACATGGCCCCGGCCGACTTCCTCACGGCGATGGACGGCTGGCGCGGCCGCGATCCGCAGCTGGGGATCGTCGTGGACGCGGTCAAGGCGACCGTCAAGGGCGGCCTGGGCAAGCTGCGCGAGCGGCCCCGGGGTGAGGGCTGGCGGCCCGGTGAGCCGTGGCGGGCGCTGTCCCGGCCCACCTGGCGGCCGGACGTCCGCGCGGGGGTCATCTCCCGCACCCGGATCAACTTCCATCGGAAGATCGTCAAGCATGCGGTGTTCACCGGGCAGTACCCGGTCGCGGTCCTGTCCGACTGTGTCGTGTACGCGGTGGACGGCACGGGCCCGCTGGACTTCCTGCCCTACCGGGAGGGCAAGCCGCTGCCCGGCGGCTTCAAGCTCGGCATCAACCCCGGCCTGGTCAAGCACGAGGGCACCCAGACCGTCCTGTGGGGCGAAGAGGTCCGCGAGCGGTTCAACGCCCCGGAACTCAACCTTGCCCGGTACATCAGGGACGGCACCGTCACCGACGTCGACAACGGAGAGTAGGAGTAGGCGATGACCCTGTTCGGGGACGGCCTGGACACCGCGGTGCAGAAAGCCTTCACCCGCCCGGCACCCAAGAGCGCGCCCGCGCAGATGCGGTACCTGGTCAGGCAGCTCAAGACCACCAAGGCCGTCGCCCAGATGTTGCGGATCTCCCAGCGCACCGTCGAGCGGTACGTGAAGGACCAGATCAAGAAGCCCCGCGCCGACCTCGCCGCAAGCCTGGAGCACGAGGTGAAGAAGCGCTGGCAGCCGCAGATCAGGGCCAAGGCCCGGCAGAAGGCGGCGACCACGGGCGGCATCGTCATCGACACCCGTGCCCGCCTCGGCTACACCGCGCCGATCGGGTCGACGGACCAGGACCGCATCCGGCACCTGACCGTCGCCCTGCCGCCCCGCTACGCCGCCCGCCTCTTCGACGCCCAGGAGGCCGGCGCCACCGACCAGCAGCTCAGGGAGATCGCCGCCGAAGCGCTCAAGGAGGTGTACTTCCAGGACAACGGCCGCCGCGCCGGCCAGCTGGAGGAGGTCCGCTTCACGGACATCGAGCACCTCGAGTTCGACCTGTAACAGTCGCGCCATGGGGGCGAATGCTCATGCAGGTGTGGCGGGACGGGGAGCGATTGTGTGGGCTGGGCCGGAGGACTTACGGCCTGCCCCGCGATTGATCGCAGAAATCCTGTGCGCTGAGGGCCGCGGGCTAGGCTCGTGGTGAATCATCGCTACCGAACAGGGGGTCCGTGGGATGAGCGGGACGGTCACAGCGGTCAGCAGCAACAGCGAGTACTCGTTCACCAAGCCCAACCGGGCCAGCATCATGTTGCTTGCCGGGCTCGGGGTGGAGGGGGACGTGCACGCCGGCGTCACGGTCAAACACCGCTCGCGTGTCGCGCAGGATCCCACCCAGCCGAACCTGCGCCAAGTCCACCTCATTCACGAGGAGCTCTTCACCGAAGTCGGCGAAGAGGGATTCAAGGTGGCGCCCGGCGAACTCGGCGAGAACATCACCACGAGCGGCATCGACTTGCTCGGCCTGCCCGTCGGGACACTGCTGCGCATCGGCGACGAGGCGATCGTGGAGGTCACCGGCCTGCGTAATCCCTGCCTGCAGATCGACAAATTCCAGGACGGCTTGCTGAAGCAGGTCGTCGGCCGCGACGAGGCCGGGAACATCGTGCGTAAGGCCGGGATCATGAGCGTCGTCCGGGCGGGCGGCGTGGTGCGTCCCGGCGACACGATCACAGTGGGGCTACCGGACGAGCCGCATCAGCCCCTTGACCGGGTCTGACCTCCTTGTTGAGCAGGTCGTGACGTATCGATGGCCGCGGATCTCGGCCCCGCCCAGGAGGCCGGAGGACGTCGACAGGGGCGACCACTGCTGCGACACACCGGCCGTTGCGAGAACTACGTTGAGATCCACTGAGTCATCGCCGGCCTGGTCTCCGACCGCACCGCCTTACGGGCCTGCCGCCGCCGGCCGAGCATCGAGTTGGTACACGTCCGCGCGGCGGTCTGCCGAATCACCCGCGAGCCGAACTGCCACGCCGGCACGACCCAACCTCGATCGCGGGTCAGCCCGTCAGAGGCCGAGTTCGGAGGTGATGTTCTTCCACAGGTGTTCGGCGGCGTTCTGGTCGATGGCCCAGGCGGCCACTCCGGTCTTGCCGGGGGCCGGGGCGGGCTGCGGTTCGGCTTCCTGGCAGTCCTCGAAGTAGCGGCCTGTGAGGCCCTCGGTGAGCGGGGAGGCCGCCAGGAGTGCTGAGGTGGCGGCTCCCTGCTGGGGAGTTTTCCAGCCCGGGGGTACCTGCAGCTTGTTGCCCTGCTCGTCGGTGGCGCCGACGAAGCGCAACTGGTCGGCGCTGAGATGGCGCTGGAGGTTGGTCATGATGCCGCCGGGGTGCAGGGCGTTGGCGGTGATGCCGTCGGTCGCCCACTTGCCGGCCAGGGCCACAGTGAACAGGATCGCTGCCGACTTCGACTGGCCGTAAGCCGTCCACGGCTGGTAGGGACGACGGGTGAAGTGGATGTCTTCGAAGTCGACCGGTGCCATCAGGTGCGCGGAGGAAGCGACGGTGACGACGCGGGCACCACCGGCCGCGCGCAGCGCGTCGTGGAGGCTGAGCGTGAGCAGCGCGTGGCCCAGTACGTTTACCGCGTACTGCTTCTCCCATCCCTGCGTGGTGCGCGTCAGTTCGGGCAGGGCCATGATGCCGGCGTTGTTGACCAGGATGTGCAGCGGGCCGTTCCAGTCGCCGGCGAACGCGTGGACACTGTTCAAGTCGTCCAGGTCGAGGTGGGCGACGTACACGTTGCCGCTGCCGGTGTCCTGGCGAATGCGATCGGCGGCGTGCGCGCCGGCCTTGGTGTCCCGCACGGCGAGGGTGACCTCGGCGCCCGTACCGGCCAGGGCCAGGGCGGTTTCCAGGCCGATGCCCGACGAACCGCCAGTGACGACCGCGCGCCGGCCACTCAGGTCGACGCCCGCGAGGACCTCCAGGGCTGTGGACGTGGCTCCGTAGGGGATGAGGGTGGTTTCAGACACGAGAAGGGCTCCTGATGCTGGTCCGTTGAGAGTCCCGCAGGACGTGCGGGGTGAATGCGCGGAAGGCGGCCTTCCAGCCGGCGGGGTGCAACGGTGGTGGCCGGTGCGGACGCCCATGGTGTGGGGGCAAGGTGTCGTTGCCCTGAGCTGCGCCGGGGGTTGCGGGTTCTGCGAAGGTGTGCGGGGTTGCGCCGGGGGCCGAAAGTTCCGCGGCGGTCTCGGCGAAGCTGTTGCCGATGGGTCAGGCGACCTCGGTGGTCGGCCGTGGGAGTCGGCTGTGATCGGCATCGTCAACCAGGGTGCCGAGGGCTCCCGGGAATCGCCTGGCCGTCATGCCGCACCGCCGAGCTGATGCAGGAAGTGCGGGACGCCGACCTCGCCCCAGTGCTCGGCGATCTTGCCGTCCCGGACGACGTCGACGGTGGTGCCGGTGAGCCTGCCGCTGCGTCCTGCGGAAGGCACCCCGAAGAACTCGCCGGTCTGGCGGGCGGTGAGCGCCCACCGAGTGGCGACCTTGTCGCCCTCGGCGACCTGGTCAAGGACCTCGACGTGGACGTCGGTGAAGGCCGCGAAAAGGGCCTGTTCCGCCTCGAGCCAGCTCTGGCGGGTGAACTCGAACCCGGACGAGGGGTGGATGGTCAGGTCTGCGGCGATGTACTGGTCCCAGGTGCTCTCCAGGTCGCCCTTCTCGTAGTCCGTCCAGAAGTTCCTGACGACGGTCTTGGGCTCCACGGTGTATCTCCTTGGCTCCGATTTGAATCCAACCAGTTGTTTGCAATGTAGCGCGCCTCTCTCATTAAAACAACCGGATGGTTGCTTTGGGGCGGTCGTGTGCTGCCTCTCAGGTCGGCGGTGCCGCGTCCGTGGCCGTACGAGGCGGTGCGCGGCTCTTGCGGCAGTGGTTCCCGGGCAGGTGTCTCAGTCTGTGGCGGCCGGAAGTTGCTCGGCCATGGCGGCGGTCGCGGCGACGACGGCAGCGCGGTGTCGCCGCCGTCTGGTGGTCTCGTCTGCCTGCCGCGGATTGCGAATGGCGGGAGGCGTTGCCAGCCATGCCTGTGCTGCGGACAGTGCGATCATCAAAGCGTCCATCGCGGCTTCGAGGTCCGCGCCGTAGGCGTCGGCGATGGCCTGGGCCTTGGAAAGGTGGGCCTCCAGTTCCCCGGGGGAGGCTTCGGGACGTTCAAGCGTCTTCCACTGTGTGAGCCGGATCAGGTCGGGGTCCGCGATGAAGGCGTCGAAGAGCGCGCCCGCATACGCCGGCAGGTCGCCCGGGGTGAATGGCGCCACATCGGCCAGGATCTTCAGGCGTGCGTCGAGCACCGCGTCGAAGAGGTCGTCCTTGGAGCCGAAGTAGGCGTAGATTGCCTGCTTGTTGGCCGGAGCTGCCTTGGCGATCCGTTCGACACGGGCACCGGCGAGCCCATGAGTGACGAACTCGCCGTGTGCGGCTTCGAGTAGGCGCGCACGCGTTGCGGAGGAGTCGTAAGCCATGGTGAGAGGATAAATCCAGCCGTCTGGTTTACGACCTCCCCGTTCCGTTCGACGATCATGCGGCCGCGCGGCAGCATGACATACCGCAAGGATCACGCGGCCCCGCGAGACGCTCACCGAGAGCCAGGACGAGCGGCTGCTGCAGGTCCGGCTCGCCTGTCCGGGCATCATCCGGGCCTGCGAACTCGGCCGCGCCTCTGCCGACCTGGTCCGCCCCGTGGCCAGCGGTTCGCCAGACCTGCTCGTTCTACTTCCCCGTGTAGGAGGGCGTTGCGCGCCTGGCTGCAACCCCTCACACCCACTGCGGCAGGAAGATCAGCCAGGGCACGCAACAGCGGTCACGCAACGGGTGGTTCAGCCAGGAGTACGACACGCTCGGCTTCACCATCGAAGCCGAGCACCGGATGGCCGCAATCGCAGACCGAGTTGGCCGCGGCCGAGTTGGAATGGCAGGAGTGGGTGATCGCCCGCAGACGGGTCGATACGGTGCTGGCTCCGGAGGGCAACGGCACCGCCGAGGCAGAGGCCGTTTCGGATCCGCCGGATGCGGATGTGCGGTCGGCGCCCCGGGATGCGGCGAAGCCGAAGTCGCAGGTTCCGGTGTGGCGTGAAGGGGCGGCCTGGTCGCGCGGCTGGCTGGCCGAGCCGACGCCGGGGCAGTTCACCCTCGCGACGTCATGTCCGTCGGATACCGGCGCACCCGATCGGGATGATCGGCCGCATTGCCGGACGCGTGCGCGAGGCAATCACGCGATGGTGCAGCCGAGTTGAACTGGCCGGGCTCGGACGCATACAACAACGACACCAGGACCTCACGGCATTGCTCGGTTCGATTCGCATCCCCGCGCCACCGAGAGGCCCTGCCTTCATGCGCGTGCCGCCGGAAGATCACCCCGGCGGGAAACCTTTTCGACCCGCACGTTCCATGAACGGTTGGGGGACGGCGGCATCTCAAACCGGCGACCCTGTCGGGCGGGCCGAGGGAAGCAGCCGGATCGCTCAGCATTCACGACGAAACTGATCGATCGGAGAGACGGTGATCAAGTAGGCTCTCCGCCTGTATTGGATCATGTCCATGACCTTGGGGGCCCTGTGGGAAAGATCTCGACCGTTGTCACGGCCACGGCAGCCTGCCTGACGCTCGGAGCCACAGTGACCGGCTGTTCGGGCGGCGCCGCAACGGACGAGCGCTCCGCCCAGCAGTTGCTCGACGACGCGTACAAGACCATGAAGTCGCTCACGTCGGTGACCATCGACGGGGAAACCACCGTCACCGACGGGGAACATTCCACCACCCTTTTGACGACCGACCTCAAGAGCACCTGCACATTCAAGTCGTCCTGGGAATCAGGCGCCGCGCTCGAACAGATCCGGATCGGAGAGACGGACTACGTCCGGCCGAACCGCGCCTACCTCGATCAGCGGTCGGGGCAGAAAACGCAGAGTGCGGCGGAGCAGGACCGCTGGATCAAGACGTCGTCCAGTGAGTCGGTGCCTGGTGACGGGCTTTCCGACTGCACCTGGTCGTTCGACGCGTTCGGCAAGGCGAAGAAGAGCGAACCGACCGAGGTCGACGGCCGCCCGGCCATCGCGCTGGTAGTGACCGACGTGAAGGACAAGAGCGGCACCTACACGTTCCACGTCGCCACAGAGGGCAAGCCCTACCTGCTCAAGGTCGAGTACAAGGGCAGCGACTTCCACACCACAACCACCTTCAGCGCCTTCGAGGAGCCCCTGAAAGTGGATCCGCCGTACGATGACGAGCTGTTGGACCTGAGCGGCATCGGCGGCTGAGTAGGTCCCCGAGCCGTGCCCGGATCCGGTCGGGCCGCGGTGTCCTCTGCCTGCCGAGCAGCCCCAGGCGGGCCTTCCGCGTCCTCGAGCTGCCGAGAGGCCCTGCCTTCATGCGCGTGCCGCCGGAAGATCACCTCGGGAGGGAAACCTGTTCGACCCGCATGTTCCATAAACGGTTGAGATACGGTTCTCAGGCCATCGAACGCAACCAGTCCAGCTCGCGGCCGATCGCTTCCCGCAGCACATCGTGCCGCGGGCCCAGCCTGAACTGCCCCTCACTCCACCGCTCACGCGGATACAGCCACACCGGCTTGCTCACCAGCTCGGCCGACTCCCAGTCGAACCGCGGCCAGACATGGGCGTGCAAGAACGGGTCCGTGTTGCCAAGGATCTCCAGGTTGACCCGGCGGAAAGCGGGGTCCAGCCGTCGGCAGGCCCGCTCAACCGCTTCCCCGAGTCGGTCCATGTCGGACAGAAATCCCAGCCGCTTGGACCTCGGCAGGTCAGACAGCCGTTGAACACCCGACTGATCGGCGAGGAGAACTGAGTACCCGGGCAGGAACTGAACGTCACCGATCACCGCGAAGCCTGACTCGAGCCGCCGCAGCACAGTCGGATTCTCACCCCGCAGTGCGGCCCCGATCCGGTCCACCCGCCAGTCTCCAGTCATGGCCGGAGCCTACCCACAGGTGATCAAGACCTGCTCCTCGTTCCCCACGCCCTCCCTGTTCACTTCAAGAACCAACCAAGCGAGGCGAGGAGCGGCCCCGGCCGTTTTCAAAAATCGCCAGGTCAGGGCAGCTGCCCTCAGGCCTGCCATGTCGGCTTGACGAGGCGCGTGGGTCAGCGGTTCTTCCACTGCGCGGGACGCTTCTGGGCGAAAGCGGTGAGGCCTTCGATCATGTCCTCGCTGAGCATGAGGTCGTCGACGGCGTCGGTCGGGTGGCTGACAGCGTCGACGGTGTCGGAGATGCCCTGGGTCTCTTCCATGACCTGCAGGGAGATACGGACCGAGGTGGGCGATGCGGCGAGAATGTCCGCGGCCAGGGCGCGTGCGCCGTCGAGGGCGGTTCCGGCGGGGACGACACGGTTGACGAGGCCGTGATGCAGGGCCTCGTCGGCGCTGAGCCGGCGGCCGGTGAGGATCATCTCGTTGGCGAGCTTCTGCGGGACCGCACGGGGCAGCCGGATCAGGCCGCCGGCACCGGCGATGAGACCGACCTTGACCTCGCTGAGGGCGAACTGCGCGCTCTGGTCGGCGACGACCAGGTGGCAGGCCAGCGCGATCTCGCAGCCGCCTCCCATGGCGAAGCCGTTGACCGCGGCGATCACCGGCTTGGGCAGGGAACGGCGGCTGGTCAGGCCGGCGAAACCGTTGTCAGGGACCCACATCGGCTTGCCGCCGGCCGACCACAGCAGGTCGTTGCCCGCGGAGAACGCCTTGTCGCCCGCGCCGGTGAGAATGGCCACCCACAGATCGGCGTCGGAGAAGAAGGCGTCGAAGACCTCGTCGAGTTCGTCGTTGGCCGGCGGTGTCAGCGAGTTGCGCTGCTCGGGCCGGTTGATGGTGACCTCGAGGACGTGTCCGTCGCGGCGGACGAGGATGTTCTCGTAGTCGTCGCGGAAGCCGGGCACCCGGACCGGGTGCAGTTCCGCCATGCGGGCCTCGCTGGTGGTCACGCGGTTGCCGCGGGGTGTCCACTTCGCGAAGGCGCGCCGCCCGACCGGTTCGCCGTCGGCGAGGAGAGCCAGGATGTCGTCGTCGCCCTCGGTGGTCGTCGCGAGGAATCGGCTCCCGTCGGCCTCGAGCCGACCGACGACGATCCCGGTGCGGCGGCCCGTCCGGTCGTGCTTGACGGTGCAGGTCTCGATCGTGGCCCAGCCGTGGGCCTTGTGGCTCTGCGGGGGAGCGGGCCAGGAGTCGATCTGCGCCTGCAGAGCGGCGCTGCCGTCGGCCTGCCACGGGGCCGGCGTCGTGGAGTACACGCCCACCGAATACTTGCTGAGCATGCCGCCGTTGGCGCCGACGAAGCCGAACGTGCCGGGCTTGGCGCGGGCGTGCTGGACGGTCTCGGCGATGGCATGCATCGAGTAGTTGTTGCCGGCGCCCCCGAGGAAGGGCAGGCCGCCGGTGAGCGTCAGGCCGCGCGGATCGTCCGCCGACAGACCGAGACCGTCGACGGCGGTGTTCGACACGGCGATGGGGAAGCAGCTGTAGAAGTCGAACGTCGCCACCTCGTCCACGTCGATGCCCGCCACCTCCAACGCGTGGCGCGCGGCCATCACCGACGCTGGTGCGCTGCTGAGGTCGGCACGCTCCAGCAGGTTGCGCTCGCGCAGGTCGGCGTGCCCGTGCAGGAACACCCACTTGTCCTGCGGCACACCCAGCCGCCGCGCGGCGCCCAGGGACATGAGCAGGACCGCGGCGCCCTGGTTGACCTGGTCGCGGGCGACGACGTACCGCGGGTAGGGGGCGGCGATCGGCCGGTTGGTGTCCGTCGGTGTGACCAGCTCGGCCGCATCCCGCTCCACGGGTGCGGCCGCGTACGGATTCTCGGCGGCGACGCTGGTGAACGGCGCGAACATCTCACCCATCGAGCGGGCGTACGCCTCGCGGGACAGGCCGAGCCGGGCGCGCCGCGCGTTCTCGAACAGGCCGTACATCTCCGGGGCGCCGACCAGTCCGTGCTCGGCCGCGTACCGGGAGACCAGACCCTTGAGCCCGTAGCCGCGGTCCTCCAGGCGGCCGTCGGTGTGCTCGGCGAAGTCGGGCCTTTCGTCGGCGCCGGCCAGGTGACGAGTGGTGGAGATGGCCTCCGAACCGAACAGCAGCACCACCTCGGCTCCGCCACCGGCGATGGTGGCGGCGAATTCGTTCACCAGGTGCTGGGGAGACTGCCCGCCGCCGACCTCGAGCACGGCCCGCCGAGGGTGGGCGCCGATACGGCCGGCCACCGACCGCGGATAGTTGTCCGACCTGCCGAGCGGGGCCGGCGCGCCCGGGGTGGAGATCTCGAACTGGCGCACCCCGGCGACGGTGTCCACGGCCGCAGCGACGGCGTCGACGTCGGTACCGGTGTCGGAGAGCGCCTCGCGGGCGGCGGCCGCGGCCAGTTCGACGGCGGACAGGCCGAGGTAGCCGGGCTGGTCGATGCGTTCGGAGGACTGGCCCACGCCGACGAGGACGGGGGTGCGGGGGTCAAGATCGGTGGTGCTCACCGTATGCTCCATTGGTCGTGCGAAAAGGTGGTCGGGTGGCTGCGACTGCGCAGGCCGCAGCGTGGCCCCGCCGCGGTGGCTGTCCAAGGATCACTGTGGCGGGGCCGGTCGGACGGTGCCCTCAGCGCGCTGCCGCGGCAGCGGTGGTGGGCAGCTGCAGGACGCCGGCGGCAGCGAGCGCGTCGATCTCGGCCGGCTGCAGGCCCAGCACCCGCCCGGCGACGTCGAGGGTGTGCTCGAACCGCAGGGGCCCGGGCCGCAGGACCGGGTCCGGGACAGCGGTGAAATGGGCGTGCCGGGCCTCGGCCCACAGCGGCTCCTCGATCTGCGGCTGCGGCTGGACGGCCAGGAAGCCGCGGGCCCGCAGGTGCGGATCGTCCGGCAGGTCCACCACCCGCAACATCGCGCCCGCCGCGACCCCGGCCTCCTGCAGCACGGTCATCGCCTCCCGCGGCGGGTGCTGCGCCGTCCAGACGCTGACCAGGTCGTCGACCGCCGCTCGGTGGGCCACCCGGCCGGGCGCGGTCGCGAAGCGCGGATCGGCGGCCAGTTCCGGGCGGCCCAGGGCGCCGGTTAGCCGGGCCCAGTCGGCGTCGCCGCGTACGTCTATCACCATCCACTCGTCGTCGCCGGCACACGGGTAGAGGCCGCGGGGAGCGTCACCCTCGCCGACGTTGCCCACGCACGCCACCGCACCAGGGGATACGGATTCGCCTGCCAGGGCGGGAGCCATCTGGTTCAGGATGCTGTCGGCCTGACTGGACTCGATGTGCGCGCCGGTCCCGGTGCGCCGGCGGCGGGCCAGGGCCGCGAGCACGGCGAGGGCCTGCACCCGGGCGGCGACGTGGTCGGGGTAGATCGTGGAGGCGTCGCTCCAGCTGTCCGGCCGGTCGGGGTAGGCCCACAAGCCGGTCAGCCCGGCGCTGGCCCGCACCAGCGGCCCGTAGCCCATGCGGCGGCTCCAGGGTCCGCGGGGGCCGAAGGCGCTGGACTCGGCGGTGACGATCCCGGGGTTGATCGCGGCCAATTCGGCGTGCGAGAAGCCGAGCGAGTCCAGCGTGCCCGGCTTGAAGTTGGACAGCACGACGTCGGAGACGGCGACCAGCCGCCGGAACAGCTCCTTGCCCTGGGGGGAGCGCAGGTCCAGGCCCAGGCTCAGCTTCCCGCGGTGGCCGTAGGCGAAGGACGCCGAGATCGGCCCGGGAACGAAGGACTGCCGGGAGCCGTCGGGGAAGGCGGCGGACTCGACCTTGATGACCTCCGCGCCCAGGTCGGCGAGCAGCCGGCCGGTCTCGGCCCCCACCACGATGACCCCCAGGTCCAGCACGCGCAGGCCGTCGAGTGGCCGTCTGCTTTCGCCGGACCGAGCGCCGAAGCCGCCCTCCACAGCCACGGGCGCGGGAGTGGCGGGTGCGGCAGGCCCGGTCAGCAGCGCGTCGTCGGCACCCGGCGGCGGGGCCAGGCGCCGCAGCGCGGCCCGCACCCCGTCGACGGTCACGAAGCCGTTGGGCAGCCGCACCGAACCGGCGCCCTCGACCGGAACGTCGACCAGCGCACCGGTCTGCGTGAAGTGCTCGGCGGTCAGCACCTCGGCGGGGGACAGCAGCCCGGCGATCGGGAATCCGAACTCGGACCCGGCGGCCATCAGTTCGTCGCGGGTGCGGGTGGCAAAGCGTTCGGCGATGCAGGGGTAGATACGGCCGGCCGCGGCGAAGCGCTTTCCGAGCTGCTCCAGCGCGGGGTCGGCGAACTCGTCGGGCTCGCCCAGCCACGCGCGCATGCCTCGCCACTGGCGGGGCGCCAGCAGGCAGATCCGCACATGTCCGTCCGCGCAGGCGAAGATCGGGTAGAAGTGGCGCGCGTCCGGGCGGTCCCGCGGGCCGTCCTTCGCCGGAACACCACCGGTGGCGCTGCCGCCAATGCCGTAGCCCGGGTCGAGGACGCTCGCTGTCGCCTCGAGCACCGAGAGTGGTACCAGCCGACCAGAGCTGCCCAGGCCGCCTGCACCGCGGCCGACTGGGTGGCCGGCTCTCCGGGCGGCAGCACCGGCGGAATGCCGGGCAGGCCCGACCTGGACAGCACACCGCCGAGCGCCAACTGCACCCATTCCGAGCCGTTCCAGTCCCGGTACGGCCCGTCCTGACCGAACGCGGACAGCGACACCACGACCAGCCGGGAACTGGCCTGCCGGAGCACCTTCTCGCTCAGCCCCAGCGCGGCAAGGTCGCCGGGACGGCCGTCCTCGATGAGGATCCCGGCGGTGGCGACCAGACCGAGAAACCGCTGCCGGTCCACCTCATCCGCCAACTCGAGGCGAACGCTGCGCTTGTTGGCATCAAAGGCGATCCTGTGCAGGTCGGTTCCGGACCCCTCGCCGACCTGGTCCACACGGATCACGTCGGCACCCAGGTCGGCCAGCAGACGGGCGGCGAGACGGCCCGCTCCCGTGCTGAGATCCACGACACGAAGATCACCGAGCAGGTCAGGGCCGTCGGTGGGGAAATGGCTGGGCATACACAACACTCCTGAGCGAAGGCGGTCTCCGGTGCGACCACCGTCCGGCAGCGCGCAGGACGCTGACCAGCGTTTCTTTCACAAGATCACGTTGCGTGCCGCGCAACGTTCCTGGTTGACCCGCATGAGCGGACATGACAGGCTCCGCAATCGTGGAAGTCCGGCATCTGAAAGCCTTCGTCGCGGTAGCCGAGGAACTGCACTTCGCCCGGGCAGCAGCCCGGCTCCAGCTGTCGCCGTCCCCGGTCAGCCGGACCGTGCTCGAACTGGAACGCGAACTCGGCGTGGAGCTCTTCGTCCGCAGCCACCACCAGGTGCGGCTCACCGAAGCCGGCACGGCACTGCTGCCGACCGCCCGCCAGCTCCTCGGTTCATGGGCCGCCTTCACCGCCCACGGCCGGGCACTCGCCCGGGACTCCGGCGCGCCCCGCATCCGCCTGGGATCACCCAGCCTGGCCCCCTCGACCGTCGCCGACCAGGTCGCCGCCCTGCTTGCCGAGCTCCAGCCGGACATCCCCGTGGCCATCGAGTTCGAGGCATCGGTGGATCTCCTCGCAGCACTGCGTGCCCGAGAGCTCGACCTGACCGTGGCGCACCTGCCCGTGGAGGAACCGGACCTGCAGGTGATGCCACTGGCGCGCTACGAGTTCGGCGCCGTGGTCCCTGCCGACGACGAACTCGCACAGCGCACCGACATCACCGTGGACGACTTGGCGGCCCGGCGGGTACCCATGGTCACCTCCGCCGTCCAGCCGGCGACGCTGGAGCGGATGACCCGATGGCTGACCGGAGCCGGGGCCGTGGTCGAGCAGCTGCCCGACCCTGACCTCGTACGCCTCGCTCAACTGGTTCACCACGGTCACGGCGTGACACTGATCGGGACGACCGGCGTGGCCGCCCAGATCTTCGCCCAGCCCGGCCTGACCGTGGTGCCCATGCGTGACACCGGGCCAGGCGTCGAACTCGGGCTCGTGTGGCGGGCGGACTCCGGCCCGTCCGCGCTCGTCCAGGAACTCACCTGCCGGCTGGCCGAGCTCATCGACAAGGGGCCGATGTACGTCTGACCACCGGCACGAGGCAAAGACGGGGCTTCCCGCATGCGGACGAATGCCCGGTCCTGACGCATGCGAAATGGCGGACGCAGGAATTCGGTCAAGGCGGCCACGGCGTGGATCACAGGTCGTCGACGGGGATGTCCAGTCGATCGGCGACCGTGGTGAGGGCCGCTCCCAGGGGGAGCGCGATGCGGGTGAGGGCGTGCCGGTCGCCCCGGGTCGGGTCCCGGTTGACGATCAGTACCGGCTTCCCGGCCTGGGCCGCCTGGCGGACGAACCTGAGCCCGGACATGACCGTCAGTGAGGAGCCCAGGACCAGCAGTGAGGCCGCTTCACGGACCAGCTCGCGGCAGTGCTCGACCCGCCGCGGCGGAACCGCTTCGCCGAAGAACACCACGTCCGGTTTGAGGATGCCGCCGCAGATCGTGCAGGGCACCACGCGGAAATCCCCGACCTGTTCGTCGGTGAGGTCGGCGTCACCGTCCGGGTTGATGCCGGCGGCCACCGGCTCGAAGCCCACGTTGGCGTCCTCCAGCCGCCGGGCGAGTTCGCGGCGCGGGCTGAAGGCGCCGCAGGAAAGGCAGACAACCCGGTCCAGGCTTCCGTGGAGTTCCACGACGTCCCCGCTGCCGGCGGCCTGGTGCAGGCCGTCGACGTTCTGGGTGATCACGCCCGAGAGCAGGCCATGCCGCCCGAACGCGGCCACGGCCCGGTGCCCGGCGTTGGGACGGGCGCGGCCGAAGGTGCGCCATCCAAGGTGGCTGCGCGCCCAGTAACGGCGCCGGGCCTGGGCGCCGGCGGTGAAATCCTGGTAGGTCATCGGGGTGTGCCGGCTCAGGCTGCCGCCCTCGCCCCGGTAGTCGGGGATGCCTGACTCCGTGGAGAGGCCCGCCCCGCTGAGTATCATCAGGGCATCGACGACCGGTTCCGGATCCGTGGTGCCGGGCGGTAGGTCCTCGGCAGGGGTCCAAGTCATCGTGGGGCGCATGCGCATACCCGCCAGGGTACGGAACAGGCTGCCGGTGCCCGCTTCCGCCGTCGATGGCGTTGTCGGTTCGGGTGCGCGAGCGATCGGCGCGGAACGCCTCTCGCCGTTTCGTTGAACAGCGATACCGGCCCTGCAAATGGCTCGGGCGGCACTCGCGCGGTGAGCGCGGGTGCCGCCCGGAGCGACGTCGAGGGCGAGGAAAGCGAAAGAACTTGTTTTCAGGGAAAGTGAATGGAGAAGGAAGCCCCTTCATGGCCTCGCCATGGGCAACGCTAGCACTCAGCCCGGGATCAAGTCGCGCAGATTTTCGAGGGTGATGATTTGAGAGTCCGGGTGCAGCCCCTCGGGCCGTTCGAGACCGACGTACATCACGGGCTCGTCCGGGACCGGCTCGCCGTCCCACAGACCGACGGCCGTGGTGTCGCCGGCCATCAGGTCAATCAGGTAGCGCACCGTCAGATGCTCGCGCTCCACGATGGCGCGCACCACCTTGGACACCGACAACTGATTCTCCTCGACCCGGTTGGCCGACGAGATGCCCTTCAGATACATGTGCAGCCACTTCGCGCGCCACCGGCCGTCGTCCTCGCGTCGGAACACCAACGGCAGCGCCACTCGACCCGCCCCGCGAAGCTCCGACTTCATACGCACCGTGCGCGGCTCGAACGGACGGCCCGTCTGCTCACCATCGCGCAGCATGAAACCGAAGAACGACTCCTCGACCTCCTCGAAGCCTTCGCCGGCGTAGATGTTGACCTGCGGAACGATGTACGCGCTGCGTACCCGGTCCAGGGACAGGTTGATGAATTCCGAGGCCCCGTCGGGCGCCTCGGTGACATCGCCCGAGTGCTCGCCCCCGACACCTGTCAGGGATGTGTAGGAGAGCCAGTAGTCGGCGCTGTAGTCGGCGTGGAGAAGCAACGCTGAGAGGTCGTAGTCGGTCCTTTTCTCGGTCTCCTTCCAGTACACGAAGAAGCGCAGTTGTTCGCCGTCGACCGCCGAGACCGAGCCTCGCGGCAGTACGCCGAGCCCTGCCGCGGTCGCCCTGCCGCTGAGCGGGAGCGCCACGTCGAGGACGTCGGGGTCGAGCAGCAGCCGGCCCGGGGCCGGGAGCCTGCGGCGCATCTCTGCGTCGAGGGCGGCGATCAGACGATCGCGGTCGGCGGCGGGGACCGGCGGCCGGACGTCGGGTATGACCCAGCCGCGGCCCTGGCGGTTGACGAAGACCCGGGGTTTGTCGGTCTCCCGCTCCCGGTTCTGGAAGTGCTCGCGGACCGAAAGCACGACCCGGCCGGAGACCTCGGGAGCGACCCGCACCGCGGCGGCCACCACCGCGTCCCGCTCCTCCTGGTCGGCGGCGATACGCAGCAGGAGGTCCAGGGCACGGAACAGCTTGCCGGGAGCGGACTTCAGCAGCTGCACCGCGCCGAGCACGTCGAAGTCGTCGAGCAGCTTTCCGACACGGCTGTCGAAGGACCGCGCCTCCTTCTCACCCCGCGCCACGGTGAACACACCGGCGGCGTGCGGCCAGCGCGGGTACTCATGAGGGTGGAGACGCTCACCGAGCCGCTTGAAAGGCTCGCGGTGCGCGTGCACATCGGCAAGCTTCGCGGGGTTCGCCGCGACCACGGCATCGAGGCCCGCGAGCAGCGCACGGCGGACCGGCCGCGAGAAACCCCGGAACCGGGTCGGCTCCTGCAGCGTCACGTCGCCGCCCGACAGTGCGCAGGCCAGCCGCAGCACATCAATGACGGTGTCCAGCAGGAGGTCCGCGCCGACAGCGAGACGGGCCTCGTTGACGACCGCCAGGTTCTCCCGGACCGGGATCGACTCCGGCTGGGGGCCGAGCGCACACCGCTCGGCGAGCATCTTGAGGTCGCGCAGGTGGTCCTCGCCCAGCGGCGTCGTGCTGCCCGCCAAGGACAGGTACAGGTCCGTGAGTTCGTCGTCCAGGTCCCGCCCGAGATGCAGGACGGTCACCCGGTCGCCCGCCGAGGCGATCAGCTCGTCCTGCGCCGCGAGCATCTCCTCGTAGGTGTGCTGGTAGCGGCCGTACGTGGGGAGGCTGAGCAGGTCCAGTACCCCGTGTGCCAGCTGCGTCAGCACGTTCGCACGCGACTTGTCGTCGCCGAGCGCCTTGGTCACACACCGCATCCAGAACTCTTCGGTGTCCGGCACGTTCGCCGGAAAGTCGATGAAGTACGAGTTGTGCCGCACGTGGTCGCCCACCATCTCGCTCACCGTGCTCAGCGTCCGCTTGGCGGTGTGCACGACCGCAGCCTCGGACAGTCCCGACAGCCGCTCAAGCAGCTCCGCCGAGAGCTTGAAGCCCACCGATGTCAGCGCCGCGTCGAACTGCCGTGCGGCGGCGGCTCCTTCCCCGGCGGAGCCCTGGAGGGGAAGGCGGTGGGTGTGCCGGATGACCAGCGATTCGAGACGGTGCGCCATTCGGGGATAATCGCAGAAGTGGGCGAACCGACGCACAGGAGTTTTCTGTACGCGGTCCGACGCGGTGTGGGTCGGCCGCTGGGAGCATGTCCGCGCGATCGACTCACTGGCGTACAAGATGGTCCGGAAGCTGCTCTGTCCGCCGGCCTCTCCGGGCTGATACCCCGACGGCGCCGATACGAGCTGCTGCCGAAGCCGCTCGGGATACTGACCGGCCGTACTCACCGATCTGCAGATACGGCCCGTTGAACTCCCACTCCGCAGCCGTCAGTTGCCCTGGCCTCACGCAAGAAGGACTACGCTCCCAGGCCACGTCCCGAGGGCGAAGTCCGGGACTCCCACCGTCCGTCTTCGAGCCGAACCAAGCTCAGCCGAGACCGCGATGGGCGGCCCACAGTGCCCCGGCGCGGCTGGCGGCGCCAGCGATCAGGGCCGCCAGTTCGGGCTTGTCGGGGACAGGAAACGAGACGTATGCGCCCCGACCCCCAGCGACTGGTCGGCCATAGGCCTTTGCGGCGAGGCGACCGTCCGGGAGAAGCCGGACGTTGAGTGTGGTCAGCGTGAACGCTTCACCGCGCCGAGTGTCCGTCCAGCGGAGTGCCTGCGGGATCGTGACATTGATCGCCAGAGCACTCACTTCCAGGTCGCTGCTCATGGACAGATGATCCCACGCGAGTCGCTGCAGTTGGTCGCCACCGGCTCGGCCCGGATGGTAGCGGCGCATCGTGATGGCCCGCAGGGAGTGCTCGCGCCGGATGGTGCTCACCCTCGCCGGGGGCGAGGGTGAGGGCGGAGAGTCTGAAGACCCTTGGGCCGCAGTCCGCCATCGGCGACGCGGTGAACACGAGGGTGCCGCCGAACAGCACTGCGGGGTTCTCGATCACTGGCTTCGGAGCCGGTGCAGCCAGACAGTGACCATGTCAACGGCGAACTGGGGCGTGGCGGCTGAGACCGGCCGCCGCCCGCCGCAGCGCGGGCAGTTCCGCCCCGGTATTTGACTGCCGGATCGCACGGATGCACGTCTGGGCCGTGGTGCGGTTGATCAGGTCATCGGCGAAGGGCATGCGGTGGTCAGCTCGTCAGATCACGTGCGCGACGTCCACCACGCGCCAGTCGACGGTGCCGTGGTTGATGGTGGTGTGCACCGGGGACGCGCTCATCTCGGTCATGATGCCCGCCGCGGCGGATCGCGCCTGCTCCTGCGTGTCCCACGCCACGATGTCGATCACCGAGCCGTCCTCGCCGACCGCGATTTTCCGCCACCGGAAGCCGTCCCTCGCGGCCAGGTAGGCGTCGATGTCCTTGTTCGCAGCCACGAAGTCCCGCGCCGTGCACCCGGGCGCGGGGGACAGGGTGGTGATCTCCAGAGCGTGTGCCATCAGATGTCCTTCGCTTGTCTTCGGTGGCGGTTGCCGCCCGTGTTCCTGTATCCATGCCGGCTGCGGCGTCGTGACCGCAGAAGGCCGCACCGGCCTGGGTGTCCGGCACCCACCTACCGCAGCAGGCCGGCCATCGCGCGGTCTTCTTGCCTGATTCCCGAGGGCGAAGACTCGGCTCGTCGACAACCGTCGGCAAGTCTGATCGTCCTGGGGATGGTTCCCTGAGCACCCGTCGGTGTTCACACCGCTGGCGAACCTGCGGCTGAGCGAGGTGTGGCGGGACCTGCTGCCGGCCGGCGTGGTGAACGTGGTGGCCGGCAGCGGGGATGCGGACCTGCGGGGAGCCGATCGCGCGGGGACGGTCGACTCCCCGCCTGGCCGTCGCTCTGGTCGCAGTGCGCGCGGTTGGTCCTGGCCGCCACTGGAGCGGAAACGTGCCGAAGGCGGCCACGTGCACAGCGCGCCTGTTCCGTACGCCTCCCAAGCCACCCGAACCGCCGCCCCAGCCGGTGCCTGCTTCGCGAGCCGGCGCTCTCCCTCGCAGCACAACCAAGCCGCGACAAGAATCAATCAAGCGAGCACCATCGCCACTGCTCAAACAACCACGAGACCATCTCCCCACAACCATTAGTTGTGGATATACGGTGTCGGCATGGACCTCAACGCCGTCCGGACCTTTGTCGCCGCCGCCGACTCGGGGCAGTTCCAGGTAGCCGCCGCCGAGCTGGCCGTCACCCAGCAGGCCGTCTCCAAGCGCATCGCCGTGCTGGAGCGCGACCTCGGCGTGCGGCTGTTCACCCGCACCGCGCGTGGCGCCGAGCTCACCATCGACGGGCAGGCATTCCTGCCGCACGCGCGCGAGCTGCTGCGCGTGGCCGAGCGCGCGGTCGACTCCGTGCACGCCGGGCGCCGACCGCTGCGCGTCGACGTGATCGCTTCGCGCAGCGCGCAGTCAGCGCTGATGCGCGGCTTCCACCGCGCGCACCCCGAGATCGACCTCGACGTGGTGATGCTCTTCGACATCGACAAGGCCGTCGCCGCCATCCGCTCCGGTGCGATCGACGCGTCCTTCCGCGCCGTCGCCGCCCCCGGGCATCCCCTTCCCGAGGACGTCAAGTCTGTCCGGGTGCTCGACGAGAACCTCCAGCTCCTCACCGGCCCCGCTCACGCGCTGGCGGGCGCCCGCTCGGTGACCGTCGCTCAGCTCGCCGGGCACCGGATCTGGATGCCCGGCATCGTCCCCGGCACCGAGTGGACCGCCTACTACGACGACCTCGTCGCCGAGTTCGGCCTCACCATCGAGGCGACCGGCCCCAACTTCGGCTCCGACGCGCTCCTCGACACCATCGCCGACACCCCGGCCCTCGCCACCTTCATGGGCGCGGACTCCCGCCTCGTCTGGCCCGCCGGCCACGGCCTGCGCCGCATCCCGGTGACCGACCCGACGCCCGTCTACCCGCACTCGCTCCTCTGGCACCGCGACAACCCCCACCCAGCGCTGGCCACCCTCCGCACCCACCTCGCCGCCACAGCGCCCGGCCACAACGTTGCCGGGACCTGGGTGCCAGGCTGGGCGATCCCGCGCTGAACGTCACCGTGGCATACCTGTCGGCGACCTGTAAGCCGGTTGCCGGACACTGCGAATGAAGTCCGAGATGACCAGCCGCTCCACGCCGCCCACCTGTGCTCATCGGGTCGTCGGGTACCCGATCTGGGCGATGTCCTTGGCCAGATTGCCAAGCGTCACTTCCGGGTTCAACGACGAGACGATCTCCTGGGTAAGCGGCTTGAGATCAAAAACCGCTTGGACCGCGGCCACGTCCAGCGTGATCTCGTAGACCTCTTCTGCGAACTCCTGGTAGGCCTCGGCGCTGCCCGCGATGAGCACATCGAACAGCGACTCAGCACCGTCGGCGTCGTCCATGTCCTCGTCCGGCACATGAACTTCGCCGCATCTCCACTGGCTGTCGAAGCTCTCGCGCCAGAAGCACACGGTCGCTCGGGGTAGTCCGTTGTGGTCGGCGAAGGCGGGCTCGTCCACACAAGGACGGAAGACGTCCGGTACCGAGTCGAAGAGCCCAGGCCAGGGCGCCGGAGGCGCAACGCGATACGGAGACATCGGCGACTCGTGGTCGCATGCCTGGGCATGCACCCCGGCGACGGCGAACACGATGGCGTAGTCGTTGCCGGCACCGTCCCTCATCGAGGCCATCTCCTTGCCCGGTGACCAGCGGGAATCGAAGGAGTAGTACCTCCATTCCCACTCAGGGCTCAGAACGGCGTCCAGCATCGCCAAGGCCCTGGACCGCTCGCGGACAGTTGCGATGGCAACTGCTTGATTACTTCATGCACTGTCACAAAGGCATCCAAGCGGAGCCCACTGACACCCGCCGCACTGGCCCCAAGGCTGCCGCAGCCTCGCAACACGCCGAAGGATGATCAACGCGAACCCGCAACCGCAGGCCGGAGTTCGTCACCCACCGGTGCCCGGACCAGGGAAGACATCTTGGCGAGGCGGAGGCGGCCCTGCTGGTGCTGATGGCGAAGTCCCGGCACAAGAGGCCGGAGAACGTCAGCCGCTGCTTCAAACCCTGCCCGGAGGCCATCGCCGAGCTGACCAGCCTTCTCGCCCCTGGCGATGGCCAACGATGATGCATATTTTCGTGGTTCACCGGAAGGGGCCGCCCGCCGTCAATTCGCCTCCGGCCCGAACCGGCGCTTGTATGCGGACGGCGTGATGCCGATCTCGCGGCGCATCAGCGTGCGCAGATCGGCGGCGGTGCCAAGCCCGCTGCGCCGCGCGACCACCTCGAAATGGGACTCACCTCGCTCGATCAACCGGCACGCCAGGGCAAGCCGTTCCCCCGTGAGCCACGTCAACGGCGTCGTGTCCAGTTGCGCCTGGAAGCGGCGATGCAGCGTCGCCGGACTGACCGCCGCACGCGCCGCAAGGTCGGACAGGCGAGCGGTGAGTCCAACCGTTCCTGCGCCCAGGCCAGGACAGGTGCCATGGACTGGTCCGGCAGGTCGGGCATGGGGCGTTCCACGAACTGACGCGGCCCACCGTCCCGGTGCGCCGCGAAGACCAGTCGCCGGCTCATAGCGTTGGCGACCTCCGCGCCGTAATCGCGGCGGACCACATGCAACCCGAGATCGAGCGCGGCTGCACTCCTTGCGGCGGTGAGGATGTCACCGTCATCCACGAACAGCACGTCCGATTCGAGCCGGTCGTCCCGCAGATGGACTGGCCGCCGGACGGTGTCCCCACAGCCCGTCTGCTGTCCGCGGAGAAAGACACAAAAGTTCGACTTGTGGCGACCTTGGCCCGCGCCGCCATGGACTTCCTGAGCGGTTCGCAGCGCGCCCAACTGCGGGCCTGCTCCGCGCCACCCTGTGTGCGGTACTTCGTCAAAAGCCATGAGCGGCAGGAATGGTGCAAACCTTCATGTGGAAACCGTGTCCGACCAGCGCACCACTACCGGCGTCAACGCATGGCCGCCTATGGCGGTTCCACCCCGTCCTGACCGTCACCCCTGATGCCCGCGCCGCAGATCATTCAGCTTGGAGTAGCTGCGAAGACGTTCGCCGAGCCGTGGTACGCCCTTGATGACTTCGGGCTCGCGCAGAGGTGGACGGGCAGGAAGCACCTTCGCTTCCTCGCCGACGTCTCGGTCGACGGCACCCCGGACGTCGTTGGCTTCGGCGACGAGGGGGTCTGGGCGTCGCACAACCGCGGCGACGGCCGGTTCGAGCAAGCCCAGTTGGCGTGCCCGGGTTCGGGTAGAACGATGACGTCAGCGCCTGGCGGGTCGACCGCCATACCCGCTTCCTCGCCGACGTCACTGGACGGGCGCGTCGACATCGGGGGGCGTGTACGCGATGGACCGCTGGCGAACCGTTCCGCGGAGGGGCGGGGGAGCGCCTGGTGGCCTCCCCTGCACCGCTGACGGGCACGGCGTGAACACCGATGGGCCTGCACCCCGTCGCCTTGTTACCGAATGCGGACAGAACGGAGCGAACTACGCCCGCCCCGGCGTCATCTCATGGGGTGAAGCGAAACAGCCGATGCGGTCGGTCGCCCTGCGGGAGCAGGGGGAGATGCCGCGTCCCGACAGACAATGGGGGAGCTCATCATGACCACGCACCATGCCCGCCGTACCGCCCGTTCCGCCACCCTGGCCGCCGTTACCGCCGCGCTGGCGCTGGGCCTGACCGCCTGCGGCGGCGCCGACGACGGCTCGAAGGCGGCGGGCGGCGAGCACGCCGCTGGTACCGCGCAGAGCCGGTCCGCGTCCAACGGGGACGGCAAGGGCAGCGCGGAGCAGGCCAACAGCGGTGGTGACGCCAAGGAGGGGACGCGCTCGGCGACTGCCTCGGGCGAGATGGACGAGGTCGCGAGCAAGGGTACAATGTCCGGCGCCCAGCCGTGCCGCGGAGACGAGATGCTGGTCACCGCGGTGCACCGGTTCGCCGGTCAGCAGGGCGACCACCTGCTGGTCGCCGCGTCGAACGAGGGCGCCAAGCCATGCTGGGTCACCTCGTACCCGGCCGTGAAGCTCGGCGACGACATCGACGGCGCCGCACTGCCGCACTCGAAGAAGGACAACCCGGGCGGCGACAAGCACATCACGCTCCGGCCCGGAAGCAAGGCATACAGCGCGGTGAACCTCTTCGACTACGGCTCGAAGAACCACACGGCGCACTCGTTCGCCATCGCGCTGCGCGGCGCGGACGGTCACAACGGCCCCTTCTACTCCGTCGACACCAAGGGCCAGAAGCCGCAGTTCAGCTGGAACGAGGCCGACGTGCTGAACTGGAGCACCAAGAAGCCGTACGACTTCTGACGGCCCGTCGGCCGGTGACGCCTCACCGCTTCCAGCACGTCTAACTCGCCGAAACGCCCCGCCGACGATTACGGTCGCCAGCAAGGCCGTGGCAGCGGCCGGTCTCGCCTCTGAGATCGGCGCAGCTGTAACGGCAGGCCGAGCGACAGGTCCCCGGAGTCTTCGACCGTCTGGACCAGACGCGCGCCGCCGCCGGTGACAACGTCCCGGCCTGGTGCTGCCTGCCTGTGGCCCACGTCCAGCAGGTACTTGCCGACCACACCCCCACCGCACCACCTGAGGTCGCGGCGCGACCGGCATGGAACTCGCCGCCATAGCGCGCCGTCGCGTCCTCCGCCTCGCGGTGCACCGTCCCTGTCGAAACCCGGTCAAAGGCCCGCGTACCGGCGCTTCGCATGGCGGTGACGCCGGCAGCCACGTCTTCGTCCTGAAGGAGGGAACGACGACGGCCTCGGGCCTCGCTGCCGGGGCGCCTGGGCGGGACTTCTGATGGACCGCATGCCACGGCCAGGCTTCCACCGACAGGAGATACACCTCGGACACGCAGCAGGCCCGGCACACGGGTTTCTGCGGCTGATCCGGCAGATGCTCGAGGCCGGGTATTTGGAGAACTGGCGGTGGAACGCCACGCGCAGCGGTGCATCGCATGGTGGCGGCGTGGATTCCCCGACCCTGTCCAACAACTACCTGGATCGGCTCGATCGCTCTGTTGAACAGCACCTGCTGCCGGACAGACCGACTACCTGGCCCGCCGCGCCCCACTGCTTCCTGGCGGACCGCCCCAGCCGTGCCGTCCTCGGCTGACCTCCCGCACTCTCGCAGCGGTCCGCTCGGCGAGCTCGCGGATGCCGTTCGCGGCGTTCTCCGAGAGTTCGCCGAGTATGGCGTCGGCGGCCGTGAGGAGGGCACGGGTCTCCTCGGGGCGGCCCGCGTCGGCCAGGGCGAGGGTGAGCCGGTAGTGCTCCTCGGCGATGTAGCGACCGAGGTTGACCCGCTGCCAGTAGCGCAGTGAGTCGTCGCCCGGGGTGGCCAGGGCGTCGCGCACGGCGGCCAGGCTGTCCGCTGCCTGCGGCAGCCGGCCCGCCTCTCGCTCCAGGCGGGCCAGGGTGTGCCGGGCCGAGGCCCGGTCCCATGCCGTCTCCTGAAGGGCGGCGTACAGGCGCTGGGCGCGCAGCGCCTGGGGAAGGTCGCCGAGTTCCTCGAAGTCCCGGGCGAGCCCGCTCAGCGGAGCCGTGGCCAGGGTGCTGGGCGCCTCGGGGCGACGGAGTCTGCTCTGGTCCATGAAGATGGTGTCGAGTTCGCGGATCAGCGTCACCCGCGCGAGGTCCGTCATTCCCTGGTCCCGCGCCAGGCGGGTCCATGTGCAGACCGGCTCGTCCGACGGGTCCGTCCCGAACATCGACTCGTCGAGCGTCCGCGCCCACTGTCGCAACTCGTCCGCGCTTGCTCCCGGTTCCGGCATATCGCCCAGGCCGCACGCCGTGTCGAAGTCCGTTTCCCGGACCTCAAGCAGCAGCGGCAGATCTCCGGTCTCTCCGCGCAGCCCCACCAGCACGGCCGCGAGCCGCAGTTCGTCCGTCATCGATGACCGTGTCTCGTGCCGCAGCAGATGCCGCAGCAGCTCCAGATCGCCCTCGGCGCGGTCGAACTGCGCGGCCCGCAGGGTGATCCGGCGCCGCATCGGGTCCTCGGCGACTTCACGCCATGCCGTGCGGTCGCCCTCCCGCAGCCAGGCGAGATCGGCGCGGCCCGCCGCGAGCACTGACTCCCACAGCGGGGGACCGGCCGGGCCCATCCGGTCGTACGCGCACCCCTCATCCGCGTTGAGCAGTACGAACTCCGGCTCGGTGCGCAGCAGCGCGGCACGCAGCCTGCCCACCAGCTCGACCGGGGAGGGTTTCGGGAAGCCCAGCACCGCACGGAGCTCGGCCCGCTCTTCGTCGATTCCGTGGTACTCACGGATCTCGTCCTCGGTCTCCGCGACGCACGCCAGGATCTTCTCCTCGCCATCGTCTGGCGACAGACGTGTGTAGCCGCGCCAGCCGGGCAGGCCGATCACGAGCTCCAGGGTCTCGTCGACACTGGAGCCGATGATCCCCGCGGCGCCCTCCGAGTCGGCGTAGAGCACCGAGCCGTCCGCGCACACGAAGTACGTACCCCCGGTATCGTCCCCGGCTATCGTCTCCAGCGGCCCGCCCGAGGCGAGGCGAACCTCCTCGACATGGCCGTGGGTGGCGCAGTCCAGGTCGAAGCCGAAGGGGAAGGCGGCCAGTTCGGCCAGGCGGCGGTCCTGCCGCAGCAGCCATAGCGCGTGGTCGGTCATGTCACAGAAAGTAACATCGTTCACTGACAACGGACTCGCGGCCTCTGCAGGAGGCCGTTCGGATAGGGGTGCGGTCATGGTCGGCGCTTCGTGCGTTCGCCCCAGCGGTGGGTCGTCCATGCCTGCCGAATCAGACTACGCACGGTGATGCGCCAGGCCCCCTGGCGTACCGCTGATCTCCATTCCGGCAACATCCCGCAACGCCCCCCAACGGCCTATGAACGCGGCCAGGTGGCCGGGACAGCCGCCGGCAGCGCGATCTCGTTCAGCCGCAGCCACCGCTCCCGGTTCGCCGGATCAGGCAGACATGGGTCCGGATGGCGGCAAGCACGGCGGCGAGGTGGTCTTCACCGGCGCCCCGTGGGATCTGCTGAAGTCCGAGACCTCCGACCGGCGAGTACCTGCGCTGCTACTTCCGCGCCTGACCGGCGGGTGCCTTCGCGGGAGGCGGCCCGCGGAGGCCCCGTCACCCGGCACCCGTCACGGCATCGTGGGACCGTGGAGAGGAACCGGCATCCGGATCTCTGGAAGGAGCACCGGCCATGGCCACCCACCAGGCCCACCCAGCCGCCCGTTCGATCAGGACCACCCCCGAAGGACTCCAGTGGGAGCCCAGCGAGCGCTGGGTGCGCGGCCGCAAGGGTGACGTCACCGTCGTCGACAGCCGGCACCCGGTGCTCGTCTGGGAACCCCACCTGCCCGTGCCGCAGTACGCCTTCCCGCGCGAGGACGTCCGCACGGACCTCCTCCGCCCGGCGAAGAACCCGCCCACCGGCAAGCACACCGGCTCCCGGGTCTTCTACGACCTCGACGCCGACGGCGAGGTGCGCGACAACGCGGCCTGGACGTTCCCCGCCGAGGACCTGGCCGGCCACATCGCCTTCGAGTGGTTCCAGCGCAGCGACACGGGCCTCGACCACTGGTACGAGGAGGACGAGGAGATCTTCATCCACCCTCGCGACCCGCACAAACGCGTGGACGCGCTGCCCAGCAGCCGGCACGTGCGGGTCGAGATCGACGGGCAGACCGTCGCTGACACCCGAGCCCCCGTCCTGCTCTTCGAGACGGCCCTGCCCACCCGCTACTACCTCCCCCTCGAGGACGTCCGCCTCGACCTGTTCGACGCCACCGACCACCACACCGGCTGCCCCTACAAGGGGACCGCCGAGTACTGGTCCTGGCGCGGCGGGGGCGAGGTGCCGCCCAACGTCCTCTGGAGCTACCCCGAGCCGTTGCCCGCGGTGGCGGTGATCCAGGGGCGGCTGGCCTTCTTCAACGAGGCCGTCGACATCACTCTCGACGGCGAGCGCCTGGAGCGCCCGGCCACGCCGTTCAGCCGGATGCTGAAGGGGAGCCGCGACTGAAGCTGTCGACGTGAACGGTTCGGCCGGCTCCACCGCCGATCGCTCTGCGATCCGCCTGCCGAAGTCATCCGCCGAGCTGATCCCGCACCCGCCGCCACCAGGCCGGACCCCGGCGGCTCAGAGCTCGGTGAACTGGCGCTGTGGGAGACCGTACTGCTGCGCTATGGGGTTCCACAGGGCGGCGGCCTTCTTCTTGGCGACGGTTGCCTGCTCGCTGGCCGTGTTGCCCTGGTCGGGGTTGTTCGTCGCGTGGCCGTCGTGGCAGCCGTTGGTGCCGGCCGTCTGGTCGGCCCAGTCGGCGTAGTGGTTGTCGGCGGTGGCGGACGCCTTCCAGGCCGCGGTGAGCTGGGCCACCAGGTCGCCGTGGTTGGGTAGTTTGTCGAAGGTGAGCTCGGAGAGCTTGGTGACCAGGTCGTCGCGCTGGCTTGCGGCGGTGCGCAGGGTGGTCGCCGAATCAGCGAGGTTGCTGCACTGCTTGATGGCGGCGACGGCGTCGATCACCGACGTGCGGCTGCTGTTGCTCGACTGCAGCAGCGCGTCGAGCGACTTCGCTTGGGCCTGCGCGGTGTCCGTCCCGTACTGGCCGTTGCCCGAGGCGTCGGCGGCGGCCTGCTGGTCGTCGCCGTCGACGCTGAGCGCGGTGGTCACGACAATGCCGATCAGAGCGAGGCCGGCCACGCCGATGCCGATGAGCGCGCCCCGCGACACACGCCGGCCTCCGGCGGGGGCCGGATCGGCGTACCCGGCGTCGAAGCCGGCGCTGCCCGGGCGGCCGCCGTCGCCGCTGTAGGCAGACCGTTGCGGAGGCTGCTGCAGCGTCGGCAGGGCGGTGGTCGCTGCGCTGTCCGCGTGGCCGCCGTACCCGTATCCGACGGCGTCGAGCGCGGCCGTTGCGGCCACCGGCCGGCCGTCGAGATACGCCTCGATGTCCGCGCGCATCTCGTCGGCGGACTGGTAGCGGTAGCCAGGTTCCTTGGCCAGCGCCTTCAGGACGATCGCGTCCACCTCGGGAGGGAGCTCAGGGCGGAAGACGCTCGGCGGTTGCGGAGCCTCGCGTACGTGCTGGTAGGCGACGGCGATCGGGGAGTCGCCGATGAAGGGCGGCCGAACGGTGAACAGTTCGTAGAGCAGGCAGCCGGTGGAGTACAGGTCGGAGCGGGCGTCGACGGTCTCGCCCTTCGCCTGCTCCGGCGAGAGGTACTGCGCGGTGCCGATCACCGCGGCTGTCTGTGTCATCGTCATGCCGGAGTCCCCCATCGCGCGCGCGATGCCGAAGTCCATCACCTTCACCTGGCCGGTGCGGGTGAGCATCACGTTGGCGGGCTTGATGTCCCGGTGGACGATGCCGTTGCGGTGCGAGTACTCCAGCGCCTGGAGGATGCCGACGGTCATCTCCATGGCGCGCTCGGGCAGCAACTGGCGACTGCTGTGCAGCAGATCGCGCAGGGTCGAGCCTTCCACGTGTTCCATGACGATGTACGGGATCAGGACGCCGTCGACGAAGTCCTCGCCGGTGTCGTAGACCCCGCAGATCGAGGGATGATTGAGCGAGGCGGCTGACTGGGCCTCTCTGCGGAACCGGGCCTGGAACGACGGATCGAGGGCGAGGTCCGCCCGCAGCGTCTTCACCGCGACGGAGCGGTTCAGGCGGATGTCATGGGCGAAATGGACCTCGGCCATGCCACCACGACCCAGTATCGCGCCCAGCTCGTACCGCCCGCCTTGGCGACGCGGCTCTTCCATGGTCAGTCCCCTTGCCTCTCCCCGTTTCGGAGCCTCCGGAGCCCGAACCTTCAGTACTGGGTTCGGGGAGGCGATGAAGCCTTCGCCAACCGCTCGACGTGCGGTGCTCGCAATGGCGACTGCGTGATCTTAGCCCCGGATCCACCGTTCGGCTCGCCCCGATGATCAAGCTGAGTCTCCGGCGCAGGGCATGGGCAAGGCCGGTCACCCCAGAAGCAGTTGGCTTTCCGGCCCGGTGCCGCGCTGTGCCGCATCCCGTACACCTCCGCGTGACCGACTCGGGGAGCAAGCGTACGAAGGATCCGCCGATCGCGTTCGGGCCTGTGGAGCTTCCACCACGAGATCGTCGGCGAGCTCACGTACCGCAGTCAGGCCGGCTTCGGATCTTGCCTGCCGGGCCGGCGATCGACGTCCGGCCCTGTGTAGATCATCTGTTCCCGCAGTGACGTGAGGCCGCCCGTACTGCGCTCCGCAGCGGCAGGGCCCAGATGCGTGCTCGGGTCATCGGCGATGGACGGCAGGCCAGGCGAAGGCGCCGGCTCGGGCGAAGCCCCCGCGGATGCGGGGGAGTACAGGTTCATCTCCGGCAAGAGGGCGCAGAACACCCCGGGGGGCCGTCGCGGCCCGGGCCGTGGTGCGCGGGTCCCGTGGACCACTCTCCCGTGGCTTGACACCGCTGTCACAGCGGAGCAGGACGGTGGCTGCTGCCGGAGGCGATCGGGGTCGTCCTCATCGTGTGGGGGCTGACGCTGAGCCTGGTGATGCCCACCGTCTACGGGGCGACGGGCCGCGGGGCGTATGAGAAGGACCGGCAAACGTGCCGTGGGGGCCGTCCCGGCGGACGGCCCCCACGGATGGAACACAGGTCAGCTGACCGTCAGGGCGGTGTCATCGACGACGAAGCTCGTGTAAAGGATGGAGTCCTCCGCACCCGTGAACTTCAGGGTGACCGTGGAGCCCGCGAACGAGGACAGGTCGAAGGACCTCAGCTGGTAACCGGGGGCGGCGTTGAGGTTCGAATACGTCGCCAGCGTGGTCGACCCGGCAGTCACCGTCAGCTTGTCGTACGCGGAGCCGGTGGTGGACTCCGCGGTGTCGATGTGCAGATAGAAGCTGAAGGTCGCCTTGCAGCCGGCCGGGATCGTCACCGACTGGGACAGCGTGTCGGTGTGCGTGGTCCCGTACCCGGCGAGCCAGGCCTTCCACGAACCGCTGCGCGCCGGCTGGTTCTGGTTGTTGTCGATCACGCCGCTGGTCGTGGTCCAGACGGTGTTGCCCGACTCGAAGCCCGGGTTGCCCAGCAGCTGGGCCGAGGTGCACGAGCCGCCGCCGGAGGTGCTGACCGTCCAGGTGAAGGAGGCCGAGTCGGACGAACCCTTGCTGTCGGTCGCCGTCACCTTGGTGCTGTATGTGGTCGCCGTGGTCGGGGTGCCGGAGATGACACCGGTCGAGCTGTCGATCGACAGACCGGCCGGCAGACCCGTCGCGCTGTAGGTGAGCGCTCCGCCGTTGGTGGTGGAAGCCGAGATCTGCAGGCTCACCGCCTTGCCCACGGTGGCGGACTGGTCACCGGGGTTGGTGATGGTCACGCCCGAGGACGGCGGCGTGATGTGGCTGCCGACGTTGATCCCGGCGAACGCGTTGCCCACACCGGCGTACTGGGTGGAGTTGGTGCCGTACAGCGCCGCGGCAGCATTCAGGGCGGCGGTGCGGGCACCGGCGTAGTTGGTGCTGGACGTCATGTACGTGGTCAGCGCCTTGTACCAGATCTGCAAGGCCGCAGCCTGGCCGATGCCCGTGACGGCGACGCCGTCCGAGGTCGGGCTGTCGTAGCTGACGCCGTTGATGGTCTTGGCACCGCTGCCCTCGGCCAGCAGGTAGAACATGTGGTTCGCCGGACCGGACGAGTAGTGCACGTCCTTGCTGCCCACGGTGGAGGACCAGTAGTCGGCGGAGGCGCCGTCCTTGCTGGGCTTGTCCATGTAGCGCAGCGGGGTGCCGTTGCCGTTGATGTTGATCTTCTCGCCGATGAGGTAGTCACCGGGGTCCGAGGGGTTGTTGGCGTAGAACTCCACGCCGGTGCCGAAGATGTCGGAGGTGGCCTCGTTCAGGCCGCCGGACTCACCCGAGTAGTTCAGCTTGGCGGTGTTGGCGGTGACGCCGTGGCTCATCTCGTGGCCGGCGACGTCCAGCGAGGTCAGCGCGTGCGTGTTCCCGGAGCCGTCGCCGTAGGTCATGCAGAAGCAGCTGTCGTCCCAGAAGGCGTTGACGTAGTTGCTGCTGTAGTGGACCCGGGAGTAGGCCGCGACACCGTTGTTCTTGATGCCGTTGCGGCCGAAGGTGTCCTTGTAGAAGTCCCACGTCGTCTGGGCGCCGTAGGCGGCGTCCGCTGCCGCGGTCGCCGTGTTGGACCCGGATCCGTTGCCCCAGACGTCGTCGGAGCTGGTCATCAGGGTGCCGGTGCCCGAGGTGCCGCCGTTGAGGGTGTACGTCTTGTGGCCGCCGCGGGTGGTGTCGTACAGCTGGTACGTCGAGCCGGACAGCGTAGTGTTCAGCGTCACCGTGCCGCTGTACTGGGTGTTGCCGGTGCCGGTCATGACGGACTCGAAGCGGTTCAGCTCGGCGCCGGTGGTCGCGTCGGTGATGACATGCAGCTTGCTGGGCGTGCCGTCGTCCTGGAAACCGCTGACCACCGTCTCCCAGGCGAGCTTCGGGGTACCGTCGCCGGCCCAGATCACCTTGCGGGCGCTGTCCGTAGCGGGCTTCTCGGCGTCGAGGGCCCTGGCCGTCTTCAGCGCCTTGGCCTCGGCGGCCGACTTGGTGATCGCCGCGGTGGTGGTGGACACCTTGAGGGAGCGCTTGTTGTTGAAGGTGGTGCTCACCGTGCCGGACGCCTCGGAGGCCGGCGGGGTGTGCACGACCAGGTCGCCGCCGAGGACGGGCAGACCGTCGTAGGTGCGCTCATAGCGGGTGTGCAGCGTACCGTCGTTGTCCTTGACGACGTCCTTGACGACCAGCTTCTCCTTCGAGCCCAGGCCGAGGGAGCGCGCCGTCTGCGCCGAGTTGTCCTCCGCGCTCTTGACCAGCGCGGTGCGCTGGGCGCCGGTGAGCTTCGCCTGCAGCGCGCCCGTTCGCAGGGAACCGTCGTGGGGGGCGGGTTTGGCGGTCGCGGGGACGGCCTGAGTGCCGAGGACGAGCAGGGCGGTGGACGTCACCAGGGCGCCTGCCGCCATCGCCCGACGGGGATTGTGTCTCACTCGTACTCCTCCTGCTGCGGCCGCGAGTCCTGCGGCCGTTGAGAGACCGGGCAGACGGGACGTGCTGTCCGGAACGAGCTGAACGGTGCGTGGGGAACCGTCACACCGCGACGGTCCGGTCGTGGCTGGAGGAAGAGTGGCAGCTTTGATCGGTTCATGTCACTCGGCAAGCGTCGATTCGAGGGTTATCCCTCACCGCCCCCGGTGCCGTCCAGTGGCACCCCGGGTAGGACCGGCAGGCGCGAGTGCGCTCGGCCGCGCCTCACCTTCGGGAGGGTGCCGTCAGCCCACACGTGGACGTAGTCGCGATCCGACGGGTCGCGCTCCTGAAAAGCGGCGTGGACGCCCGCCCGGCACCGTGGCGGCGACCGCCGGGCTCCTTCAAGCCGACGCATATTTCCCTTATTGTGATTTTTGATACAAGATCTCCGCGGGCAGGATGGAGTTGGGGCCGTGACGTTCGCGGAGTCGGCCGGTGGCGGTCAGTCCATGCCCTCCCCCGAGTCGGCCCCGAAGTCCCGGCCACGGTCCTGGGCACCGCTGCTGGCGGTGTGCACCGGGTATTTCATGGTGATCCTGGATGTGACGGTGATCAACGTCGCCGTTCCGGTGATCGGCCGGGAACTGTCGGCCTCGCTCACCGGCATCCAGTGGATCACCGATGGGTACACCCTGGTCTTCGCCGGCCTCCTGCTGACCGGTGGCGCGCTGGGCGACCGGCTGGGCAACCGCCGCGTCTTCTGCTCGGGCGTGGCGGTGTTCACCCTGTCCTCGGCCGCGTGCGCGCTGGCGCCGAACGCCCCCTTCCTGGTGGTGGCGCGGCTGGTGGAGGGGCTCGGCGCGGCGCTGATCGTGCCAGGGTCCCTGGCCCTGCTCCAGCAGGCCTACCCTGCGCCGGCCGCACGCTCGCGCGCCTTCGGGCTGTGGGGTTCGATGGCGGGCATCGCGGCCTCCACCGGGCCGCTGCTGGGCGGGCTGCTCGCCTCCACGGTGGGTTGGCGCTGGGTGTTCCTCATCAACCTGCCCGTCGGGACGGCCTGCCTGGTGCTGACGCTGCGGCATGTGGCGCGCTCGCCCCGGCACGCCGCGCGACGCCTGGACTGGCCGGCGCAGTGCGCGGTCGTGGCGGCGGTGGCGCTGCTGACCGCGGCGCTCAACGAGGCCGGACGGCGGGGGTGGTCCGCTCCGGCTGTTCTCGCCGGGGTGGGCCTGGCCGGGCTGGCCGCCGCGGCGTTCGCGGTGCGTGAGCGGCTGGCCCGGTCTCCTGCCCTTCCGCCAAGCCTGCTGCGGTCTCGTACGATGATCGGCGGAGCCGTCATCGGCCTGCTGTTCAACTTCGGCTTCTACGGCATGGTGTTCACTGCCAGCCTGGATTTCCAGCACCAGCGCGGCTTCAGCGCCCTCGGCACCGGACTGGCCCTGTTCCCGGCGGTGGCGATGACCATGTTCGCCTCCGTCCTGTCCGGGCGGCTGACCCGCCTCACCGGCGATCGTCCGCTGGTGATCTCCGGCATGCTCGTGGCTGCTCTGGGCCTGGCCGGCTGGGCCTCATCGGGAGCCGACCCCGCCTACCCGGTGCTGGTGGCCCCGATGATGGCCGCGGGGTTCGGTACCTCCTTCGCCCTCACCGGTTCAACCGCGACCGTGATGGGCGCCGCGCCCCCGGCGTATGCAGGGGCCGCCTCCGCCCTGTTCAACACGACTCGCCAGGTCGGCAGCGCGACCGGCGTGGCGCTCGGCGGCAGCCTGCTCGCCACGGCCACCCACTACAACACCGGGCTGCGCACCAGCATGGCCATTGGTGCCCTCGCCTACCTGGCCGCCGCAGGCCTGGCGTGGCTGTGCGTGCCGGCGAAGCCCAAAGGAACGTAGCGCGTCTTGAGGCCGTCGGGCAGGCGTTCTCCGACAGGCACGCGCACACGCTGAACACAGCAGGTGCGATTCCGCGGGTGAGCTTGCTCCGCTGGACAACCTGCTCTCTTACGCGCCCCAGAGCGTGACGTACACCGGAGGCCGGAAGCGGGAGGGCGGGACGCCCGCGCCGGGCGCGCGCATGATGCGGGTCGCTGCGGGCGTGTGCAGGAAGTGCAGGAACGCGTCGGTGGCCGGGGAACGATGCTCGGCCTGCAGGACGGTGGCGTGCCATGTGGCGTCCGATGGCGTGGCCGGGGTCTCCAGTACGCGCAGCTCGTCACGCCGGATGCGGGGCGACACCAGATGGGCCAACGCCGGTGCCACCCCCGCGCCCTCGGCGGCAGCCGCCCAGGTCGCGGCCTGGTTGGGGAACACCCACACGTGTCCTTCGGCCACTTTGAGCCGACGCAGCAGTCGCCCGGAGTCCGCGTCCGGATCGGTCCCGGAGGAATCGACGAGCCACGACCACTGCGGCGGCGGACCTGGCGGCCGCGGCGACCTGGCGCCGATCACCACGACCAGCTGGGTGCGGAACAGTGGCTCGCTGACCAGTTCGCCCCCATGGTCGGCGCCGAGATACGGCCCGAGCGCGACGTCGGCCAGCCGGTTCTCGACCAGCACACGTATCTCGTGGCCGGCGGCCACCCCGAAGGAGGTCTCGGCCCTGTGCCCTGAGCGGTCGGCGAAAGCCTCCACGAGTGAGGGGAGCACGAACTCGGCCAGCGTGCTCGTGGCGACTACCCGAAGCTCGTCGGGCGCACCCCGTGCCGCCCGTACCGCCGCCTCGGCATCCGCGCTCAGCGCGACCATCTGCGACGCGATCGGCAGCAGCCGCGCGCCCGCGGGCGTCAGACGCATCCCACCGCCGCCGGTGCGCCGGATGAGCGGATCGCTGTAGTGGGTGCGCAGCGCGGTCAGCGCCTGCGATACGGCGGACTCGCTCACCCCCAGGGCTCGCGCCGCGGCGCCGACCGAGCCGAGCCGGGCGACCAGCACGAAGGTGCTGAGCTGTGTGACGGTCACTACCTGATTTTCCTGCATTTGGACGGATAAGTGAATGCTTATCGACCCATTGCGTGTCCGGTGTGGAAGAGCGCAGCCTGAAGAGCACAGCGTTTCAGGAGGGCCCGATGCAGGTTCCAGCTGCCTTCCAGTACGAGACGGCCACCAGCGTTGAGCACGCGATCGAGCTGCTCACACGCTACGGCCCCGAGGCCCGGGTGGTGGCGGGCGGACACAGCCTGCTGCCGATGATGAAGCTGCGGCTGGCTCAGCCCGAAGCCCTGATCGACATCAACGGCCTCGGCGAGCTGGCGCTGATTCGGGTGGACGGGCACGACCTGGCCGTCGGAGCGATGGTCCGCCACGCGGAGCTGCTCGCCTCGCCGGTCGTCGGTGAGCACTTCCCCATCCTGCGGGACGCGGAACGGGTCATCGCAGATCCGCTCGTACGCAACCGCGGCACCGTGGGCGGCTCACTGTGCCAGGCCGATCCGTCGGAGGACCTGTCCGCGGCGTTCTCGGCACTGCGGGCGACCCTCGTCGCCCAGGGCCCCCGCGGCAGGCGCACCATCGGGATCAGGGAGTTCTTCCTCGGGCCGTACGAGACCGCGCTGAACGAAGCGGAGCTTCTGGTGGAGATCCGCGTGCCCATCCGTTCGCACGCCAGCGCCTACCGCAAGGTCGAGCGCCGGGTCGGCGACTGGGCGGTCGTCGCCGCGGGAGCGGTGCTGGAGATCTCCGACGGTGTCATCACCGAGGCCGGGATCGGGCTGACCGCGGTGGGCGCCCCACGGTTCGTGTCCGAGCAGGCCGAGGACTTCCTGCGCGGCGGACGGCCGGACGACGAGGGCTTCGCGGAGGCGGGCCGGATCGCCGCGCAGGAGTGCAGGCCGACGGCCGACCAGCGCGGCCCGGTCGACTACAAGCGGCATCTGGCCGGGGAGCTCACCACGCGGGCGCTGCGCGTCGCCGCCGCACGCGCCCAGGGGCAGGAGGCGTGACATGCGGATCACCGTGACCGTGAACGGCGAGCAGCACACGAGGGACGTGGAGCCCAGGTTGTTGCTCGTGCACTTCCTGCGCGACGAACTCGGACTCACCGGCACCCACTGGGGCTGTGACACCTCCAACTGCGGGGTGTGCGCCGTCTGGCTGGACGGGACGCCGGTCAAGTCCTGCACCGTGCTCGCGGTGATGGCCGACGGCCATGAGGTGCGGACCGTCGAGGGACTGGCGCACGGGACCGAACTCGACCCGGTGCAACAGGGATTCATCGCCTGCCACGGGCTGCAGTGCGGCTTCTGCACACCGGGGATGATGATGACCGCCCGCTGGCTGCTCGACCACAACGCGGATCCGTCCGAGGAGGACATCCGCGAGGCCATCTCCGGACAGATGTGCCGCTGCACCGGTTACGAGAACATCGTGCGCTCCATCCGCTGGGCCGCCGAGCACGGCGGCGGGCAGAGGACCGCCGACGCGGGCACCGAGTCGGCGCCCGGCCGCGAGGAGGTGCGGGCATGACGACCACCGAGGAACGGCCGGTCGGCTTCGGGCGCATGGCCCGCAAGGAGGACGCCCGGTTCGTCCGCGGCCACGGAACCTACGTCGACGACGTACTGCTGCCTGGAATGCTGCACGGCGCGATCCTGCGCAGCCCGCTGGCCCACGCCCGGATCGTGTCCGTGGACACCAGCGCAGCCGAGGCGCACCCGAAGGTCAAGGCCGTGATCACCGGGGAGACCCTGGCCGGTCTCGGGCTGGCCTGGATGCCCACGCTCTCGTACGACACGCAGGCGGTGCTCGCCACCGACAAGGTGCGCTTCCAGGGTCAGGAGGTCGCCTTCGTCGTCGCCGAGGACCGCTACGCAGCCCGGGACGCCCTCGAGTTGATCGACGTGGAGTACGACCCGTTGCCGCCGGTCGTCGATGCCCGACGAGCGCTCGAGCCGGACGCGCCGGTGATCCGCGACGACAAGGAACACCAGACTGACAACCACATCTTCGACTGGTCGGCGGGTGACAAGGAGCGAACCGACGAGGTCTTCGCGGCCGCCGACGTCGTGGTCGAGCAGGACATGCTCTACCCGCGGGTGCACCCGGCGCCGCTGGAGACCTGTGGCACCGTGGCGGACATGGACGCCATCACCGGCAAGCTGACGGTGTGGTCCACCACCCAGGCCCCGCACGCCCACCGCACGATCTACGCGATGGTGGCCGGCATCCCGGAGCACAAGATCCGGATCATCTCCCCGGACATCGGGGGCGGCTTCGGCAACAAGGTCGGCATCTACCCCGGCTACGTGTGCGCGGTCGTCGGCTCGATCGTCACCGGCAAGCCGGTGAAGTGGGTGGAGGACCGCTCGGAGAACCTCATGAGCACCTCCTTCGCCCGCGACTACCACATGCACGGCGAGATCGCGGCGACGAAGGACGGGAAGATCCTGGGCCTACGCGTCCGTGTCATCGCCGACCACGGCGCGTTCAACGCCACCGCACAGCCGACGCAGTTCCCGGCCGGCTTCTTCGGCGTCTTCACCGGCTCGTACGACCTGGCCGCCGCGCACTGTACCGTGACCGGCGTCTACACCGACAAGGCACCCGGCGGTGTCGCCTACGCGTGCTCGTTCCGCGTCACCGAGGCCGTGTACCTGGTCGAGCGGATGGTCGACGTGCTCGCGGACAAGCTCGGCACGGACCCGGCCGAGCTGCGGATGCGCAACCTGCTGCGGCCCGGGCAGTTCCCGTACAGGACGCAGACCGGGTGGGAGTACGACTCCGGCGACTACCCTCGCGCCCTGCGGCTGGCCATGGACATCGCGCACTACGAGGACCTGCGCCGAGAGCAGGCCGAGAAGCGCGAGCGTGGCGAGCTCATGGGGATCGGAGTCAGCTTCTTCACCGAGGCCGTCGGCGCGGGTCCGCGCAGGCACATGGACATCCTCGGACTGGGCATGGCCGACGGTGCCGAGCTGCGGGTCCACCCGACCGGCAAGGCCGTCCTGCGGATCTCCGTACAGACCCAGGGGCAGGGCCACGAGACGACGTTCGCGCAGATCGTCGCCGAGGAACTGGGCATCCCGCCCGAGGACGTCGAGGTGGTGCACGGCGACACCGACCAGACCCCGTTCGGGCTCGGCACCTACGGCTCCCGCTCGACGCCGGTGTCCGGAGCGGCGGCCGCGATGGTCGCCCGCAAGGTACGCGAACGCGCGAAGATCGTCGCCTCCGCGATGCTCGAAGTGAGCCCGGACGACCTGGAATGGGAGAAGGGCCGCTGGTACGTCACGGGCGACCCCGACCAGGGACGGACCATGGCCGAGATCGCGCTCGCCGCACACTCCAACCTGGAGCTGCCCGAGGGCGTCGAGGGCCACCTGGACGCGACCTGCGTCTACAACCCGCCGAACCTCACCTTCCCCTTCGGCGCGTACATCTGCGTCGCCGACGTGGACGTCGACACCGGCCAGGTGAAGATCCGCCGGTTCATCGCCGTGGACGACTGCGGCAACCGGATCAACCCCACGATCGTCGAGGGGCAGGTGCACGGCGGACTCGCCGACGGCCTGGGCATGGCGCTCATGCAGGTGATCGCCTTCGACGAGGAGGGCAACTGCCTCGGCGGGTCGTTCATGGACTATCTCCTGCCCACCTCGGTCGAGTGCCCGTCCTGGGAACTCGGCGAGACCGTCACCCCCTCCCCGCACCACCCCATCGGCGCCAAGGGCGTCGGCGAGTCCGCCACGGTGGGGTCGCCCGCCGCCGTGGTCAACGCCGTGGTCGACGCCCTGAAGCCGCTTGGCATACGCCATGTCGACATGCCGCTGACGCCGGCCGTGGTGTGGCGGGCCGCGCAGGGCCGGCCGCTGCGCACCGACATGGCGATCACCTGAGGCACCCACGATGACGAACACCGAACTGCTGACCCGCGCGGATGTGCTCCGGCAAGGCCGTACGCCGTTCGTCCTGGCCACCGTCGTCCACGCGGAGCGGCCCACGAGCGCCAAGCCCGGCGACAGCGCGCTGGTGCTGCCCGACGGCACCGTCGAGGGCTTCGTGGGCGGCAGCTGCGCCGAGACGACGGTACAACTGCAGGGCCTGCGCGTGCTGGCGACCGGCGAGTCGCTGCTGCTGAGGATCACGCCCGGCGCGGACACCGGCACCGAAGGCGCGCAGGAGCCTGCCGAAGGCCTGGTCACGGTGGCCAATCCCTGCCTGTCCGGCGGAACGCTCGACATCTTCCTGGAGGCCAACCTCCCCCCGGCGCTGGCGTACGTCTACGGACACGCCCCCATCGCCCGCGCCCTGCTCGACGTCGGTCACGTGGTCGGCCTCGACGCCCGGCCGGCCTCGCCCGGGGAGCCGCTGCCGCCCGATCTGGACGTCGTCGTCATCGCCACACACGGCCGCGAGGAGGAGACCGTACTCATCGAGGCCGCACGCGCCGGGATCCCGTACATCGGCCTGGTGGCCAGTCCGAAGCGCGGCGCCGCGGTGCTCGCCGGGCTGGACTTCACCGAGGAACAACGCGCGCGTGTCCACACGCCGGCCGGTCTGGACATCGGCGCGCGGACCCCGGGGGAGATAGCGCTGTCGGTGTACGCCGAGATCATCGCGCTGCGGCCGAAGGCGGCGCGAGTCGTGCGCCCCGGAGCCGACACCGCCGCGCCGCAGAGCGTGGCCGAGGACGTGGATCCGGTGTGCGGCATGACCGTGGCGATCACGCCCGACACCCTCTCACTGGACCGGGCCGGCAACAGGGTGTTCTTCTGCGGGCCGGGGTGCCGGCACGCCTTCGCCGACGACCCCTCCCGTTACGCGCATGCCTGACCTCGACCCCGTACCCGATGTCCCCGCCCTGCGCTCGCGGCTCGACACAGTCGGCTACCTGGCCGACGACGCCCTGGCCACGGCGCTGCTGCTGGCCGTGCGCATGCGGCAGCCGATCCTGCTGGAGGGCGAGCCCGGCGTCGGCAAGACCGAGGCGGCCCGCGCGCTCGCCGCCGTGCTCGACACCCCACTGATCCGGCTGCAGTGCTACGAGGGACTCTCCTCGGCCGAGGCACTCTACGAGTGGAACTACCCCCGGCAACTACTGGCCATCCGACTGGCGGAGTCCCGCGGAGAGCCCCTGCGGGACGCCGACCTGTTCACCGAGGACTACCTGCTGCCACGGCCGCTGCTCGCCGCGATCTGCCACCCGGGACCGCGGCCGGCGGTGCTGCTCATCGACGAGGTGGACCGCGCCGACGACGAGTTCGAGGCGTTCCTGCTGGAACTGCTCGCGGACGCCGCGGTCACCATCCCCGAACTCGGCACCCGGACGGCCGCGGTGCCGCCGGTGGCCGTACTGACCTCCAACCGCACCCGGGATCTGCACGACGCGCTCAAACGCCGCTGCCTCTACCACTGGATCGAATACCCGGACACCGCACGAGTCGCCGAGATCATCCGCAGACGGGTACCGGAGTCGGCCGAGTGGCTGGCCGAGCGCGTGGCGCGCGGGGTGGCACGCCTGCGTGCCCGCCAGGAACTCACCAAGCCGCCCGGCATCGCCGAGGCGATCGACTGGGCGGGCGCGCTGCACACGCTGGGCCTCTCCGTTCTCGACGCCGACGCCGCCGACCGCACCCTCGGGGCCGTACTCAAGTACGCCGAGGACCTGGAGGCCGTGCGCCGGACCGGACTGGCGGAACTGGTCGACGCGGAAGCCCGCTCCGATGCCTGATCTGCCTGAACTGGCCGTCTCGTTCACCGCCGCCCTGCACGAGGCGGGGATCGCAGTGGGCCCCGACCGTACCCGCAGCTTCGCTCGGGCGCTCACCCTGCTGGCACCCTCGACGAAGCGCGAACTGCGGCACTGCGCGCTCGCCACCCTGGTGTCCGACCCCGAGCAGATCAAGCTGTTCGACGAGGTCTTCCGCAAGGTCTTCGGCGGCCCGGCCGACCGCGGAGAACAGCGCGGGCAACCCGGCGACCCGCCCCGATCGCTCCCGAACACCGTTCCTGGCCGCCTCCTCGCCACCCGGAAGTACACCGCGGACGGACGAGGCCGGGATGCCGACGCACAGCCGCGGGAGGCTCCCGTACCCCTCGCCGCCAGTCCGCTCGATCGTCTCGCGGGCCGCGACTTCGCGGACCTGACCGCAGAGGAACTGGCGCAGCTCTCCGAGGTGATGCGCACCCTCGTGTTGCGCACCCCGACCCGGCCGTCCCGCCGACGCCGCACCGCACACCACGGTGCGCGCGTCGACGTGCGCCGTACCCTTTCCGACAGCCGGCGCACCGGCGGATACCCGCTGTGGCTACGCCGCTTCGCGCCCCGCGCTCGCCCCCGCGACCTCATCGTGCTCTGCGACATCTCCGGATCGATGGAGCCCTATGCCCGCGCGATGCTGCAACTGCTCTACTGTGCCGCCCGCGCCACGCGCGCCGAGGTCTTCACCTTCGCCACCCGGCTCACACGCCTCACGCCCGTCCTCCGGCGGGGCGGGCCGGACGACGCCCTGGCACGGGCCGGACGGGCGGCCCCCGACTGGTCCGGGGGCACCCGGATAGCGGACTGCCTGGCGGAGTTCAACCAGCGGTTCGGCCGGCGCGGCATGGCGCACGGCGCCGTGGTCACCATCATCTCCGACGGCTGGGACACCGGCGCGCCCGCCGACCTCGCCACCCACATGGCGCGGCTGTCCCGGGTCGCCTACCGCGTCATATGGGTCAACCCGCGCACGGCAAGCCCGCGCTACCGTCCGCTCGCGGCCGGCATGGCCGCGGCACTGCCCTACTGCGACGCCGTCGTCAGCGCCCACAACCTTGCGGCCCTGGACGACTTCACCGCCGCTCTGTACGCCCGGCGCCGCCGATGACCCTGCCCCGTCCTGTGTCGTTGTCCGGCCTGGTGGCCGGAGCGCCGAGCACTGCTGTGGCGATCGTCACGAGGGTCTTTGCGGGCCGTTGCGTAGACTGATCTCAAGATCATCTGCTGCGACCGCGCCACCTTCTGTGCCGAAGGGGCCACCCGCGGTGCCCCGCAAGCCCTCCAGGTGGCCGATCGGTGGCACCTTTGGCACAACCTGGGGGAAGCCGCCGAGAATTGCGTCTACCGGCATCGCGGCTGTCTGCGCCCCTCCCCGGTGCCGCCGGAAGAATCACAGGAACAGGCGCAACCGGCTCCGTCATCGCCCTGGCCGACAGGTAACCGGTTCGCCGAGCGGACACGCGCCAAGCACACCACCATTCACGCGCAGGTCTCGACCGCCCGCCTCAACGCCTCCTTGTCGTCCTCCAGTTCGGCTCGCAGCCGCAGCGCTGCGGCGAGGTTGTTCAGGGCCGCGACGCGCTCCGGCGCTCTCGCTGCGGTGGGGGAGACGGCCCGGTCGTGGACGGCGACGGCTCGCGCGGCCTCCTCCGCGTCGCGCAGCGCGGCGTCCAGGTCCGCGGCCTTTCCGCTGGCCTCGTGGCGGCGCAGGGCGTCGACCGGGCGGTTGGCGAGGTCGACCAGGGCGGCATCGGTCTCGTCGGCCGTCAGTTCGCGGAAGGCTGCCACCGTGCCGATGGCCCGGCAGCGGCGCAGCAGGACCTGGTGGTACCGGTGGGAGGCGGCGAGATCGTGCGCGCCGATCCGGTCGGCGGCGTCGGCGAGTTCACCGATCAGCCGGTCGGCGGCGGTCGTCGTGAGCACCGGGTGGCGTTCGACGAGGCGTTGGGCCGCCGCCCTGGAGCCGGCTGCCTCGAACCGCCCGAACATCCACTCAAGCCGGCGTTCGCGCAGACGGGCGCCTAGGGACGCGAGCAGTCGCCGGACCGGACGGGTCCGAGTGCCGCGCCGGACGGTCACGGGCGGCCTCGCCGGCCCGCGTACGGTGACGCGCTCTGGGCGGACGACAGTTCGCGGTGGCGTGCCGCGGCCGAGCGCTCCAGGGGACGCAGGGCCGTCCGCCAGGTCTCGACCGCGTCCCGGGGCGGAAGGCTCATGACGGTGTCGCGGGGCCCGTGGACAGTGCCTGGGGGCCGGACAGGGCCGCCGTCTCCAGCAGTCGTTCGGTGTACGCCCAGGCCGCCGACTCCACCCAGCGTGCCCGTACCAGCAGCGCCTGGGAAGGCCACCAGGAGGAACTCCACCACCAGGAGTGCGGCCAGCAGCGGGGTGCTCGGCCGTCCCGGGAATCCGGGGGCGGTGAACATCCAGGCCAGCGCGGCCAGCAGCCCTGCCAGGGCGACGGGCAGGGCGTACGGGCGCAACCCGAGCATATTGCGCCGGAACCCGTATTCGCAGTTCTGCTCGTGGACCAGTTCGGCCCCCGGCAGTCCGCGGGCCCGGACGCGCAGGGCCAGTCCTGCGGCGTCGTAGATCTGGTCGGCCTTCCACGAGTCCGCCGCCCCCTCCTCTTCGGTCGGCAGTCGCAGCGAAGGGCCGGTGATCTCCTGAACGCGGGTGTGCAGGAAGCCGAGTTGCTGCCGGCCGGTGGGGGCCGCGCCAGCGCAGCACCTGCATGCTGGGTTTCCCTGCCCAGGACAGGAAGAGCCGCCGCTCGATGCGCTTGCCCCTGCTGCGCCCCAACTGGTCGGCGAACAGGGGCAGTCCGCTCAGCAGGACCAGGGACCACAGCCACTGCGTCCGGGGCAGGGCCGGGGCGCTCGCGGCGATGGGCAGCGCGACCGGACGCAGCGTGATGAGGACGGGTCGCAGTCGCGCCCGGCGGTTGTACTTGTCGAACAGGAGGAAGAGCGCGCCATGTCCCATGGTTTCCCTCCCCCTTGCAGTCGGCCGTCCTTCGCCACCCGCCCGGATCCGTCGGCTGAGATACCCGTTGGGCACCACGGCCATGCGGACGTCGCGCGGCGCCCCTGATTCAGGGCCACAACAGGACGTGGCCCCAGGCGGCGTCGACCGTGTCCCTCCGGTGGATCACGCGATGGTGGACCCGGTCGACGCTTGTCTCCCAGAACCCCAGAACCCCGCGGAATCACGTCGTAGCCGCCGAGTTCGATCAGATGCCGGGCCGTGCCCGCGGGGTCGACGAGCTGATGGGGGTGCGCGCCGGGCAGGTGGACCACACGCCAGCCGCGTTCGCGTGCCTCGGTGGCGAGTTCGGCGTACGGAGGGCCGAACAGCAAGTACGCGCAGGGATGGTCGTCCCAGCCGTCAGGGACCGGGATGTGCTGCTTGTAGTAGGACAGCGGCAGGGTGGGCTGCTCCTCGACGACTGTCCGCCGCATCTCCGGGTCGGGGAACACGACTGCGACGTCTGCTTCGTCCCACCAGTCGGTCCAGCGCGGCAGCCGGCTGTCTACCGCCATCGGACGGAGGAACTCCAGCAACTCGGTTGGGGCAACGGGGGTTTGCCCGACGCGGGCCGACGGCGCGGCGTCGACGAAGATGGAACCGGTCACCGGATGGTCCAGGCCCGAGCGGATCGCAGCCAGGAACAACACCGCGTTGCTGTGCGCCACCAGCACGACGGGACTGCCGGGCGGGACCTGCCGAATGCCGTCGAGGACGGCACCGACCGTGCGGGGCCAGAAGGGCGGACCGCTGACGCCGACGTCCAGCAGGGACGGCACGCGAACCTGATGTCCCATCGCTGTCAGATGTTCGGCCACCGGGTGCCAGGTCGAGGGACCCACGGACGGACTGTGCACGAGAACGAAGACTCGCTGCATGCCACGATCCTGTCGGCCACGGCGTGGGAGGCGCCACCGTCTTGGCCGACGGCAGAAGCCCGTACACGATCCGGTTCCGGGATGCCGCTTTGCCTGGACCGGCGGTCACAGACTATGTGCGCCGGTGCCATGACTCGGCCCCAAAGAGCGGTGCTTGACAACATGCCGCCCGTCGTACGGCGCTCCTAGGGTTCGGGCAACCACGACACACTGTCAGGAGCCGATCGTCATGCGTTCCAGCCTCACGGACACCTTCAGAAACAGATCCGTTCGCGCGCTCACCCTGCTCGCCGTCGGCGCCCTGATCGCGGGCTGCTCCTCGGCGGGCACCGCAGGTACCGAGTCCGCCGGCTCCAACGACAAGTCCGCCCCTGTGAAGGTGGGGCTGGTCTACTCCCGCAGCGGACTCCTGGCCGCCTACGGCAAGCAGTACGAGGAGGGCTTCAAGGCAGGCCTGGCCTACGCCACGCACGGCACGAACAAGGCCGGCGGCCACCCGATCGAGGTCACCGAACAGGACGACGCGGGCGACCCGGCGAAGGCCGTCGCCGCGGCCAAGACCCTCGTCGGCAAGGGCCACAAGATCCTCGTCGGCACCACCGACTCCGGTGTGGCACTGCAGATGGCGCCGCTGGCCGCGCAGAACAAGGTGCTGTACGTCAGCGGTCCCGCCGCCACCGACGCGGTCACCGGCGTCAACACCTACACCTTCCGCTCGGGCCGGCAGTCGTACCAGGACATCCTCGCCGCCGGAACCCTGCTCGGCGACGCCAAGGGCAAGAAGGTCACCGTGCTCGCCCAGAACTCCGCGTTCGGACAGGCGAACGTGGCCGCGGTGAAGGCGGTCCTCGGCAAGAACGGCGCGCACGTCGGCTCCGTGCTGGCCCCGCCGAGCGCCACCGACCTCACGCCCTTCGCCCGCCAGACCAGAGCCGGCAAGCCGGATCTGGTGTTCGTCGCCTGGGCCGGCGCCACCGCACCCGCCCTGTGGACCGCACTGGACCAGCAGGGCGTACTGGACGCCGGCAAGGTCGTCACCGGCCTCGCGGGCACCGCCTCGTACCCGATCTTCGGCGCGGCAGGTGCCAAGGTCTCCTTCCTCGCCCACTACTTCCCGGGCGCCGGGGGCGGCAACCCGGTGGAGAAGGCCATGCTCGACGGCATCACCAAGGCAGGGGGCACCCCCGACCTGTTCAGCACCGACGGCTTCACCGCCGCCCAGATGGTCGTGCACGCGATCGAGTCCGGCAGCGCCACCGACACCTCCGCCATGGTCACGGCCCTGGAAGGCTGGAGCTTCGACGGGCCCAAGGGCAAGGAGCAGATCCGCGCGGCGGACCACGCCCTGCTGCAGCCGATGTTCACGGCCCGGCTCAACGGCGGCGGCAGCACCGCCCGGCCCGAGCTGATCGACAGCATCCCGATGACAGCGGTCGCGCCACCGGCCACGAAGACGGCGGGCTGAGAAAATGACTTCCTCGAACACGACGTCCGCGGGCGCCTCGGGGCCTCCGGACGCCGGGGAGGCCCGCACCTTCCGGGAGCCTGTCCTCCGGCTACGTGACGTCGGCTGGACGATCGGCGGTGCGACCATCGTCGACTCCGTCTCCTTCGACGTCCACGAAGGCGAGTTCCTGGCCTTCATCGGCCCCAACGGCGCAGGTAAGACCTCCCTGTTCAACCTGGTCAGCGGGCTCAACCCGGTCTCCCGGGGCACGATCGAACTCGACGGCCGCGACGTCACCACGCAGGCCGCCCACGCACGGGCCCGGCGCGGCCTCGGCCGCACCTTCCAGACGTCCAGCCTGTGGCACGGCATGACGGTCGCCGACCATGTGCGGCTCGCGGCCCAGGCCGCCGACGGCGGCTCCTACCGGGTCTGGCGCCGTGCCGACACCTACCCCGAGCAGGTCGACCGGGTGCTGGCGCGCACCCAGCTCGCGCACCGCGCCGACGCCTGCGCCGGCTCCCTCTCCCACGGTGAGAAGCGAAAGCTGGAGCTCGCCGTCCTACTCGTCGGCGAGCCCCGGCTGATGCTGCTGGACGAGCCGATGGCGGGCGTGAGCGCCGAGGAGGTGCCCGCACTGACCGAACTCATCCGGTCGCTGCACAAGGAGGAGGGACGCACCGTGCTCATGGTCGAGCACCACATGGACGTGCTGCTGGGCCTGGCCGACCGGCTGGCCGTGATGCACCACGGCACCCTGCTGGCGCTGGACACGCCGCAGGCCGTGATGGCGGACCCCACCGTGCAGCAGGCCTACCTCGGGGAGGAACTGTGACCCCCGCCCCGGCCGCCCTGCTGACCGTGCGTGACCTGCGCGTCGTGATCGGGGGCAGGCACATCCTGCACGGCGTCGACCTGGAGGTGGCCTCCTCCGGCACCACCGCCCTGCTGGGCCGCAACGGAGCCGGCAAGACGACCACCGTACGCGGCATCCTCGGCCTCGTTCCGCGCACCGGCAGCGTGCTGCTGGCCGACGAGGAGACGGTGCGCCTGGCCACCCACGTCCTGGTGCGCCGGGGGATCGGCTACGCCCCCGAGGACCGCGGCGTCTTCGCCGCCCTCAGCGTGGCCGAGAACCTGCGCCTGTCCGAGCGGCCAGGCGCCGGTGAACCGGCCTACGACCTTGTGTACGAGCTCTTTCCGGAACTGAGACGACGCGCACGGCAGGCCGCCGGCACCCTGTCCGGCGGTCAGCAGCAGATGGTCGCCATCGCCAGGACCCTGCTCAACGGGAACCGGCTGATCATCGCCGACGAACCCACCAAGGGCCTGGCGCCCAAGGTGGTCACCGAAGTCGCCCAGGTGCTGGAGCGCGCCGCCGAGGCGGTGCCGGTGCTGCTCGTGGAGCAGAACCTCGCCGTGGTGCGCCGCCTCGCCCGCCACTGCGTCGTCCTCGCCGACGGCCGCACCGCGCACCGGGGCCCCGCCGCCGACCTGCTCGCCGACGCCGAGGCGGCCCGCCGACTGCTCGGCGTCGGCAGCGCCGGCCACGGCAGCACCGGAACGGCGCCCGCCGACCCGTCCGTTCGCACCGCGGCGCGCCCCGCCGCCAGGCCCGCGGAGGCAGACGCCTGATGTCCACCGTCGTACTGCTCGCCTTCACCGGGCTCGGCCTGGGAGCTTTGTACTTCCTGGTGGCGTCCGGCCTGTCGCTGATCTTCGGGCTGATGGACGTGCTCAACTTCGCCCACGGCGCCCTGCTGTCCGTGGGCGCCTACGGCACCTGGTGGGCCGCCTCCGGCCACCTGCCCGGTGCCGGACCCGGAGGGGCCGGGTTCGCCCTGGCCGTCGTCTTCGGCACCGCGGTGGGTACCGTAGCCGCCGTACTGCTTGAACTCGCCGTGATTCGCCCGCTCTACACCCGCCCCCGCGAGCAGATCCTCGCGACGGTGGGCGTGGGCCTGGCCGTCCCCGCCCTGCTGTCCGCGATCTGGGGGTCCGACGCCCGGCCCTTCCCCGGGCCTGAGGCACTGTCCGGCACCTTCGGCCTGCTGGGCGCCGAAGTGCCGCTCAACCGCCTGGTTCTGATCGGCGCCGCCCTGGTGGTGCTGACCGCGCTCAAGCTGTTCTTCGGCCGCACCCGGCACGGATTGGTCGTCCGCGCGGGGGTGGAGGACCGGGCGATGGTCACCGCGCTCGGCATCGACGTGCGCAAGGCGTTCACCCTGGTCTTCGCCATCGGCGGCGCGGCAGCGGCCCTCGGCGGCGCCCTCGGCGGCCTCTACTTCGGCTCCGTGGACCCCGAACAGGGCACCTCCCTGCTCATCTTCGCCTTCGTGGTCGTCGTGACGGGCGGCATGGGCTCGCTCACCGGCGCCGCGCTGGCCTCGGTGGCCGTGGGCCTCGTCCAGCAGTTCGCCAACTACTACACCACCGCCGGGCTCGGCGACCTCGCCGTCGTCGTCCTGCTCGCCGCCCTGCTGCTCGTCCGGCCGCGTGGGCTCACCGGGAGGCTCGCATGACCAGCGCCACCCAGCCGCGCGGCCGCGCCCGCACGGCGGACCACCCCGTCACCACCCGGTCCGAGAGACTGCGGCGCGCCAGCCGCTGGTGGCCTGCCCTCCTGCTGGTGGTGCTCCTCACCGTGCCCTTCAGCGCGCTGCCGCTGCCGGGTCTGCTGGACGGCCCGATCGGCGGCCCCGGCAACCTGCAACTGCTCGCCCTGTGCCTGCTCTTCGGGGGCCTGGCCACCGGCTACGACCTGCTGCTCGGCCGCACGGGGCTGCTGTCCTTCGGACACGCGCTCTACTTCGCCGCGGGCACCTACGTCACCAACACCGTGATGCTGGAGGCGGGCCTGCCGCTCGCCGTGTCCGCGCTGCTCGGCCTGCTCTCGGGGGTGGCGTTGTCCGCCCTGCTGGGCGCGGTCAGCCTCCGCGTCAGTGGCATCGGGTTCTCCATGGTGACCCTGGCCTTCGCGCAGGCCGCGTCGATCCTCGTGCAGCGCGATCCCGGAGGCGTCACCGGCGGCGAGGAGGGCAGGGCCGCGCCCGTGGACAAGCTGCCCGCCCCGCTGGTCGGCATCGAGCACACCGCCAACCTGTACTGGATCGCCCTGGCCTACCTCGTGGTGGTGCTGGCCGTCGTGCAGTGGGCGGTTCGCTCGCCCCTCGGCAGGGTCTGGGAGGGCATCAAGGGGAACGAGCGCCGGGTGGAAGTGCTGGGGCTGCGCCCGTACGGTTTCAAGCTGGCCGCCTTCGTCCTGGCCGGCACCCTTGCCGCGCTCGGCGGCATCGTGTATCTGCTGCTGACGGGCGGTGCAACCCCGCAGACGACCACCTCCGACTTCACCCTGTCCCTGCTGGTGATGGTGGTGCTGGGTGGTTCCGGCACCCGGTGGGGCCCCATGGTCGGCGGCATTCTCTACACGTGGGCCGACCACAGGCTCGGCGACCTGGCCGGCTCGGGCGCGGTCGCCGGTCTGCCCTCCGTGGTCCGTGTGCCGCTCTCGCAGCCGCTGTTCCTGCTCGGCGCGCTGTTCGTCGCGGTGATATACCTGCTTCCCGGCGGCGTGGCGCGGCTTCCGGCGCGGCTGCGCGCCGCCCGTACGTCCCGCGCCACCGCGGGCCGTGAGGAGGTCCTCCCGTCATGAGTCGCACTCCGCGGAACGGCGCGACGGCCCGTCAGGACGCGGCCGCTCCTGCGCGCGAGGAGCTTCGCGTCCCGGTGGCCGGTGGGCAGCTGGCCGTGTCGCGCTGGCCGGCCGACGCCCCGGACGCGCCGGTGGTACTGGCGCTCCACGGCATCACGGCCAACGGGCTGAGCTGGGCGCGCGTCGCCCACCACCTGGCCGGCCGGGTCACCCTGGTGGCGCCCGACCTGCGCGGCCGGGGCCGCAGCGGGCACCTGTCCGGGCCGTACGGCATCGCGGCCCACGCCGACGACATGGCCGCTGTGGTGGACGCACTGGGCGTGGGGCGGGTGGTGCTGAGCGGTCACTCCATGGGAGCCTTCACCGCTGCCCTGACCGCGGTGCGCCACCCGCACCTGCTGACGGCCCTTCTGCTGGTGGACGGGGGCGTGGGTTTCCCCGTTCCCGTCGGCCTCGATCCCGACGAGCTGATCAGTGCGGTGATCGGCCCGGCCATGCGGCGGCTGTCGATGACGTTCCCGGACCGGGACGCCTACCGTGCGTTCTGGCAGCGGCATCCCGCCTTCGCCGACCACTGGTCGCCGTGGGTGGACGCCTACATCCAGCGGGATCTCGTGGGTGAGGAACCCGAACTGCGTTCCTCCTGCGCAGCCCTTCCGCCAGGGCGATCAGCTCCTTGGTGCCGTCCAGCCGCACGCCCATCAGGACCAGGACGCAGGAGTGGGCCTGTCCGAGACGGACCTTGGGGTGGACGCCGTCGGCCCACACGTAGGCGTAGTCCGTCTCGGACAGGTCGCGGCGCTGGAAGACGGCGTGGTCGTCCTGCCACTGTTTCGTGAGCCGGTTCACCGTCGCCGACGACAGGCCGGCCGCGGAGCCGAGGAACTGCTCGAGCGCGGGCACGAAGTCGCCGCCGGACAGCCCGTGCAGATAGAGCAGCGGGAGAACCTCGCTGATCTTCGGGGACTTCCGGCACCACGGCGGCAGGATCTTCGACGAGAACCGCTGCCGTTCACCGGTCGCCTCGTCGACGCGGCGGTCGTTGACCCGCGGCGCCCGCACCTCGACCGGGCCGGCCGCTGTCGTCACGGTGCGGGGGTGGTGGTGGCCGTTGCGCACGACCAGGCGGCGGCCCCGCTCGTCCCGCTCAGCCGCCAACTCGGCTATGTATTGATCTACTTCGGCTTCCAGAGCGGCGGCGAGCATCCGCCTCGCACCCTCCCGGACGATCTCGTCGATCAGGGAGCCGGTAGCGGTGGAGCCGTGTTCGTTGACTACGCTGAGCACGGGCGTGCCTTCCCGACCCGCGCTGCGAACGCGGGCCTACTCGATGACCATCAGTCGATCCCTCGGGAAGGTACGCCCTTCACGTGCCGCCCCGAGAACCGATCCACAAGTCATGAGCATTGCTCCTGGGGGTAGTAGTTCATGGTGTCCAGCACGGTCTTGCCCGCGAGTGCATCCGCGGGCAGCCGGTCGTAGGCGATCAGCGGGATCGTCACTACGACCAGGTCGCCGGCGCGGGCGGCCTGCTCGGGGGTGGCGGCGCCGGCCCGCGGGCCCAGCTCCGCCACGAGGTCGGCGAGGCTCTCGGGCCCGCGCGAGTTGCTCAGGACGACATCGATTCCCGCGGTGACGGCCAGCCGGGCCACGGTCGAGCCGATCGCTCCACTGCCGATGAGTCCGAGTGTTTCAGGCATTGGCTTCTCCAATCGCAGAGTGACGGGCAGCCGACCCTGTAGGCCTGGACGCCCGAGTGGCTTCCAAAACGAAAGCGACTCACTTTCAATCTAGCAGTAACGATCGGGGTGGCATTTCGCGCCGACCGCATCGCGGCTGCTAAGGTGTCGGCCGCTGGCTTCTATAATCGAAGTGACTTGGGAGGTGTCATGGCGAGCCGGATTCGACTGGAAGACCGGGAGTGTCCGCTGTCGACGACGGTGCAGCACGTCGGCGAGTGGTGGACGCTGCTGATCATGCATGACGCCTTCGACGGCTATGCGCGCTTCGACCAGTTCCAGCAGAGCCTGGGCATCTCGACCAGCATGCTCACCACCCGGCTGAAGGCCCTGGTGGCCGACGGTCTGCTGGAGCGGCAGCCGTATCAGACCAACCCGGTGCGCCACGAGTACGTACTGACCGAGCGCGGCCGGTCGCTGCGACCAGTGATCGTCGCCCTCGCCGCGTGGGGCAACCAGGAACTCGCTCCGCAGGACCGCGCCATGATCCTGGTCGACGCCGCCACCGGCGAGGAGGCCGAACCGGTCGTGGTCGACGCGCGCACCGGCAAGCGCCTGGACGACAGCGACTCGTATGTGTTCACTGCCGGCCCGGCCGCCAGCGGGGCAATGCGTGCCCGCTACGACGAGCTCGATCACCGGCGGCGCGCGGAGCACAGCGAGCGGGAGTCGGTCCAGGGCGGGTCTGGACGGCCCTGGTAAGTGAAGCGCTCCGGGTCTGATGGAGGCTCGATTCCCTGAGAGGATCGAGTCATGGCCCGTCCGTCCCCTTACCCTGCCGAGCTTCGTGAGCGTGCGGTGCGCATGGTCGCGGAGGTCCGCCCCAACTGCCCAACGGAGTGGGGCGCGATGAAGGCGGTTGCCGTGAGGCTGGGCATCGGTTCCGCCGAGACGGTGCGGACGTGGGTCCGCAAGGCTGAAGTCGACGCCGGCCAGCGTCCCGGGGTGACCTCGGAGGAGGCCGCGGAGATCAAGCGGCTGCGGGCCGAGAACGCCGAGCTGCGCCGGGCCAACGTGATCCTCGAGTCCACCTCGGCTTTCTTCGCGGCCGAGCTCGACCTGTTGGTCGGTGGAGTCGGCGAGGCGTGGGGACTTCTGCATGCATGGGAATGCCCGGATCGTCGCGAAGAACGCCCTGGTGGTCCTCGAAGACCTGCGGATCAAGAACATGTCCGCCGGCGCGTCCGGCACCGTGGCCGAGCCCGGCCGGAACGTCCGTCACAAGGCCGGGCTCAACCGGGCCATCCTGGACAAGGGGTGGCACCGCCTCGAACTCGCCCTGGCCAACGCCGCCCGGTACACGGGCACGCGCGTGGTGAAAGTCAACCCCGCGTACACGTCGCAGCGGTGCTCCGCCCGCGGCTTTGTTGCGGAAGGAAACCGTGAGAGCCAAGCTTCCGGTGCAAAGCCGCAGGCTGCGGATACCGCGACCATGCCGACGTGAACGCCGCGAAGAACATCAAGGCCGCAGGACGTTCGGTCTCAGCGTGTGGAGACCTTGGCACCAGCCGGTCCGTGAAGCAGGAACCCGTAAGCCGGGCGACCGGTCGAACCCCCTAGGGGAATCCCCAGGCTTCAGCCCGGGGAGGAAGTCAAAACCCCATCCGATAGGAAACCTAGCCATTTCGGCTCAATGCGTGCCGACCGCTTGCGGATAGTGGAAGAAGCCGGTTGGGTCATACTTCCGCTTCACGCGGACCAGGCGAGGGTAGTTCGTGCCGTAGTAGGCCTGCCGCCAGTTCTTCAGTGTCGGGTCGGGAAAGTTTTGGTACGCCTGTTCGGGTGACTTGTCCGGGAAGATGTCGTCGTAGAACTGCTTGAGCCAGTGGAGATTGGCTTCGGCGACGCCGGGGAGGTCGGAGTCTGCCCACGTGGTCTCGGCGGCGAAGACGAAGAGGTCGTTTCGGTGTACGAACGCGGTCGCGTTCGGTGGTACCCGGTTGATCTCACCGCCGAGGGCGAACATTGCGAACCCGGCTCCGTCCTCGTTGCCGCTGCCAGGCCAGTCCAGCAGGTGCTTGGCTGCCGCGCTGACCTGCTGATCGGTCAGGAGTGTGCGGGAGTTCAGGATCGCCGATTTGGTGGCGAAGCGTTCGATTGGTGTGGTGGCGCTCAGCAGTACGCTCGCCTCACCGGGGGTGACCTGACGGACGGACGCGCTGTTGCGGGCGCGTTCCTCAGCCGTGCCGATCTCGAGTAGCGGGGCGAGGATGGCACGCAGTTCCTGGACAGTGCCGTAGTACTGGCCGATTGCGTTGACGTTGGCGTTCGCATGGATCTGTGTCCTGGTCATCCCGTTGGTCCCGATACCCAGACGCAGATGGAACCGCCTGTCGTTCACGGTGTCCTGGGCGATGTGCTGCGCGGCGGCGATCACCGGCAGTACGGAGTCCAGACTCCAGCGGAGCTGGTAGAACCCCACGGTGCCCTCGAACTGCTCGTACCGGAAGGTGAACGAGGTGTTGACACCGAAGTTGTTGCCGGCTCCGCCGCGGCAGGCCCAGAACAGGTCGGGGTGCGAGTCCTTGCTGGCCTTGACCGCGCGTCCGTCGGCGAGCACGACGGTCGTGGCAACGAGCCGGTCGCAGGTCAGGCCGAACATCTTGTCGCTGAAGCCGATACCGCCGCCCAGCACCAGCCCCGCGACCCCGACGCTGGGGCAACGACCGGTCGGCACGAACATGCCGTGGTCCTCCAACAACGGATGCAGGTCGCCATTGGTGACCCCGGCCCCTACGGTGACGGTACCGGCGTCGTGCACGACCTTCATCGGCCCGTAGACCCGAGGGCGGGCACCGCCCGGCATCGGGGTGGAGACGATGCTCCTCATGCGGGCCATATTCAGCAGCAGGCCCGTGGTGGTCGAATACCCGGCGTAGTTGTGTCCCAGCCCGGAGCGCGGTACGGCGGGCAGCCCCGCCGCGCGAGCCCAGCGGATCGCTGCACACACGTCCCCGGTAGTCGCACAGACAACGATGCCGGCAGGCCGAATTCCGGCGTACCTGTGGTTGAACGGCAAGGCCAACGACGGGTATACAGAACCACCCGGCCGGTAGAGGGTGGCCCCAGGGGACAGAGCATCAGCCAACCGCTCCCAGTCCCGACGGCCAACTCGCCCTGCTGCCTCAGCTACCGCAGCCGCACTCTCCGGTGCTTGAAGCCCCAGCGCCCCACCAACGGTGCCCAACACGCTTGCCCGCAGCACGTCCCGCCTGTCGATCACAGTGACCTACTCTCATGCAGCGGTCGCAGGCGTACCTGCGAACCCATCGACCAGTTCGTTGATCGTCGACCGGTGCCGTCCCCGCCGGCTCCCCACCCGCCAAGCCCACCACACGAAAAGACGAGAGACGCACCGCCAAACAGCTCAAACACACGCCCAGAGGGCCGCCGTCCGGCCATCAGGGCCGACAAGACCGACGGTGCGCGCGCCGAGTACCTGGACGGCCCGTCCAGCGCCAGCCTCGCCCGCGATCGCGGCCATCCACAGATGCGCCAACTCCCCTTGGTCGAGCGGGCTATGGGTCGCCGGACGCTCGCCCTGCTGGGCACTCTCCACCATGTTCAGACCCGCACCGCCATACGCGGCCGTGGGGTCGGCCGTGCCCTCATGCATGAAGTGCGCAGGGTCGCCAAGGAAGAGATGGGCCTGGAACAACTGCCCCTCGCCGCTCGCAGCGAGGTTGGCCTGGAGGACTTCTACGGGCGGGTTGGCTGGAAGGAAGTCGGCCGGTGGCCGGGCGCCCTCCGACTCACCGCAGGCGACGACCGCGACGAAATCCTCATCTGATCTCCTTTGGTAGTACCCGTCCCTATCTCACGGCTGCCGACATCTGCCGCTGCCACCTCGCAGCTGCCCCTGAGAAGGAATGACCCGTCAACCGGCTGACCTTCCTGGTCGGAGCGCCAGGGGATCCTGCGGTGCGCTCGGCCGGTGAAGTAGTGCCCTTCCAACAGCACGAGTCATGGGCTGAGATGATCCACGGATGACTTACCCCGCCCCGGACGAGTTGTCCTCCGCAGAGCGCGCTTTCGTGAGCAATGCCACCGAGGTCGACATCTTGCCCGGAGTCTGGGGTGACCTGCCCGATCCACTTGCCTCCGGTCCGGCTTCTGATCTCGCCCCGATCCTGTTGTCTCTCGTCGACAGGGGATGGATTCGCGTTTGTCGCCTCGTTCGATGGAGCTCTCCCGATGGAACCGCCGGCTTCCAACCAGGCCCTTTTCTTCCGCGCGAAAGCCTCCCTGCTCTCCTGGCGGACGCCGGAAACTGGGAGTATCCGGAGGACGGCGAGTGGCTGGGCCGCATCACCTTGATCCTGACCGATGCTGGGCAACAGGTACCACGATGATCGCCAACCGCAGTCCAGCGCGCTGACTGATACCTGTTCCGGATTCGGCTTGGCCAGGCCCTGGTTGGGGGCAGCGGTGATCCCGAGCTCCTCGCCCAGTTCACGGGCGGCGGCGTGAGCGGGGGACTCGCCCTTGTCGACGGCACCGCCTGGCAGGAGGCAGGTCTCGAGATAGTCGACGTGCTGGACCAGGACCTGCCCGAACTGGTTGGTGATCAGCACGGACGTCCCGACCCACAGGGCGGCCGAGGCGCGCAGAGCGCCGTACGTCTCGTCGGTCATGGCGCTGCCGGGCAGCTCGCCGGGAACGGATGTGGTCGTCATGATTCTCCAGGTCAGAAGGGGCCGGTCGAGCCCGGGGAAGAGTGAGGCGGTTGACCGTCGTCAGGCAGTGAGCCGATGGGGAGTGGCCCGGTCGCGAGCCGGGTGAAGTACTCGGTCGCGATGATGCCGCGCCGGCTCTCCTCGGGCAGGCGGGCGAGGATGCCGGGCAGTGGCCGTTCGCGGGCGACTTCCCCGCGGTGCGCGAGGACCGCTGCCCACTTCTGTTCCAGCCACGGGGTGACGTCAACGGTGGTGGTGGCGTATGCGTCCGGCACCGCGAGCACGGCTTTGCCGACGGCCTCCAGAAGCGGCCCGAGCTCGCCGATACCGGACTCGGGGTGCGTGGCGCAGTACACGGCGCGCGGTTGCCAAGGCTCACCGGCCTTGCGGTGAAGATGCGCGAGCCCCGCGTCCTGAACGGCGAGGAGAGCGGCCTGGTGGGTACGGCGGTGGTCCGGGTGACCGGTCAGCTGGCCCAGGGCGTCGTGCGTGACCACGATGTCGGGGCGGAACGAGCGGATCTGCTGGACCAAGGCGGCGACCACCTCGTCGAGCGGTGCGTCGACGAGCCGGGGACGGCCGGGAGCCGCCTGCGGGTTGCGCCCGCGCCGAGCGCTCGCAAGGCGTCGGCGAGTTCGGGAGCCCGCGGGCTGTCGGGCGCCCACGTCATGGTGACGACAGCGGTGCGCGCGTGCGCAGCAGCGTGCTGGGCAAGGACACCGCCGGCGAGGAGGCTCTCGTCGTCAGGATGGGCGAACACGCCGAGCAGGGACGGCATCGTGGAGGTCGCCGCCTTCTCGGGGGCCAGCTCGTCGGAGTCAGGCACGCTGTCCCCCTGCGGTCGAGAGGCCCAGCGCGTCGGCGGGGGTCCGGTCCGGCCATTGGAGGACAAGCCGTGCGCTGGGCTTGTCGAGCACGTCGCCGGGCGGCAACTGGTCGTCGGGCGTTGCGGCCGGGTGGACGGTCATCGGCGGGTAGCCGCTCTTGCGCACCTCGCGGTCCCAGACGCGCACGCACTCCGCGAAGCGCTCCGCCACCTCTTCGGCTACTGGGCCGTAGGCGTGGATGAAGAACTCCGTCATGCGGTCGGCCGGCTCCGGGGCGTCCTTGACCTTCCGGTAGGTCAGGTAGGCGAGCGAGCCGTCCGCCAGGATCGCGGCCGCGTCCTGCTGCTCCACGAGCTGGGATCCCTCCGGCGCGGACAGGCGGCAGAACCCTGCCAGGGTTGTCGCGGCATAGACCTGCAAGGTCTCGAAGTTGAAGATCCCCTGCACGACGAGGCCCGTGGAGCGCTCGTGCCGGGGCCCGCGCAGAGCCTCGTCGAGACCAGCGGTGTCGCAGGGCGTCCCATCCTCCCACCGCACCGTGACCATGCCGTCGGCCAGAGGGACGGCGGGGGCAGTACGGGCGGCAGCGCCGCGGTCTCGTACGAACCCGCAGTACGTCCAGTGCTCGCAGTGCAGCACGTCGCCGCGCCGGACCAGGGTGAGGGAGCGGGTGTAGCCGCCCATCTCCAGCGGCACGACCAGCCGGGCCCCTTCGGCGAGCTGCTCTCGCCATGCGGGTGCGATGTCGGACGCGTTGTGCGTGATCACGATCCCGTCGAACCCGTCGGCCGGGACGTGTCCCGGCGCGCCGAGTCCGCCGTCGCCGAGGACGGCGGTGACCCGGCCGCTGCCGGCCTCGGCGCACAGCCGTTGTGTTCGGTGCACCACGTACGGGTCGACGTCCACAGTCACCACCCGGCCGCGCTCTCCCAGGACGTGCGCCAGGAGTTCCGCGTCGTATCCGCCGGAGCCGACCTCCAGCACGGTCATCCCCGGCTCCAGCCGGAGTTGCTCGATCATGTCGGCCTGCAGCCAGGTCGCGGAGACGGAGCTGAGAGCGGTCTGGGGTGACTCCCGGACCGTCACCACGGCGAGGTCGTCGTGGTAGGCCGTCTCCAGCCGGGTCTCGGGGACGAACCGGTGCCGGGGCACCTCGCGCAACGCGGCTTGGACCCGCGACGAGGGCGCCCAGCCCTTGCTGATCACGATGTCCGCCATCCGCTCGCGCAGCCGGACCGCCTCGGCCGGCTCTCCGGGCACCGGCGGGACGGCGGGGGAGCACGGGTAGGAGTGGACAGGCGGGAGGCCCGCCAGCACCCCGGGCCACACTGCGGTCAGGGCCTGTGCGCTGGGCGCGAAGATCTTCCCGAGGGTCGCCAGGGTGTTCAGGTCGTGGAACTCCCAGCGTACGAAGCGGTGTGGCTCGGGCAGAGCGAGTTCACCGCCCCAGCGGGAGACGCGGACCACGGCGGTGACGCGGCGTACGTCCAGGCGATCGTCGTGCAGCACGGTGATGACGTGAGCGTCGTCCACGCGTGCCGTCAGCCCGGTCTCCTCGGTCAGCTCCCGCGCGGCGGCCGCTGATGCGGCCTCGCCAGTCTCGATACGGCCGCCGGGCAGCTCCCACATGCCCCGGGTGGAGCGGCCCAGCAGGACCCGGCCGAAGGCGTCGGTGACCACCACTGCGGCACCGAAGACGGCCTGCGGCTCGGGCCGCCCCTTCTCCTCCGCGCTGAACGATCCGGCCGGTCCGCGCAGGACCAGCACCGCCAGGCCCTCCGCGTCGAACTGCTCGACGTGCTCGAACCCGTCGGTGAGCGAGGCGAGTTCCTTCTCGTCCAGGGCGATGTGGCGCCGCTCTTCCGGGGTGTTCTCCACGATCGGCGTGATGATGACGAGCGCCCCGCCCTCGCGCAGCCGCGCGGCCAGAGCGCGAAGGACACGTGCGCGATCGCGGATGAACGCGATGGACAGCCGTAGGACGATCAGGTCGTAGCCGTCCTCGGCGAGGTCGGCCAGGTCGCCGAGCTCGACATCCAGGCTCAGCCAGCGCACCCCCTCTACCTCGGCGTGCTCCGCGCGAGCCCGCTCGAGCGTGCCTTCGGCGAAGTCCGCTCCGTCGACGGTGTAGCCGAGCGAGATGAGGTAGACGGACAACTCGCCCGTGCCACAGCCGATGTCGAGCGCGCGGCCGCCATCGGGGGCCGGGGCGTGCTCGACGAGTAGGCCCTTCTCCTGGTCACCGAGCTGCCGGAAGCCTCGCCCCTCGTTGTAGTGCTCGGACCAGTCAGTCCGGGTGTATCCCACAGGTCGCTCCTCGTTCGTGAAAGGCGGTGTCAGGGCAGTTCGACGGGGCCGTAGAGGGCGGCCGGCTGCTGGGTCTGCAGCGCCCAGTACCGGTCGCCGAACGACCAGTGCCACCACTCCATGCCGTAGTTGATCAAGCCCGCGGTGGACAGCGCGCCGCCCAGGGTGGCCCGGTTCGAGCGGGCCCGGGCGCTCAGGTCGGGGGCGTCGATGTAGCAGGCGCCGGAAGATTGCTCCGGCGACGCATTGACCCGGGTACCCATGTCCAGTTCGCGGCCCTGGTGGTCGATCAGGGTCACGTCGACGGCTGCGCCGGCGGAGTGCGGCGCGATCTCCGGAGGCGATACGAAGCGGCTGGCGGTCTCCCGGATCGCGGCGGCCTGCCAGTCCGGATGGGCGCGCGCGAGCTCGTCGGAGTACTCCTCGAAGTACCGGCGCTGCAGGGATGGGGGCCGGTAGCCCTCGATGAACAGCAGCTGCACACCGCCGGGGAGCAGCGATTGCGCCTGCTGGAGCCGCGTGAGCACGCCCTGACGTACGTGGGCCCAGGCGCCCGCAGCGTCCTGTTTGCGGTCGTCGACCCTCAGGCCGTGCACGCGGGCGTCGAGGAGGGCCTCGCCGCGCTCTTGGACGGGGATCGTGGCGACTCTCCGGTCGGACATCAAGACGATGCTGCTGGCGCTCATGCGTTCCCCCAGGTGTCGACGTATGCGGCCACGCCGGTGCGGCGGGCCTCCTCCACGGCGCGCAACCGCACGAAATCGCGGGCCGGCATCAAGGCCTCCCACTCGGCCAAGGGCAGGACGCGGGCCTCGTCGTGCTCGCGCGGATTAAGGGTGATGCCCCGGATCTGTTCAGCGGTGAGGCGACCGCCGTCGAAGATCAGCTGCAGAGTGCTGTATGGACGCCTCTCCCGGGGCTGCCCGTACACCGTGGCAAGCAGCCGGGGCGGGCCCGCGGCGGTCATGCCGGTCTCTTCCCGGCACTCGCGCACCACCGCGTCCCAGGGCCGCTCGCCCAGATCCATCGCGCCGCCGATCATGTGCCAAGGGTGGCCAGGGGAGTAGACGGAGTGGAGCTGGAGCGGCCGGTCGTCCTCGTCGGTGACGTAGAGGCACACGTACGCGGCCGCCTGGGGCAGTGAGTCGGCGTACTGCTGCGGCGGCACCCACGTCGAGTCCGGCTGCGCACCGGGCACGGCACCATCGAGCTGGCGGTGGCGGGTCATCCGCATCAGTGCCGGGCTGCCGCTGAAGCCGAGCTCCCGGTAAAGGGGAGCGGCCTCCGGGCTGGTGTGCAGCTCGAACAGCGTGACGTCCTCGACGTCGGCCAGGCGGTCGAGGAGTGTGGAGACGACGGCCCGGGCGTAATCGCGGCGCCGGTGGTCCAGGTGCGTGGCGACCAGCTGCACACGGGCGGCCCGGTCTCGGGGGTAGGCCGGGGCCGGGAGCACGGGGTGGATCAGGCCGAGGGCGCAGGCGGCCATCGTGCCGTCCGGGGCGTCGACGACGAAGGCCCAGGCGTCTCCCTCCGGCGTGAGCCGTGGTGCCAGCTCGTCCGTGCACTGCCGGACCCAGTCCTCGGTGAACGGTGCGGACAGGACATGTTCGGAGCGCATCCGGGTGATGGCTTCGGCGTCAGCGGGGGTTGCCGCGCGGACCCGCGGCCGTCCGGCGGCGTCGCGCGGCTCGGCCGCGGTAGTGGGGGCCGTGTCGGCGTTCACGGGGCATCTCCTGTCGGTGAGAGGGCTGCGCGGTGCTCGGCGCGCAGGCGGGCCAGGGTCCGCCCGCGTTCGACCAGCTCGGGGTCACCGTGGGCGGCGCCGTAGGCGATCCCGCTCACGGAATCGAGTGCTGCGTCGATGACGAGGCGGGCCTGTTCGGCGGCGGTCAGGGGCCTGCCGTACCCGGCCAGAAACGCCTCGAACAGGTCCGGGCGGCCGGCCCAGGCGTCGGACAGGCGGACCAGATCCCGTACGGCCGGTCCCGGCTCACTGCGCTCGAGGTCGATCACCGCCACGACGACCTCAAGGTCGTCCGTCTCGTCGGCGGCGTCAGGGGTGGAGAGGATGTTGCGGAGCTGGAAATCGCCGTGGGTCTCCACCCACTCCAGCGGTGGCAGGTCCTTGGCCTGCCGGACGAGCTCGCGGACGAACTCCTCATCGCCCGGGAGCAGATGAGACCGCGCCCCGGCCAGGTGCCGGTCGGTCTTGGCCACGGCCGGGCCGCTGCCGGCAGGAGCGGGCCGTGGGGGAGAGGCATGGTGGATGCGGCGGGCCAGCGCGCCGATCCGTTGGAAGACCGCCCTCTCCCGCTCCGGTGCCAGAACAGCGCCGTGCAGGGGGCGGCCCGGCACCGCGGTGAGGACCACCGCCCGCAGGGTCTCGTCGGCGGCGACCGGCCGCGGCGCGGCCGCCCCCAGCTCCCGCGCCCACGTTCGTAGCCCCCGCACTTCCCTGCCGTGGAATCGCTCGTTGTGGTGGACCTTCACGTACCAGGTGCCGCCCTGGACGCCGTGGACCCGCCACACCCGGCTCTCCTCGCGCGCCCACGACGTATCCGTCCACTGCGCGATCCGGCCGACTGCCCGCTCCGCGAACTCCACGACCGCAGCGTCGGGACGGGCGCCGGACGCCTGGCCGGTCACGTCCGGCACGATGCGCAGCCGGTCAGCGCAGGGGGCGAAGGCGATGGTGTCGCCGGGCAGTTGGAAGTGCACGGCGAGCCGCGCGCCGGCGCTGTAAGCGTCCAGGCCCGCACGGCAGTACGCCACCATCTGGGCGGGCAGGGCGTGAAGGGGCGCCCAGTCCATCGCGTCGCAGACGTCCGGCTCGGCGATCTCGGGCTCGCCCTTCCACCGCTGGACCTCGAAGAAGAGCCCGGTACGAGAGGCGCCTCCGGGGCTGCGGTGGTGCACGGTCGCGGCGGCCCGCACGTCGGCCGGGTCGATGACGACACCGGTCTCCTCCCGCGCCTCGCGGATCAGGGCGGTGACCACGTCCTCGTGCGGACCGTCCAGATGCCCCGACGGCAGGTGCCACAGGCCGGCGGCGTACACCTGCCCGGCCCGCCGGGACAGCAGCACCTGTGGCCCGTCGGCGGTCTCCCGGCGCAGGATCAGGTGGACGTCCACCGGCTCGGTGTGCCGCTGCCCGCCGCTCACCGCGCTCCCTCCGGACGCCGGGCGAGCAGAACCCTGAACGTCGCTTCCTCGACCAGAGCCCCGTCCACCGCGTGCGTGTGGAGAAGGGCGAGGGCCTCGTCCTCGAACGCCTGGTGCCGCTCTGTGAAGAGCTCAGGAGCGGCGAAGGATGTGGTGTGCAGGTAGCCGAGCACCTCGTGCGGCGCCCAGGTGCGGGTCACGGGGAAGAGGTGTTCGGTGACGTCGTTGAACGCCGAGGCGGCGAGGTCCTCTTCGTACGAGCGGCTGGGCTCGGCGTAGGAACGGTGGGCGCCCGCCCGGCGCTCGGCGCCCAGGTAGCGCTGGATCAATTCGCGCAGCGCACGGGTCCAGTCGGCGTCGTGGGTCCACAGGCTCCCGTCGCCCATGATCGCTACTGCGGCGCCCGGTGTGGCGACCCGGTCGGCCATCTCCAGGACCGCCTCACCGTTCATCCAGTGGTAGGACCGGCAGAAGGTGATCAGGTCCGGGCCGGAATCCGGTTCGCCCGGCAGCGTCGCGAGCGGCTCGTAGGCGTCGGCCGCCGCGTGGACCAGGGTGAGGGTGCAGCGGCCGAGCACGGGAGTGAGGGCTTGCCTGGCCTGATGCAGCATCTGCGGGCTGACGTCGACCGCTTCGATGTGCGTCAGGTCACCGCCGGCGGACAGGAGCGCGAAGGGCACCTGCCCGGTTCCGGTGCCCAGGTCGAGCAGGACCGGGGACGGCCGGCCCCGCAGCGTGTCGGCGAGCAGGCGCACCGCCGCGTCCGGCAGGCCGGGGCGGTGGCGGGCGTAGGTCAACGCCGCGCCCTCGAACATGGTCTCCTGCTCCGGTGCAAGGCCCGGAAGGGGCCCGTCGGGGTAGGTCACGAGGTGGCTCCCTCATCGAGCGGGTGGGGGGCGGGCAGGTGCCAGGACAGGCGTCCGCACTCGGACGCGGCGCGCTGCCCGCCGTCCGCGTCGAAGTAGAGGCGGTAGCGGTCGGGGGAGCGTGCGGCCCGCCACCGGTCGGCGAGGTCCTGGATCTCTTTCCAGATGTCCCGCGGCCCTTGGGCGGCGACGTTCCAGCGCCGGTGGCCCACCGGCTCCGCGCGCATCCAGGATCCGCAGCTGGGTGCGCCGATCGCCAGGTGCTCAGCGCCGAAGTCCCGCACCAGACCTCCGAGGAGATGGTCGGCCGCCAGCCAGAATCCGCGGTCGCTGTCCGCGGGCGGCGCCAGCTTGCTCCGCTGGGTCCACGCACCGGGCTCGGCGGCCATGCGCTGCCGGAACTCCTCGCCGAGCCAGATCCGCGCCATGCCGTGCCCGGCACGGTGGGCGAACTCCACGGCCCGCAGCTCCGCCGTAACATGCCCGTCTGAGGTGCGCCGGACGACGGCGAGGCCGGGCCACGACGGGGACGCGCTGGTCACGTGCGCCAGCAGTTTGCCGCCTGGCGCGAGTTGCTCGACCAGGGCCGTCGGTACGCACTCCACCGTGTACGACACGAAGATACGGTCGAACTCCCGGCCTGGGACGCCCTGTTCGCCCGAACCGCACACCACCTGCGGCCGGAAGCCGAGATCGGCCAGGCGGGCGGCGGCCGCGGCGGTGAGGTGCCGGTCCCGATCGAGGGTGGCCACCCCCTGGTCGCCGCAGACCTGGCAGGCCACCGCGGCGGTCACCCCCGCGCCCGTTCCGACGTCCAGCACCCGCAGACCCGGGCGCAGATCCAGCTCCTCCAGCAGCTCGACGGTCAAACCCATCACCGTCGACATCGACGTGATCGACGCCCCCGCCCGCGTCCCGCGCGCCCGGCCCAGCAGCGGCTCCCCATCGTGCTGGACGAGCACACTGGCCCCGCCGTACAGCAGCCCGAGCATCTCGGGGCGGTCCAGCGGCGCCGACCAGTCCAGCAGATCCCACCGCGGCAACTCCTTTCCCGGCCCGCTGCGCCGTACGTACGCCTGCGGCATCAGCAGTTCGCGGGGCAGCGCGAGGAGAGCGTCGCGGACCGGGCCCGGCCCCAGAGACCCTTCCTCCTCGAGCCGGGCGACCATCACCGCCCGCGCGGCTGCCGGATCCGCTTCCGCATCCGTCGGCGCGCCCCCGCCGATCGGGCCGGCGGTCCGCTCCGGCGCCTGTTCACCGGCGGGACAGGTGTCCAGAGCGCTCATCGTTCGCCCCAGCCCTGCTCGGAGTACGGACGCCCCCCAAGGATCCCGTCGATCGCCCGGCGGGTGTACGGCACGACTGCTTCCGGCAGGTTCTGCGGCCTCCACCACCGCCACTCCACGCACCGATCGGGCTCCAGGACCTCCGGGTCGCCGGTCCAGGAGCGGGCCTGGAAGACGAGCGCGATCCTCGGCCGGGCATCGGGGGAGTCGACGTGGTGCACCGTGTGGACGAGATCGACGTCCTCGGGCGCGATGGTGAGGCCCGCTTCCTCCTTTGCTTCCCGAAACAGGCAGTCGATCGCCGTTTCCCGCTCGCAGTGGCCGGCCAGGAAGTGCCAGGTGTCCGGCGCATACGTGGAGTCCGGGTGGCGCAGGCCGAGGAGGATGCGGCCCTGGTCGTCCTGGAGATGGAGGTGAACGCCGACGATGTGCAGCTCGGTTCCCGGCGGAGCCTCGTCGGCCAGCGGGCCGGTGCCGTCCGGCAGTTCCTTCGCCGCGGGGTGCTCGGCCGCGTGGCGCCGGATCAGCTCCCCGAGCCCGGGACTCAGGCGCAGCCGGTCGAGCATGTCCACGGTGCACCACGTCAGCAGGACTCCCTCCCGGAGTTCCACCGCCGCGGCATCACCGCTCCAGCGCCCGGCGTAGACGCTGATGGGCACCGCCAGGCCGTCGACGATCGTCGCCGCCTCCACGGCGAACGGCACCAGATCGGTGGGCTCCAGGCCCGGCACCTCCTCGGCAAGCTCGCGGCGCAGCGTCGCCTCAAGACAGGCATCGTCCTCGTCCCTCGTATGGCCGCCACCGAGGAGGGCCAGCACCCAGGGCTCCCAGATGCCCTCCCGGTCATCCCGAAGATGAAGGAGATACCGACCGGCCCCGTCATGGATCAAGGCGCTCGCGTTGACGGGCTCCGGGCGCCCATCGAGGCCGTCCGCCTCGGCGGCCAGGAGCTTGGCCCGTAGCGTCGGGGACCGCACATCGGCGTACGGGAGCCACTGGGCCCCGGCGACTTCCTCGTCCTGGAGAGCGAGCGCGGGCGGTTGCTCGGCGGTGAGGTAGAACGCGAAGCGGAAGTCGAAGTGCTGGTGAGCGGGCTCGCCTTTGGCCGCATTGGCGTCGATGTCATGGACGTCCACGTCGATCGGCTCTTCGAGGAACTGCGGAGTCAGACACAGGTCGCCGGGACGCAGCCCGGCCTCTTCGCACACCTCCCGCACGGCCGCGGCCAGGAGCGTACGGTCACCCGCCTCAACGTGGCCGCCTGGAGCGAGAAGCAGCCCTGTCACCCGATGTCCGATGTGGAGCACCTGACGGTCGCGGTCGATGACCACCGCGCTGCAGGTGACGTGACTGGGCAGCGTGGCCCGGCTCGACGGCTCCCCGGTGCCGTCCAGGACAGCCAGCAACCCCTCCAGAGCGTCCCGTTCCTCGGCATGCCGGCTGAGATAGGCCTCGACGGTCGCGCGGATATGAGAGCGGGAGGGCGGCACGTGATCACCTCGGACGTTGAAGGGCAGGGAGTAGGTGCTGAGCAGGAGGGGCGCGCCCGACGGCGGGGCCGCCGATGACGGCTCCGGGCCAGGGGTCGTGTCCGGGTTCGTGCTCACGGGCCACCTTCCGAAGAGCGGTCGTGCCGCACATCCACGGCGACTGCGGGATTCGGGACGATCGGCCCTGACGGCGTCGGAGGTGGGATGGCCTCGGCTGAAGGAGAAGCGACGGCGGGTGAGCCGGGCATGTCCAGCAGGCTGCGCAGCGGGGAGCGGTAGAGAACCACGAGGGGGACGACGAGGAGGCAGGTACCGGCAACCAGGGTGGGGCGCAGCCCGATCCACGTGCCGAGCCCGCCGGCGAGGAGCGCGGCCACCGGGCGGGCACCGGAGGTGAGCCAGGTACTCACGGCCTGCATCCGGGCCTGCATGCCGTCGGCGGTGACGACCTGGCGAATGGTGCGCTGGGTCGTCCCCGCCGCCCCGGCGCAAGCCAGCTGAAGGAACAGGGCGGCACCGATGGCGAACTGCCAGACCAGGCCCGAGGAGGCGAGGAGCAGGGGGACCTGGGTGAGCGGAGTGATCGCGAGCGCGGCGAGCATCATCGGCCCGGGCCCGTACCGCGCCGCGAGCGACGGGGCGGCCAGAGCACCCGCCGCCGCGCCCAGGGCTCCGGTACCCAGGACCACGCCGAACGCGGTCGGGCCCAGGGCGAGGGACCGGAGCAAGTACAGCGCCCATAAGGTATTGAGGAGCGCCAGCGCGAACGACGTCGTGGCGTTGACGAGGGTCAGGGTGCGCAGCCGGTGGTCGCCATGCACATAGCGCAGGCCCTCACCGATCTCGGTGTGCAGCCGGCGCTCTTCCGCTGCCGGCCGGGGGCTTTCGAGGGCTTGGATGCGGGCGGTGCACCAGGCGCTGACGAGGTAGGACAGGACGTCCCCGAGAAGCGCTCGGGCCGGGCCGAGGAGCGCGGTCAGGGCGGCGCCGAGGTTGCTGCCCGCGGTGGCGGCGACGGCGAAGAGCCCGCCGATGCGGCTGTTGCTCCGCTGGAGCAGGGACCGGTCGACCAGGCCGGGCAGAAGACTGATCGCGGCGGCATCGTGCAGCACCCCCGCCGCACCCTGCACGGCCGCGACCGCCATCAGCTGGGTCAGGGACAGCCGGCCCAGCGCGGCCGCCACCGGCACACTGGCCAGCGCCGCGGCGCTGACCAGGTCGCCGGTGATCATCTGCTTCCGCTTGGAGTGGCGGTCGGCGAGGGCCCCGGCGTGCAAGGCCAGCAGTGCGGGAGGCAGTTGGCCCAGGAACGTCAACCAGGCGACCTCGGCGGTGGTCGCGTCCAGTTCGAGCACCGCCAGCACGGGGATCACCATGGTGCTGATCGAGTTGCCGGTCACACTGGCTGCCTGCCCGGTCAGGTAGCGCCGGAAGTCGCGGTGTCGCCACAGCGACGTCCGCGCGCCGGCGAAGGTGGGGTCAGTGGAGGAGGTCATGGAGCAACTCCTCGGCTTCCGTCAGGCGCTCCCACAGCACACGCTGCGCCTGATGCCGGTCCCGCCCGTACGCCTCCAGTTGAGAGGTGACCGCGGACGGGTCGTCGAGCGGCTCGGATAGGGGATATGTCGAGCAGGCCAGATAGTCGGCCGCTACCCGTGGCACCGTCAGCAGGTCTTCCGTCGACATGGCCGGGTTGGCCTCCCGGTAGGCAGCGACGGCTGCGGCCATGCCCGCGGGCCAGTTGGGGGCAGCGAGAACCGTGCGCGGGTCGAGCACGATGCGGCCCAGCTCCGGTCAGCACCGGACGCCGTCGCGGCCTCGTGTGCCCGCTCCGGATCGGCCTGCGTGATCGTCCCGGTGGAGATGGTGATGTTCGCGAGGGCCGAGAGCGGCCACTCCACTGGGTCCTGGAGGACCATGGCTACCTGGGCCTGCACGTTTTCGGCGTCCATCGTCAACACGTCGGTGCCGTCCCAGGTGATGCTGCCGGCCGTCGGCTCATACAACCCGGCGATCAGTTTGGACATCGTGGACTTGCCCGAGCCGTTCGCCCCCACAAAAGCGACGGTGGAGCCTGCGATCAGTTCCAGGGACACGCCGTTCAGCGCGGGCCTCTTCCCGTCGGGGTAGGTGTAGGCGACGTTCTCGATGTTGATCGTCTTGACCTGGCCGGGTGCGGCGAGCCCGGTGCGGCGTGGGAGCAACGTGCGGCACTTCTCCAGGAAGGTGTACAGGTCCGACACCCACAGGGCATGCTCGTACACGTAGTGCGTCGCGAGGACGATCCGGGTCAGGGTGCCCTGGCTGGCCCGGATCGCCAGAACGGCGCCGCCGCCGGAAGCCAGCGGCAGCCAGCCCACGATCGGCATCCAGGCGAGCGCGGCGTAGGTCAGGCCGGTGGCCACACCGCCGACTGCTCGGCCGAACAGTGCCGTGCGCGCCTCGGCCCGCCCCAGCCCGGTGTCCTCCTCCTCGATCCGCCGGGCGATGCGCTCGTGCTCACCCAGCAACGCCGGCTGCGCGGTCGAGGAGCGCAGCTCCGCGGCAGCGTCCCGGTCCAGCAGCAGCCAGGTGAACAGCCGCACGCGCCGCTGGAGGGTGCTGTAGCGGACCTGGCTGAGGAACCGCATGCGTGCGGAGCGCACCGAGGCGAGCCCCTGCGGAATCACCGAGGCGAGAAGCAGCGGCAGAAGAAGGGGGTGAAGCAGGGTCAGAACAGAGGCGGCACCGACGAGGCCGAGGAGCGCGGACGCGAGTTCCATGATCTGGGTGATGGACTGGCGCGCGTAGTACAGCCCCCGGTCGTTGGCGCGGTTGGAGTCATCCGCCCAGTTCGCGTCGTCAACGGCCTCAAGCCGCACATGGGCCGCCAGGCGAAGGAAATCCATCTCGACAATGCGGCGGATCTTCGGTGTAAGCCGGGCCTGATACAAGGCGACCCCGGCATCGAGCACGGCACGGAACATCAGCAGCCCGGCCACCAGAGCCAGGGACGGGAACGCGGCGCGGATCCGGTCTGGGGTGGCGCCCTGGGCGAAGAGGGCTTGCAGGACGCCGATCGAGGCCAGGAGCCCGAACGCCGCCATCGCCGCCGAACCCAGCTGCAGGACGATCACGGCCGAGGTGGCCCGTGCGTCGGCGCGCCATGCCATCCCCAGCACACGGCGGATGATCGCGGGGAGCTTGGCGAAGATCTTCCACATGCTGGTGCGGGAGGCCTCACCATCCCAGGTCGACCAGTAAGCATCCTTGAGTTCGTCGCCAAGCTCCGCGCCTTCGGGCGAGGGCGGGGCAGATGCCGGAGGGAGCGGCAGGGGCTCGGTACGTGCGTGCGGTACGGATCGGGCGCTCGGTGCGGCCGGGCGCAACGGATCGGTCATGATCGGCTCCCCGTGACCGCGTTCCGTGCTGCCGGGACAGGCTGGCTGAGCGCCCGGCAGCCACCGTCGTGGGTGGCGGGCGACAGCGACGAAGGGGCGTGCCGACGCGTCTGCGTCCCGCCGTGGCGGGACGCCGCTGCATGGGTGGGCCCGCTCATGCGGTCCACCTCGTATCCGGTCGTGCTGAGCGGTGGGCGACGTCGTCAACCCGCTGTGCGTGGCGGGCGAGAGGAGTAGTCGAGGGCCGCCGCTGTTCGAATCCGAGAGGCTGATGCGCAAGGGCGAGTACGGGATTCATGGCGTCCTCCATCTGGGCGCGTGAGGGGTACTGGTGCTCTAAGAACGCCCCCGTGGGGGTCCGTAACGGCTTGGTCGGGGGCAGATATTGGACGAATGTTCTATTGGTGGGTAGTGGGCGCCGGGCCGCGCCCGGGGGCGGGGACGATGCACTCGAACGCGGCGTGTCACCCGTTCGTGGACTTGTCCTTGCGGCCGTGGACGCATGCCTGTGACGGCAGCGTCGGTCGGGCCGCTGCCGGGTCGGTGGCGGGGGCAGGTCAGGGGGCGGAGCGTTCCAGGGCCTCGTTCCAGGCGTCGACGCCGTCCAGGGCGAGGAGTGGCGCGACGGAGGTGTTGAGGTACTCGTGCTCGACGAAGTACAGGTCGGCGGTTCCGGCGTGGCTGGGGAAGAGCTTGTTCAGGCGGCGGATGACGGCTTCCGGCGCGGCGTCTTCGGCGTCGAGGAGCCGACGGGGGAGGATCTTGCGGTTCCACACGTCCAAGCCGAAGGAGTCGCTGTTCCGGGACGCGTGGGAGACCATGATCGCGGCGGTGTAGGGGCCGACGCCCTTGATCTGCTGGAAGGTCTGCACGAGGTCGCCAGCGCTCTGGAGTTCCTCGGTGGTGTGATCACGAAAAAGGGCGGCGAAGTGGGGCAGGGTCTTGGCGCGGTATCCGAGGCGGTCCTGCTCCTTGAAGGTCTCGGCGGAGACGTGCGCCAGTTCCTCGGGCGTGAACCTGGCCCGGAGCGTGATGCCGTCGAAGTGGACGAGCTGGCCGTGGTGGGTGAGGAGGTTGCGGGTCATCTGGGTGGTGCGGGCGATGGTGACGTTCTGCAGGAGCAGGGCGACCACCGCGATCTCGAAGTGGTCTTCGGGGCAGCTCTGCCGCATGCCGGACAGCGCTTCGAGTGGCTCGCGGATGTGCGGCACGGCGGAGGCGAGCTCGGCGAACTGGCTGAGGTCTTCGTCCAGTCCGTAGGAGGCGGTCAGTCGGCGAACCAGGTGCTCGCGGTGAGCGGGCTTGTAGTCGCCGTCGGTGTAGATGTCGGCGATGACGAGCCGGTCTTCGCAGTGCAGGCGTACGCCGGTGACGAGGTCGCCGGCCCGGAAGGTCCGCCAAGAGCGGGTGGCGGGGTGCGCCTCGAGCCCGGTGGCGTAGTGGGACGGCTTCCAGAGGGTGTGGAGGAAGTCGAAGGGGCCGTCTCCGGTGACGGGCAGTTCGAGGGTGTCGGCGTGGTTGAGGTGGCGGGGGCTCACGTCATGCTCCTGGGTGGCGGCCGTGGGTGGATCTCAGGCGGGAGTCGTCGTCGGGGAGTCCGTCCGGCGGCGCTGGGCCCGGAGGCGCGGCGGTGTCGTAGACGGCCAGGGTGCGGCGCAGCTGGCCGGCTATCGCCGTGCGCAGCTCTTCTGGTTCGGTGACGATGACGTCCGGGCCGTAGCTGCTGACCAGCGGGATCAGCCACTCCCACCGGTCGACGAACAGCACGTGGCTTTAGACCGTGTCCTATGTGGTGAGGCGGATGAGTCGCTTGTAGCAGCAGAGGGCGGCGGCGAGGCCGAGAAAGGCCAGGTAGTTGCGGGGATAGCGTTCGTATCGGTGGTTGAGTCTGCGATAGCCGGTCAGCCAGGACATGGTCCGCTCGATGACCCATCGTCGGCGCCCCAACCGTTCGCTGGACTCGACCCCCTTGCGGGCGATGCGCACGCCGATGTGCTTGCCCCATAACCATTTCCGCAGGTGAGGGATGTCGTAAGCCTTGTCGGCATGGAGGCGTCGAGGCTTGAAATAGCGGCCGCGATGGGGGTCGTGTCTCGTTTGGAGACCCACGATCATCGGCTTCAGGGCGTGGCTGTCGTGGGTGTTCGCCGCGGAGACGCCGACGAGGAGGGGCAGTCCGTTCGCGTCCGACAGGACGTGCATCTTGGACCCCTGCTTGCCCCGGTCCACGGGGCTCGGACCTGTGAGTTCGCCCCTTTTTTCGCCCGCACGTGGGCAGAGTCGAGGACAGCTCGGGAGAGGTCGAGCAGGCCGGCGTCGTCCAGGCGGTGCAGGATCTCCTCGTGCAGCCGGCCCCACACTCCCGCCCGCGACCAGATCAGGAACCGGCGATGCGCGGTCGACTTCGATATCCCGAAGCACGGCGGCAACGCCCGCCAGGCACACCCGCTGACCAGCACGTAGATGATCGCCGCGAACAGCGTCTCATCAGGCGTGTCTTGCGTCCCGCCGCCCTGCGGCCGCACCCTCGACGGCGGGATCAACGGCTCCGCGATCTCCCACAGCCCATCCGGAACAATCCAACTCCACGTACCCCGCCCCATAACCAAGTTCAACGACCCAGCCCCACATAGGACACGGTCTTAACGGTTTGAGTTGGCCCCATTTTTCCGGCTTGAAGTGGCTCCACTCGAAGATCGGTTGGGCGGAGATTCCGGCTTGAAGTGGCCCCGGCTTCCGGGCCAAGTCGGCCCCGGCTCATAGCCGGCTCATCGCAGCAGAGGGTGTAGTCGGGGTCTGTCGGTTTTCGAGGTCGCCGACACGGATTTCAGGCTCGGCTGCACTCCTGTCCGAGCGCGGCGAGACGTGCGCCGCGGAACGAGCTATGCACCTTCGTTGTCACCGCGCAGGGAATGGATCATGCTCTGCAGGATCCGGAACGCGCCCGACTGCTCGGTCTCGGTCAGGCCGGCCAGCATTCTGGCCTCGACGGACCGGACGGCTGCGCTCGCCTTCTCGAGGCTTCGTCGGCCGCGAGGCGTGAGCCGCGTGGGAAGCACCTTCCCGACGGGTGCCTCCGCAGGCCTGGTCACGTAGCCGTCTCGTTCCAGGGCCTGGAGCAGCACGTTCATCGTCTGCCGTGTCACGAACGCGCCCCGCGCGAGCTCGGAGTTCGACAAGCCCGGTCGTTGCGCCAGCAGCTCGAGGCAGGAGTAGTGCGTCACGCTCACCCCGAGCGGCCGCAGCACTTCCTCCATGGCCGCGCGGAGGGCGCTCGACGCTTCTTTGAGCAGGTAGCCCAGTGACGTCTCCAGGTCGACGCCGACACCTTCTTGACTCATGTCAGTATTCTGACATAGTTTGCCGCATGTCAGAAAACTGACACGAAAACAAGGAGCGTCATCATGCCCGCCACCGGCCCCGACTTCATCTCGCTCCAAGTGCGTGACCTCGACGCTTCACAGGCGTTCTACGAGCAGTACCTGGGCCTCGTCCGCTCGCCGGCCGGACCTCCGCACGCCGTCGTCTTCGAGACGAAGCCGATCGCGTTCGCACTCCGCGACGTCATTCCCGGCACCGACCTCGCATCCGTCGCTCAGCCCGGCATCGGTGCCGCGATCTGGCTCCACGCCACCGACGTCCAGGCCATCCACGACGCGTTCGTCGCCGACGGTCACACCATCGTCTCCGCACCGATCGACGGCCCCTTCGGTCGGACCTTCACCTTCGCCGACCCCGACGGCTACCAGGTCACGCTCCACGACCGCGCTTGATCGACCAAACGCCACCGGACGATCATCAGCGGTTGCGCCCTGGGCTCGTGCGTGACGGTGCGGCTCCCCGCCACAGGTTTTGACATTGCTTCCCCGGGCTCGTCCCGTGCTCGCTCGCTATGACTGCTTGCGCGGTTCTTGCTGCTTGGCCTTCGTGCGGGCGAGCCGGTAGGACTCGGTGCCGGTTTCGATGATGGTGCCGTTGAAGGTGAGTCGGTCGACGATGGCCGCGCAGAGCCTCGGGTCGGTGAACGTCTTCGTCCAGCCTCCGAACGATTCGTTCGAGGCGATGGCCACACTGTTCTTCTCCTCCCTCTCGGTCAAAACTTGGAACAGCATCTCGGCTCCGCGGCGGTCGAGTTCGAGGTGTTGGGTCGGGGACGGGACGCCGTGCACCGTTTCCGGTGCCGGTTTCCCCGTCCCCGCCCGCCGAACCGGACGTGCCCTTGCGGCCCGTCGGCAAGGACTGCCTGGTCGCCTTCGGCGGCAACCTCTACTCGGTGCCCGCCCGCCGAGTCCACCCCCGCCAACTGGTTGAGATCCGGGCCACGAAGTCACAGATCATGCTGCACTCGACCGCCGCGGACTCCAATGGCGAGACGCTGCTGGCCACACACCCTCGGGCGATTGGCCGCGGCGTCCGCGTCGTCGAGGAGACCCACTGGGACGGCCTGCCCACCGACAAGGGCCGCCGCACCACCACCGGCGACGTCCCCCAGCCCCGGCGCGAACGTCCTCTGGGCGAGGTGGCCGGACCGCTGCAAGCCCTGCTGAACAGGGCTGCCGCCACCCGCATCGAGGTCGGCCGCCGTCCGCTGTCGGTCTATGACGAGCTGACTGGCACCCGTCCCTTCACCACCCGTCCGAGCACGAGGGAAACGTCTTGAGCGAGCTGGTCTCCACCCGCATCCGCAACACGGCCGGCAAGCTCGGCCTGCCCCACCTGACCGAGACAATCAACGAGTACATCCGGCGGGCTGACGAAGGGAAGATGGGCTATCTCGACTTCCTCGATCTGGTGCTTTCGGAGGAACTCGCCGTGCGTGACGACCGCCGGTTCCGCCAGGGCCTGCGGCTGTCACGGCTGCCGCACCACAAGACGCTGGACGAGTACGACTTCTCCTTCCAGCCCGACCTTGACCCGCGCAAGGTCAAGGACCTCGCCACCTTGTCCTTCGTCGAGGCCAAGGCCAATGCCGCCCTGCTCGGACCGCCCGGGGTCGGCAAGACACACATCGCTGTCGCCCTGGCGGTCGCGGCCTGCCGGGCCGGCTACTCGATCTACTGTACGAGCCTCGACGACATGGTCCGCAACCTCAAGGCCGCCGAGGCCGCAGGGCGTTTGACGAACAAGCTCGGCACCTACCTGCGGCCCAGCGTCCTCGTCGTCGATGAAGTCGGCTACCAGCCCCTGGAACGAGCCGAGGCGAACCTGGTCTTCCAGGTGATCTCCAAGCGCTACGAGAAGGGCTCGATCATCCTGACCTCGAACAAAACCTTCGGCAATGGGGCCAGGTCTTTGGCGATGAAGTCCTCGCCACCGCCATCCTCGACCGACTCCTCCACCACTGGGAGGTCATCTGCATCAACGGTCCCAGCTACCGGCTCAAGAACCGCCTCAAGGCCATCGAGCGAGAGAACGACGTGGCCTGACCATCTGCGATCAAGACACCGGGTCCTCGCCCGGCGGGATGAAGGCGTCGGCGCCATCAGCATCCTCGACATGCCCCTGGGCATCGACCGTGATGGCCGTCGCCCGCCCCTGCGACGTGATGAGCCAGGCCAGCACCTGTTCCGTCAGCGGTGTTCCCCCCGGGCCCTCGTCCGTCCAGTGCACCCGCCACCCTCCACCAGGCACCGCGGCCACCACCTGGTCGGCTCGCTCCAAGTGGGAGAAGTCCTCGTAATCTGTCACCGGACGCAGGGCACCACGCTTGGGATCGACGACAAGAGCCGTCCCGGTCGCCTGGTCCCAGCCCTCTACACGCACCATGCGGCCAATCTCGGTGTCGGTGCCGTTGAAGATCGCGGTCCAGCCGGTCTGATTGAAGTAGCGGAGAGACACCGCCCCATCATCTCGAACAACGAGACCGGCGCTTCACAGGTCTCCTTGCTCTGCACGTTCATCCGTACGCGGCTCTGCACATAGGCGAGTACGCCGACACCTCTTCGCGTCCGAGATCGCGTCGGTGCCCGGTGATGGGGTCCTCGGCCAGCACTTTTGCGGCTGCCGACCGCTGCGGGGCGACGCGTACCAACGTCTGCCCGGCGGCGGTGAACGTCTCGCCCGGTGCAGCGTCGCGGGCTGCGGCCAGCACGACGGCAGCATCCTTGCGGTGCTGGTCGACGCTGCGGACCAGGACCGGCAGCACTGGCAGCCGCTCGCGGGTGCGGGCGTCCATCCGTGATTTGCGGCGCCGCTTGTCCTTCTTGCGGTTGATCTCCTCGCTGCCGATCGGGCAGGGGGCGACCCAGCCAGCCCAGCGGGCGGGATCTTCGACGGCCCAGTGCGCCAGGTCCAGGTAGAAGGCCCGCACGTGGGTGAGGCACTCGCGGTAGTTGATCCGAGGTGCCTCGGTGGTGATCCGGCGGCCGTCCGGGGTGCGGACAGTCTTGGTGGTGGTGCGAAGCCGCTGCTTCCAGGTGTCGGCGACGTCGGTCGGCAGGTGCAGGCTGTCGATGCCTGGGTGGTGCCGTTCCAGGTCTGACCAGAACAACTTGGCCAGGTAGTAGGACAGCGCGTCCAGGCTGTTGTAGTCCAGTGCCGGCTGGCGTTCTCGCAGGTAGTCGACGAGGAGATCGCGGACGGGGCGGCAGGCGATGCCGTAGCGGTCGATCAGTTCCTCGGACGTGCGCTGGCCGCCCGTTCGCAGTTCGCGCAGCGTCGCCGGAGCCTGATCGTCGAAGACATCCAGGTCGTGCAGGACCCGATAGAACAGGTGGGTGGCTCCGACAGAGGTGCCGCGCAGTTCGGCCTCGATGTCCAGCAGTTCAAGGACGTCGCCCGGGACGATGTCGGCGATGATGCCGCCCTTGGCGACGAGGATCTGGGCAGCGCGGTAGGCGGTGCGGGTCGCCGCGGCCGTGTTGACGCTCGGATCCGTAGCGCAGCGTTCTCGCAGTCGGGCGAAGCCGGTTGGGTCTCGGTGCTGGGCGAGCATGCCGACGAGCGCGCTGCTGCGAAGCGACGAGGTGATCAACCAGGGCAGTGAAGGCCGGACGAGGTCGGCGCAAAGAGCGGGGTGCACCGCCCGGAAGAAGGACTCCTGGCGCTAGGGGACCTCGTGTCCGCGCTCACGCATCCAACGCAGCGGGATCTCGCGCCAGTTGGCGCCGTCGTCGTCGGCGCCGCTGGCCAGCCAACGTTCCTGCCAGGTGGCGCCGGGCCGATCGGCCAGCCAGTCCAGCAGCAGGCCAAGCCCGAACTTGCGACCGTTGTTGTCGCAGGCCGGAGCGAAGGGCTCGGCGGCCAGCCGGCCCCAGACCTCCTCGCGGCTCTGCCGAGTCGCGGGCCATGCATCCTCCGTCGATCGTGCCCGGACCAACTCCGTGACCGGCCGTAGCGGCGAAGCTGCCGCGGCCTGCGCGGTCTCCGGCGTCGTGGTCATCAGCAGGCCGTCCCGAACAGCACACCCAGCGACTCAGCCGAATAGCCAGGGGCAGCGGCAGGTGCGGTGCGAGCGGCGGCCTGTCTCGTCTGTTCGGCGTGATGGGCCAGCAGCCGCCGGATGACCTCTTCCTTGCGGGGAGTGAGATAGATCTGGGTGGTCAACTGCGCATGTCCGAGGACGAATTGGACATCGGTGAGCGGGAGGCCGGGGTCCTCTGCCATGCGGTAGGCGGCGGTGTGCCGCAGCGCATGCAGTGTCGCCGTGGTGCCGGCCTTGCTGCTGGCCCGCTCGAACATCCGGTGTGCCGCGTGATAGGTCAGCGGCCGAGACGGGTTGCGCAACGTCCACCACAGCGGAACCCGCCGCCCCCTCGGAATCGCATCCTCAAGCTCCAACTGATAGAGCCGCAGCCAGACGAACGCATCCGTCGAGGCCGGAAGCTCCTGGACCTCGCCGGTGCCCTTGCGGACCACGCTGATCAGCTGGCGGCCCGGGGCGACGCCGCCCTGCCAGGCGGACAGCAACTCGCTGGCCCGGGCGCCGGTGGAGACGTAGAAGGCGACCAGGGCCCGGTCACGGTGGGAGGGCAGCCGGGCGAAGATCTCGTTGAACTCCGCGTCTGGGACGCTGCGAGGAATCCGCTGCGGCAGCCTCGGCCGGTAGAGGCCGATGCGCTCGTTGCGCGGCGGATCCATCGGGTTGCGGTAAGCGTGCGCTCGCCGCCCCCGCCGCGAGCGGTCCAGCGGAAACGGATTGAGGACCGGCCCGGTGCCGGCGTCGCGGTGGAAGTCGTAGAAGGTCCGCAGCACCGTCTCGCTGTGCGTACGGACCGAGGTCGCGTACGGCTTCCCGCCGGCAGCCCACCGGCCAGCCTGGTCCGGGCGCCGCCAGTGCCGACGTGACGGCTGCCCCGCGATCTGCAGCCAGCGGGACGGGGCGTGCGCAAGGTGCACGCCGTCAGGGGCGTCTCCTTCGTCGCCCACCGCCCCTCGCCTCGATGCGGCTGGCCCGATCCCACGGCACGTCGACGGCCCAAAGGAAGCTTCTCTGAACTTGGCAAGATGCCGTGCCTGGCAGCGCGAAACCCGTGGCCCGAGAGGTGGAGGTTCCGTAGCGTGTCGGTCATGCCGATGCCCGTCCTGTACTGCCGTGATTCGTTGAACCCTCGACGTGTAGACGAACACTTCGCGCTGGAAGCTCGGGAGGTCCGCGCCTGTGGCGGGGCAGTAGGGCTGATCGACCACGACGCGCTGTTGCAGGGCGACGCGCAGCAGGCAGTTGCACGAGTTCCGGCTGGGCTGGGAAGTGCGTGGTACCGGGGCTGGATGATTCCCAGCGATCGATACGCCGTGTTGGCTGAGGCCCTGAGCCGACGTGGCACCAAGTTGCTCGTGACACCGGAGCAATACCGCACCGCTCACGAACTGCCAGGCTGGTATGCAATGTTCGTCGACGTCACGCCCGCGAGCGTGTGGCGTCCCACGGAGCCCGGTGAGATGCTGACCGCCGACGACCTGGCTGCTCTTGCCGCGCCCCTGCTGCCAGGCTCGGGAATCGTGAAGGACTACGTCAAATCGCGCAAGCACGAGTGGGACCAGGCGTGCTTCATTCCCGATCTCGCCGACGCCGTGGAGCTGATGCGGGTCGTGCAGCGCTTTGTAGAGTTGCAGGAGGAGTTCCTGGCTGGTGGGATCGTTCTCCGCGCCTTCGAGGCGTTCTCGCGGCTTGAGTCCGTCGCGGCTGAAGTGCGCGCCTGGTGGCTCGATGGTGAACCCAGCCTGCTGACGCCCCATCCGGATAGCCCGTTTGGGCGCGGGCTGGTGCCTGACCTTGATCACATCGGGCCTGCAGTGCGGCGCCTAGGATGCCGGTTCGTCACAACCGACGTGGCCCTTCGCTCGGACGGGGTGTGGCGGGTCGTCGAAGTCGGTGACGGCCAAGTCAGTGATCTGCATCAGTCGAGCAGCCGAGGCGAATTGGCCGAACTGCTGGTCGGTCCGTAACACTTGCGCTCCTTCCCCGCACCAAGTCAAGTGGCGCGCTCGTCGGGCCTCGACCGGTTCCTGGGTGAAAGCCAGTCGTCTGTGTCGCGGTGGCGGCCGAGTCCGACTGCGGAGAACTCGTCGACGTGATTGCCCTTGGCAGCGCCGAGTCGCCGCAGCGCCTGAGAGATCGGAGTGCCGCTCGTCGGCGGCGGCTCCCCTTCGGCCAGGCACAATGGACTAACCTCCCTGTTTCGCTTCGGGAGGCTGCGCGGGGTAGTCCCGGTGAGATGGGCGGTTCTGGCTGCTGGTCTGCCGGTGCGCATGGCGATGGCCCGACGCTCGGCCGGGTTCTCCAGGCTCCTCGGTCGTGGGTGGGCAGGGGAGGTGGTGCCCGGTTCAGGTGACCGGTCGGGGCAGGGCCTGCAGGCGGGTGAAAGCACTGGCCAGCTCGTGTCGCCAGGGCCAGGTGGTGGCGATCCGTAGTCGCAGGCGGCGTCCGCCGCGGGTGATGCGGGCGGCGGCGTGCAGCAGTCGGTAGCGGAGCTTCTTGGGTTCGGCGGTGGCCAACTCGCCGTCCAGCAGCAGGAGGCGGGTCCAGGCCAGCAGGTCGATTGCGGTCAGGGACAGCTCGAACCAGGCGGCGTTGAGAGCGAAGTGGCGGGAGGGGAAGCGGCCGAATCCGGTGCTTTGGCCCGTGCGGATGTGGTCTTCGACGGTGGCGTGCCCGCGGTGGCGGACCTCCAGGAACTGGGCGGAACCGCCTCCCGCGAAGGGGGTGTCGGTGAGGAACACCTGGTGGCGCAGGCCCTCGTCCTGGTCGAACAGGGACAGTTGGGCGCCCGGGTGCGGTCGTTCGCGTCGCACGATGAGGCGGGTGCCGGCCGGGTAGCCGGCCAGGTCGACCATGCCGGTCAGCTCGGCGACCTCGGCGCCGTCCCGCAGGGTTCCGTTCTGGTCGAGGGCGGGGTGCCAGAGGTTGTCGGGGAGGGCCCGGATCGCGCGGCGGACTGGTTCGGTGACCGGGTAGCCGACCGAGAAGCGCAGGTCCAGGCCGTTCTCACGCAGGGTTTGGAGGTGGGCCAGGAAGGCTTTCGCGCCTCCGGCGCTGTCGGCCCGGATGAGGATGGGGGTGCCGTGCCGGTGGGCGCCGGGGATCTGGGCGAGCGCGGCGTCGAGGACCGTGATGTGGTCGGTGGCGGTGTTGGCTCCGGCGTTGCCGGGCCGCAGGAGCCCGGACATTGCTTCGCCGGTGTTCGACAGGAAGCACAGCAGCGGGTGGTAGCCGAAGCCGCCCTTGTAGGTGGGTGCGGCCTGCTCCTTCTCGGAGTGGCACGTGATCAGTGTGGCGTCGATGTCCAGGACCAGGCCGGGCAGGTCGCGCCCGGCGGCGCGGGTCGCGGGTATGCCCCCGCCGGTTTCGGCGGCCTGCAGCCAGGCGACTTCGCGGGCTTGGGCTCTGGCCGCCCGCAGCGCGGCGAGCATCGTGGAGTCGATGTCGGTCAGCAGCCGCCATGCGGTCGTTGTGGAGGCGACCGGGCCGAACACCGTCGGCTGGTCACGCAGGATGCCGAGGTCACGGATTGCTTCGCCGCCGTCGGCGAGCATCACGGCTATGTCCACGGCGATCCGCCCGGGGGCGTGTCCGGTACCCCGTGGCCGCAGCCTGCGCAGCACGTCGTTGAAGGCGACGGTCAGGCCGGTGGCATCGGCCAGATCGGCCAGCAGGCGGGAGCCGGCGTGGCTGACCACTCCATGGCCGTCGGCCGAGACGGCGAGCTGGGGACGCGAGGCGGTAGTGTGCACGCAGAAAGTGCCTTCCTGCTGGAACGACAGAAGCCTTCGACAAGCCCTATCGTCCCAGGTCAGAAGGCACTTTCGTGTTCTCGCCCAAGATCCGGACGCCGCTCAAGCGAAACGGCGAGGCTAAGGACTATCTTCCCGGCATCCCAGACCTGCGCGGTCTGAGTCCCAACCCCGCCGAAGTACTCGGCCTCGACGTAGGCCACCGGTCCTGTCTCCGAGCACGCGGTCAGTAGACGATCAAAGCCTGCTGGCGCCTTCCAGAACCCGTCGAGTTCGGGTGCTCCGGCGGACGTGACCACACCGAACAGCGCGTCGGTCATCGGCAAGAGCCAGAGGTGTTGACCGAGAGGAACGATGCACGCCTCTGTGATGGAGTCGGCCAACTTGCGGAGCACGGATTCGGTGGCGATGACCGCCTGCAGGCAATACATCCGCTCATTCTCGCCTGGCCGCTGATCGCCGCGAGATGCCGGGTATGCCGAGGTCGACCGGTGCGACTCTGGCGAGTCGACGGGTCTGGTCCCGCTTCTGGCGCAGGAAAGACAACGTGAGGTCGATTCCTTCGAGCTCACCGAGCCACCCCTCTGCTTCGGCTCGGGCCCGGCGGGTTAGAAGGTCGACTTCGATCTCGTCGAGGCGGGGCAGCATCTTCGGGTTAATGTTGATCATGGGACATCTCAGACAGGCATGCTCATGCTGGCAAGGTGTCGAGTAAGGGCGGGCGCATCCTCCCAACTCGACTTTGCGCTGGTCGAAGTGCTCCTCGAAGCCAAGCCATTCGGGTTCGGTGACCGGCCGGTACTCGTCGGTTGACCTGGCTTGGCGACGCCGGTCGAGAAATCCCTGGTAGTGCCGGACGACGTCCTCGTTGAACACAGCGACATAACCGCGAGTCGTTTGAAGATTCAAATGCCCGAGTAGGGCTGCTCCGATGTGGATCGGGAGTCCGCTGTTGACGAGTGTTCCGTGGCCAGGAGTCGGCGAAAATCGTGCGGCGTGAAGCTGGTCGCAAGGAAGCCGGGGTGCTGTTCGGCGAGCTCGACGCTGACCTCGTGCTTGGTCCCGATCTTGCGTTGGAACAAGACGGGCTGCTCTGCCGTTCCTTCGGGTCGTAGCGGGGCAGCAGCGGGATGGTCTGGCCGCCGGTGGTGTGGCGGCGGACGATGGCCGCGATGACAGCGAACAGCTCGGCGGACATGGGGATGACGCGTTCCCGGTCGCTTCGAGGGAGCGACTACGAGGCCACTGTCCTGCCCTTCAAGGTGACCTTCACGTTCGACCGCGAGACCTTCGTCGATGTCCAGGTGCAGAATCGCTATCAGCACGGCGCCGGGAACGTCATGTGCACCATCCTCGCCGACGGTGTCGTGGTGCAGCAGTCGAAGGCGAGCGGGGAGCACGCGGTCGCCCTCTGCGATGGCACCGCCGGCGTGGACAAGCCGCTGCCCGGAGTTCCGGTGCCCTCCCTCGCCGCCGGCGCCGCCCCGCTTCCCGCGGAGTCCCTGCTCACCGAGGTCGTCCCGGTCAAGCAGTACTCAGGCCGTGGCTCGCCGGTTCTGGGCCGGGTGACGGACTCCGACGCCCGGCTCTCCTACATGGAGCTGGGCGGCAAGTGGAACAGGAGCCGCGCGACCGAGCCCGCGCTCACCGGCTTCAACCGCGAGCAGAGCTTCGACGCGGAACCGAAGTGGGGGGCGACCGTACGCTCCGGCCAGGTGGACGGCGACCTGCTGGACAAGGCCACCGGCACCGACCGGCTGCGCAAGCTCGCCGCGGCCGTCCAGGACGATCGCCGGACGTACGCGTACGTGAAAGGGGAGACCACCATCCGCGACGTCGCCTCCCAGCCCCTCGAGGTCGGAGGCCATGACGCCTGGGCGCTGGTCAGTGAGATGCACTTCCGCAAGTACGGGGTCAAGTCCACGATGGACCTGTCGGCCGTCGTCGTGGTCGACACCGGGCGCCCGCGGCCCTCGCTGCTGTGGATCTCCCTGCCCGAGACCGAGAAGAAACTCTGGCCGGACATCAACACTTTGATCGAGTCGCTGCGCGCCACCTGACTGGCGCCTGTCGCCGGCACGGCCATGGCTGTGCCCCGAGGACGCCGAGCATCGCACGGGCGGCCGGACTGGCCCGGATGGGTGTTCATCACATCGGAATGATTCGTCTAGGGGCGCCACGGTCTCACTCATTGAGGCTTTTCCATCATCGGTCTGAGCTGGCCAGATGCAGGGTGAGGACGGCCTGGACGAGGCAGGTGATCCGGGTGGTCGAGCACCGGAGCTTGCGGAGGAGCCGCCAGGACTTGAGGGTGGCCATGGCCTGCTCGACGAGTGCGCGGATCTTCGCGTGGGACCGGTTCACCGCCTGCTGACCGGTGGAAAGGGTCTCCCATCGCCCCCAGCACGGGGTACGGACCGTGCCGCCGGCACCCCGATAGCCCTTGTCGGCCCAGCACTTGATGTCGGCCTCGGCAAGGGCGTCGACGATGCCGTGTTCGCGGGCCGCGCGGACGTCGTGGACGGCGCCGGGCAGGGCCGGCGAGGCCCACAACAGCCGGCCGAAGGGATCGGCGAGGACCTGCACGTTCATCCCGTGCCTCTTGTGTTTGCCGGAGTAGAAGGGCCGGTCCGCGGCGATGCGGTCGATCGGCAGGAGTGTGCCGTCCAGGAGCAGATACGCCTTCGCCGACGCGGTGCGGACGGCGTCGGCCAGGCTGGGTGCGAGGGCGGCCAGTAGGTCGACGGCCTCGGTGACGTAGCGGTATGCGGGTGTGGTTCCGACGCCGAATCCGGCCGCGAGCTGGGCATAGGTATGCCCCACCCGCAGATGGGCGAGTGTGAGGAGGGCCTGACGACCGGCGTTCAGCCGCCGCCAACGGGAGCCGATCACACGGCGGTGCCGCCGCAACTCCTGAGCGAGGAAGCGAAGGGCAGAGCTGGACACGTCGATGCCGGACGGGTAAACAAGCACGTGAAGCCTCTGGTGGAGACGGTTCTCTTGGTCGAAAACCCATCTACCAGGGGCTTCACCACGTTGTCAGCCCAACTGCCAAGCTCGGAACTCAAGTTGGAAAGGGCTCAGTGGCGCGGTATCGCCACCCGCTACGAAAAGACCGCGACCATCTATATGGCCGGGCTTCACGTCGCGGGCATCTTCCTCTGGTCCGCACGGTGACCCGATGTCCACTGAGCAGATCTTCCGGCCGGTGCCGTGTCCGATGACGCGACGGCCGGACGTATGCGGGAGCCGTGTCAGCGGACGACGTCGAACACGTTCTTCTGCAGGCCGTTGGCGTATGTCTCGTGCTCAACCAGCTTCAGCTTCTGGGTGTCCTTATCCGTGGCGCTGAACAGGCGCTTGCCCGCGCCGAGCAGGAGCGGGAAGACGAGCAGGTGGTAGCGGTCGATCAGACCGGCGTCCGAGAGGCTCTGGTTCAGGGCGGCGCTGCCGTGGACGATGATCGGGCCGCCCTCGGTCTCCTTCAGGGCGGCGACCTCGTCGAGCGAGCGCAGGATGGTGGTCTCGCCCCAGCCTGTCACCAGTTCGTCCTCGGTGAGGGTGGTGGAGACGACGTACTTCGGCATCACCTTGTAGTCGGCGAAGTCCGCCATGTCCGGCCACACCGGGCTGAATGCCTCGTAGCTGGTCCGGCCCATCAGCATCGCCGTGGCTTCCTTCTGCTCGCGGCCCTTGATGTCGAACGCCTCGGGGAGGAACTCGATGTCCTTGAAGGTCCAGCCGGAGTTCCGGTAGCCGGGCTCGCCGCCCGGGGCCTCCACGACGCCGTCGAGCGAGATGAAGGCAGTGCTGATCAGGGTACGCATCTAAGGTTCCTCGGTGTCTCGTATCTGGTTCTCAGCAGGTCAGATCGGTGCACGCTTCGACCACACTTGCGGCTGCGGCGCATCAACCATGATCTATGACTGTTGATCACGAAGGAACTCATCGGTCCGCGCCAGTCTTTTTCTGACGGTCTCGCCGACCGAATTGGCTTGGAGGGCCCTACGCGCCCCTGGCTGCGGCACCTACCAGCACCGCAACAGCGACTTGCGGTGAATGACCCGCCCCAACCGGTGATGCCGGATCTTGATGCAGCCGGGCTCAGTGATCTAAACGAAACGGCCTAGCTAGCGCGCGGCGGTCCGTCTGCGCCGCCGCGCCCAGTTCCTCTTCAGCCTGCGCTGAGGTCGGGGAGGTGAGTGGCCGGGGCGGGGCTGCGGTGGTGGAGGCTTCGAAGCGCCGGCGGCGTAGCTTCTCCGCGGCTTTCAGATCGGCCTTGAGTCGCCGGGCGGCCGCGGTCCGTGCGGCCTGGACGGAGCGGATCTGTTCCTGGCTCGCGGCGGCGGCCAGGAACGCTGAAGGTGGTGGCCGGTGGCGGCGTCGAAGACCTCGATGGTGTCGTCGTGGTGGGGCAGGTGCCGTACCGAGACTTTGGTGCCGGTACGGCCGTTCATCCATGGGGCGAGGTAGTCCCGGCGGCGCCACCGTACCCCGCTCGTGCTGATCGTGTACGTGCGGCCGTCGTCCTCCAGGGCGAAAGTCGCCAGCTGCCCGACGGACACATCCGTGAGCGGTGTCGCGTCGGCCTGCCACGCCTGGAGGGGGGTTTCCCGTTCAGTGCGGCGGGACGATGGAGGGTGTTCCACCAGGTCACCCAGTCCAGCAGCAGGCCCACGAACGCCTCGTAGGCCAGGGGCGGGGCGTCGGGGTCGGCGAGTCGGCCACCGGTGAGTTTCTGGCGGCCGGTGTAGCGGGGGAGCGAGACGAGGAACATCTCCTCCACCGCGTCGTTCAGCGCCTCGATCGAGCCCTTCAAGTGCGGGGTGTAGGCGGGCAGGTCGGTGACGGGGACGGCGAGCGCGCCCATCGCCGCGGTGACCGTCGCGCACAGGAACTCCTTGCCGCGATCGACCCGGATTTGACCCGGCAGGCCGCCCACCGGCCCGAACGGCTCGCTGCGGGTAATCGCGATCTGCAGGGACGCCAGCACCGCGTCCCGGCTCGGAGCGTGCGCGGTGACCGCGGCCCCGGTGATCGCCTTGGTGGCGCAGTCGATGAACCAGGTCACCCACGGTGTGGCCAGCTCACCTTCCACATCGACTTCGACGGGCACGTGCTTGTGGTTGCCCTCCCACGTCGCGTTGCGATGCGTCGGCGGGCGCTGCCCGAACACGTCGTGAGCACGGCGGGCGGCTTCCCCGCTCTTCAGCCCGGCCCGCTCGCCGCGGGTTAGGTCCCGGCGGATCGCCCGGTGCAACGTGGAGAGCGAGGGCACCGCGGGAGCGTTCGGATCGTCGGCCGCCCGCTGTACCAGCTCGGCGTGGACTCGGGAGGCGTTACCGCCCCACAGCGTCAGCAGCCGCCGGACTTCCGTGGTGACCGTGAAATGGGGCGCCTCCACCCGTGCGAGGCGGTGATCCTTGCGGGCAGCGGCCAGCCACCGCCACACTGTCCGCTCCGACTTCCCCAACGCCTTTGCCATTAGGCGCACATGCGCGGCGCTCAGCTCACCGCGGCTGTCGAGGTCCAGCAGCCGGGGCATTGCCGCCGCCCGGCCCGACGCTGGCGGGAACACGGCCACCGGACCGCTTTCGCGATCACCATCACGCCTTCCCTGCATCATGGCCCTTCCCACGAGAACCGGACGGCATGAACTGCCCTCCAGGTCCCAGGTATCGCAGCCCTTCGGCACCCTACTGACGTGAATCGGCATAAGACTGACAGCAGCCATGGTCATCCGGTACAGATGTGCCTCCACCCTGGCGCCCAGCATGGTTGATCTGGTGCTCTGCACGGGCGCCGACGCCCGCGTCTTGTGGCCGGGGTGCGTATCCGGTGTCGCTGACCCAGGTACGGGGCGTGCTGCTCGGACGGTTCGGCCGGGTGCAGGCACGTCTATGGGCACGTGGTCATGTGTGGGTACGTGCGGGGGAGCGGCGGGTGCGGTGGCGTCTGGTGGTGAGGCTGTTGATGTCTGTGGTGGCCGCAGTCGGGGCGTCCAGCCTCTCACCCCGTCCAACTGACCGTCGTCCGAGGGATGAAAAGTCATACCGGACAAGGAGATGAGCTGTCCGCATACAAGGAGATCAACTGTCCGCTCACCCGGACGTCCCACTGTCCGTGGACAGCGACTTCGACGCCTACTGGCGCTACCACCAGCAACGCGATCACCTACGGTTCACACCATCCGCTACCGCGACATACTCACCCTCGCCGCATGACCAACAGCCCGGGACTGCCCGCGGCGTTAGGGTTTCCGGGACAGGCCATACGGCACGCTGCACCCCTGGGGACGAAACAGTATGGGACACGGAGCGCGGAAGCAGCTGGCGGAGCTGCTCGACGACGCGCAGCGGCGCGGGGACTTCAGCACCCGTATCGAGATGTCGGCCCGCGCGCTGCGCATCGAGGTCGACGGGGTGGGGGAACTGCCGCTGCCGCTGCGTGCCCCGGTCACCAAGAAACTGATCGCGCAGGCCCGGCAGGCATCCTTCGGCCGCGGCGAGCAGACCCTGTCCGACACCAGAGTCCGCGACACCTGGGAGATCACCCCGGACCGCATCACGCTCGGCGGCACCGACTGGGACCGCACCCTGGACGGCGTCCTCGACGGTGTCCGCACCGCGCTCGGTCTGGCGCCCACCGTCGTCCTACGTGCCGAGCCGCACGCACTGCTCGTCTACGGCAAGGGCCAGTTCTTCCTGCCGCACCAGGACTCCGAGAAGGACGACTCCATGGTGGGCACCCTGGTCGTCTCGCTGCCCTCGCACCACACCGGCGGCGAACTCGTCGTCTCGCACGCTGGCCGCAGCGTCGTCCACCAGGCGTCCCGGGAGAAGCTGACCTTCGCCGCCTTCTACGCGGACTGCCTGCACGAGGTCAAGCCCGTCAAGTCCGGCTACCGCGTCACCCTCACCATGAACCTCCTCGCCGAACGCATCCGCCCGACTGGCGAGGACGACGGGGACCCGGTCGCCGACCTGGCCCACTGCTTGACCGAACACTTCACCGAGCCGGCCGAAGAGCGCTACGCCTACGGCCGCCAGAAGGCCGCGCCCCCGAACCGCCTCGTGTACCTCCTCGACCACGAGTACACCCAGCGTGGCCTGGACTGGGACCGCCTCAAGGGAGCCGACGCCACCCGCACCGCCCTGCTCCGCCAGGCCGCCGCAGAGACGGACTGCGAAGCGGTCCTCGCGTTGGCCGAGGTGAAGGAGACCTGGGACGCGCATGCGCCGTACGACCGCTACGACTACTACGGCGAGGTCGAGCACTACGACGACTGCGAGGACGAGGAGTGCGAGGGTGAATGCCTCCTGGACCCCGACGGGGAACCCGGTGCCGAGCGCCGCCGCAGCGGCGACTTCTCCAGCTACGAACTGAACGAGCTGATCGACGACGAGATCACGCTAAGCTGGTGGACCCGCCCGGACGGCACCGGCGGCGAGCAGATCAACCTGCCCGTCGCGTACGCCGAGGTGTGCGCCACCACCGAGAACAAGGACCTGACGCCCTACCAGTCCGAGTACGAGGGCTACATGGGCAACTACGGCAACACCCTCGACCGCTGGTACCGGCGGGCTGCCGTGGTCCTGTGGCCCCGGCAGCGCTCGTTCACGGCCCGCGCTGAGGCCGGCTCCGAGGGCGCACTGCGGGAACTTCAGGGCCACCTGGATGCCGGGGACCTCGACCGGGCGCGCACGCTCGCCCAGTCGCTCGCCCCGATCTGGAAGCACCACGGTTCGGGCGAGGCGGCCGCGGCGCTCCTTGCCGCCGCCCTGCCCGTCGCGGTGGGACTGCGGGAAGCGGACACTGCCACGATGCTCCTCGCGCCTTTTGGGGTGGAGGCCCTGGGCGAGCGGCACGCCCCGGGTCTCGCGGCAGCGGCCGCGCGGTACGGACGGACGTGGGCCCGCGGGGCCGTCAGCAGCTGGTTCGGCACGGTTGGCGCGTACACTAGGGCCGACCGCGCGGAGTGGCTCGAATCGCTGCCCGGCCTGTGCACCGCGCTGCGGGCCGCCGACGGCGATGGGGACGCGATGGCCTCGCCGCTGGCCGAGGGTGCCTGGCAAGCAGTCGAGCAGCAACTCACCAGCTGGCTCGGCATCGGCCGCGAGACGGAGCGCCGCACAGGCATGGAGGGGCTCGGCGCATCACTGGCCCGCGTCCTGCAGGCGGCAGGGCCCGAGACCGCCGGCACCATCGCCGCCACGCTGCGCGGCCTGCCGGACACCGCCCTGGAATGCCTGCTCCCCGCCCTGCGCACCGCCGCCCGCCAGCCGACGACCATACGCGACGGCGCACCCGCCGCCCGCGCTTTCCAGACCCTCGCCGACCACTGCGAGGACCGGCTCGCCGCGGCCCTCACCCGCCCCGTACGTGCGGCCGACGACTGGTCCCTCACCCCGGCCGGGACATGCCGGCCTGGCTGCGGACTCTGCCCCGACTTGGACGCCTTCCTCACCTCCCGTACCCGCCACGTCATGGAGTGGCCGCTCGCGAAGGACGGACGCCGCCATCTCCACAGCCGCATCGACCAGGCCGGCCTGCCCGTCTCCCACACCACCCGGCGCCAGGGACGCCCCTACGTTCTGGTCCTGACCAAGACGGACGCCGTCTTCACCCGTGAACAGGCGACCCGCACCCGCGCCGAGACCGACCTGGCGTGGCTGCGGGACAAATGGCCCCGGGCGTGCGGTTGAGAGGTGACACATCCGTACCTCTCCCCGACAGCGATGACGAGAAGGGCGAAGGGTGCGGGCAATGCCGTTGCTTGAATGGCTAAACCAGTTTGGGTACGAGGGTGATGGCCTTCGGCTGGACGCGGCGGGTCGGTTTGAGCCCGGATCCACCGGCTTGATTCCGGAGGGATCGTTTCGGAGGTGTCCTGGCGGTCGGGATGATCTGGCCGTTCGGGGGCGGGGAGTGCTCGCTGGTCTGCCCAGCTTTTCCACGTGTTCGGTGGTCTCGGGCCCTTGCGGGCGGGGTGGTTAGAGCTCTTCAGGTTGTGGGTGGCGGTGCGTGCACCAGGTCGAAGAGCCGGGTGAAGTCGTTGGCCCAGGGCCAGTGTTCGGGCAGGTGGAGGGTGAGGCGGCGGGCCGAACGGGCCAGGCGGGCGGGCACGTTGATCAGATGGTCGCGGATCGTTGCGGTGGTGGCCCTGGCGTGGAAGGCGGACGCCAGGGCGCCGGCGGCGCGGGTCAGATTGTGCGCAAGAGCGGCCAGCGCGAGCTAGGCGGCGTTCGCCTGGAAGTGCCCGGAGGGGGCGTGGGCGAACGGGCCGTTCTTCAAGTCCGCGATCACCTGTTCCACGACAGCGTGCCGCCTGTGATCACGCTCGGCGTCCGTCAGCGGGAGCGGTGAGTCGGTGAACGCGGCGTGGTAGCGCCAGGTGTCGAAGAGAGTGCCCTGCCCCTCGGGCACCGCCGCCGGGTTGAGCCGTTTGACGCGGCGTACGATCAGACGGGCGATGACCTGCTGCTTCTTCGGCCTGGAGGTGAAGGCGGTGTAGCTGGTCTCGGCTATCTCGGCGTCCGAGATCCAGCATTGCGCCTCCTCGTCCCAGATCGCCTTGGGGTACTTGATCGCCTTCCACGCGGCTTCGTCGATGCCCGCGATCGCGGCCTTGATGGAGGCGTTCATCCGCACCGTGACCGAGAACCGGACGCCCAGGGCCCGGCAGGCGTTTACGACATCGGCGCCGTAGAACGCGGAGTCGGCCCGCACGACCAGCAGCCCGCTCGCGCCGCCCGCGCCTGCGGCGCGGGCGGTGCGGATCGATTCGGCGACGAACGCAGCCGCACCCCGGGCGGAGTTGGACGGTCCCTTGCGCAGGCGGGTGGCGGCGATCACCGGAGCGGCCAGCGGGGTGGAGACGATCTCGATCAGCGCGTTCAAGCCCTTGACCTTGCTGTATCCATAGCCGGCTCCCTGCTTGGCGTAGCCGTAGGCCGAGGTGCGGCGGATCGTGTCGTCGATATCCACGTAGGCCACCTGGTCGGCGCCGGGCAGCAGCGGGGGTGTGCGCGGCCAGGTGGGGCAGGAACCGGCGGGCCACCGCGTGCAGTTGCTTCACGTGTCCGTGGCTGAAGGAGCGCAGGAACGAGCCCAGCGTGGACGGCGCCCGCACGCCGGAGAACAGCCGCGGCAGCCCACCGTGCCGCAGCCGGTCCATGTCATCGATGCTGTCCGCCCCGGCGACCATGCCACCGACCAGCGACATCAGCTTCGCCGCGGGGAAGGCCCCGGTGCCGTCCTTCGAGGCCGACAGCCGGACGTGCTCGTCGACGAGTGCGGGCAGTGCGCACCGCTCGGCCAGCCGTACCACCGGGGCCAGCCCGCCGTAGCCGACCAGATTCGGATCATCAAACCGTGCGGAGACCCTCGCCGAGGCATGGGAAGATTGCATCTCGGAAGTGCCCTCGTGGTCGTGCGTGCTGCAAGCCTGAAGAAGGCGCTGTCACGTTGTCGGCGACAGGGTGAGATGATCTCCGGATTGGGTCGGGGCGAGGGGGGCCTGTGGCGGGCCGTCGACGCCGACGGCATGGTGCTCGACATCCTCGTGCAGAACCGGCGTGACAAGGCTGCGGCCAGGCGTTTCTTCCGGAAACTCCTCAAGACCACGGCGGATGAGGGCAAACGGCGCCGCCGCTCAGTCCCCATGAGGCCGGGCCAGGCCGTGGTCATAGGCGAAGATCACCGCCTGGATGCGGTCGCGGGCGCCGATCTTGGCCAGGATGCGGCCGACATGAGTCTTCACCGTGGACTCCGACAGGACGAAGTGGGCGGCGATCTCGCCGTTGCTCCAGCCCTTGCCGATGGCGACGAGGATCTCGCGCTCACGGTCGGTGAGGGAGCTCAAGCGCGGGTCCTCAGTGGAGCCGTCGCCGCCGAGTGGCACGAGACGGGCGAACTCGTGCAGGAGACGGCGGGTGAGCGCGGGGGCGATCACAGCGTCTCCGACGGCCACGGCCCGGATGCCCGCAAGGAGTTCCTCGGGGCGGGCGTCCTTGAGGAGGAAGCCGCTGGCTCCGGCGCGCAGAGCCGCGTACACGTACTCGTCCAGGTCGAACGTGGTCAGCATCAGGACGCGCGAGCGATCGCCGGCGGCGACGATGCGACGGGTCGCCTCAATGCCGTCCATGCCCGGCATGCGCACGTCCATGAGGACGACGTCGGGCCGGAGTTCGGCGGTCTTGCGCACCGCTTCCGCTCCGTGCGAGGCCTCGCCCACCACCTCCGTTTCGGGCACCGAGTCCAGGAGCATGCGGAAGCCGTATCGCTGGAGCGGCTGGTCGTCCACGATGAGCACAGTGGTCACCGGGCACCGCCCTGGGGAGTGAGGTCGAGTGCGGCCCGAACCGTCCAGCCGGCGCCCTCGGGACCCGCGTTGACGTGTCCGCCGTAGAGAGCCGCTCGCTCCCGCATGCCCACCAGGCCGTGTCCTTCCTCGTTCGCCGTGCCGGTACGGTCGGCCTGGACGAGTGGGCCGGAGTCCTGCACGGTGATGGTCAGCCGCGTGTCCTCCACGGCGACAGCCAGGTTCGCACGCGCGCCGACGCCGGCGTGTTTCAGGGTGTTCGTCAGGGCCTCCTGCACGATGCGGTAGACCGTGAGCTGGACCCCGCTGTCGAGGACGTCGACGTCTCCGGCGGTACGGTAGACGACCTTCAAGCCGGCGGCGCGTACCCCTTCGCACAGTGCGTTGATGTCCGCGAGACCGGGCTGCGGCCTCAGCTCGGGTTTGGTCGGCGGGCCGTCGGCCTCGCGCAGCACGCCGAGCACCCGGCGCAGTTCGTTCAGGGCCTTGCGGCCAGTGTCGCCGATGAGGTGGAGGGCCTCCCTGCCCCGCTCCGGAGCGACCCCGGCGGCATAGGCACCCGCGTCGGCGAGCGTGATGATGACGGACAGGTTGTGGCCGACGACATCGTGCATCTCACGGGCCACCCGTGTCCGTTCGGCCGCGACGGCGAGCCTGCCACGCTGGTCGCGTTCGATCTCCAGCCGGGCCGCACGGTCCCGAAGCCCGGCCAGCTGCGCCCGCCGGATACGGATCATCAGGCCGAGGGCGAGGGCCGCGGTCGCCGTGCTGAGCAGGAAGAACAGCGCGTCCCAGACCGACACCGCCGCCGACACCCGTGCCGCGACCAGGCCGAGCGCGCCCGCCGTGGCCGCACAGGCCCACGGCAGCTGCCGCAGCCGCCCGTGCAGGGCCAGGCTGTACAGGGCGACGAAGAGGGCGACGTCCGCACGGAGCGCGGCGCCGAGGGACCACTGAAGGACGAACACGGCCGCGATGGCGCCGAACGCGACGGCAGGCGCCCGGCGCCGCCACAGCAGCGGCAGCACCAGCCCGGCCTGTAGGGCCAGCATGCCCGCCACGGGCAACCGGGTGAACACGAGGCGGAAGCGGCGCGGGCCGTCGCCTTCTCCGTCGATCGCGCCGACCGCGTGCAGCAGGTCCGGCAGGCAGAACATCAGGAAGACCAGCACCACCACCGCGGTGTCCAGCACCCACGGACGGGCCCGGTCGGCATGCCGGAGCCGCTGGCCGGCCCGGCCGAGCCGGGCGACCAGCGGCCCCATCCCGCTGAGATCTTCGGTGGTCACGGAGTTCACCAGCCCATGATGCGGGTGGCTGCCGCTCAGACGTCGCTGCGCCGCAGCCGGTACGCCGCTGCGGCCAGCGCCAGTGCCGTCCAGCCGAGGAAGACCCAGAGCCCGGTGCCCGGCGACAGGGTGGTCGAGTCGTGGGTCAGGGCGAAGATCGACTCGCCGGCGTGGCTGGGCAGATAGGGGTCGATGTTCCCGCGCCATGAGCTGGGCAGCAGGGAGATCAGTCCGGGTACGAGCATGAAGACGGCGACCAGGACGGAGATACCGCCGGCCACGGACCGCAGCAGCGCGCCCAGGGCGGTGCCGATCACGCCGACCAGGCCCAGGTAGAGCCCGGCGCCCAGCAGACTGCGAAGGACACCGGCGTGGCCGAGGCCCATGGCGGCGGGCGTGCCGGAGACGACCTGGCTGCCTACGAGGAAGGCGACGAACGCGCCGACAGTGGCGATCAACAGCGCGACCAGCCCGTACACAGCCGCCTTGGACCACAGCACGGGCAGTCGGCGTGGCACCGCGGCCATGGTGGATCGGATCATGCCGGTGGAGTACTCGCCCGCCGTGACCAGCACGCCGAGCACGCCGAGGGCCAGCTGGGCGAAGTTCGTGCCGAAGAGGGACAGACTCACGGCCGTCGCGTCGGCGAAGTCGCCGTGCATGGGGCGGCCGGAGTCGATCCCGGACTTGTAGCGGCTCGCGGCGATGACACCGAAGGCGACGAGGAACAGCAGGCCCAGGCCGAGAGTGATCCAGGTGGAGCGCAGAGACCACAGTTTGGCCCACTCCGAGGCCAGCACGCGCCGTCCGGTCACCCGGTAGGCGGGGCGGGCCGGCGCGGCCTGAGCGGTCTCGGGGGACTCCGGGGTTGCCGTGAGGGTGCTCATGCCGCGCTCCCGGAGGTCTCGGTGCCGGTCGTGGAGCCGTGGTACTCCACGGCGTCCCTGGTCAGTTCCATGAACGCCTCCTCCAACGACACCGCCTTCGCGGTCAGCTCGAACAGCGGAATCCCGTGCTCGGCCGCCTTCAGCCCGATCTCGCGGGCGGACAGCCCGGTCACCTGCAGTTCCTCGGAACCCACGCGGCCGGTGATCTCCACGCCGTCTCCGGCCAGCACGTCCCGCAACCGTGCGGGGTCGTCCGTCGCGACCTTCACGGCGTCGCCGCCGGCCTCGCGGACCAGGTCCCGTACGGTCGTATCGGCCAGCAACCGTCCACGCCCGACGACGATCAGGTGATCAGCCACCAGTGACACCTCGCTCATCAGGTGCGAGGAGACGAACACCGTGCGCCCTTCGCTCGCGAGGGAGGTGAGCAGGTTCCGGATCCAGAGGACGCCCTCGGGGTCCAGTCCGTTGACCGGCTCGTCGAGCATCACGGTCTGCGGATCGCCGAGCAGGGCGGCCGCGATGCCGAGCCGCTGGCCCATGCCGAGGGAGAAGGCACCGGCCCGCTTCTTCGCGACGCTGCCGAGACCCGCGAGGTCGATGACCTCGTCGACCCGGCGGCGCGGGATGCCGTGCGTGAGGGCGAGCGCCCGGAGGTGGTTATAGGCCGAGCGGCCCGGGTGAATCGACCTCGCCTCCAGCAGCGCCCCGACCTCCTGGAGCGGCGCCCGGTGGCGGGCGTAGCGCTGTCCGTTCACCGTGACGGACCCGCTCGTCGGCGCGTCAAGCCCGACGATCATGCGCATCGTCGTGGACTTGCCCGCCCCGTTGGGGCCGAGAAAGCCGGTCACCGTGCCCTGCTTCACGGTGAAGCCCAGCCCGTTGACGGCTGTCTTCTCCCCGTACCTCTTGGTGAGCTGCTGTGCCTCGATCATTCGTGTTCCCTCTTTCGCACCGGCGCGCCCTGCATGCCTGACGCCTCCTTCGTCACGCTAAGGCCGCGATCTGCCGGATCCGGTCGTACCGGGGACTGAACAGCGCCAGGCAGGTGGTACCGGGGTACTACAGCCTGGCGCCCTCATCACTAGCCGCAGCTCACAGGGACGCTCCCGCTGCCGTGACAGCCCGGTGCTGCGCGTTCGATGACAGGCGATGACGCTGTCCAAGAGGGGGCAGGTGGCTGTCGGCGCTGTATCGCAGCATCGTGTACGCACAGGCCTTGGCCTCTCAGTCGCCGGACCAGCCGCCCAGCTCATTGTCTTTTCGCGCCGGTCCGTAGTCCGCGCCGCGGCAGCGGTCTGTGCGGCACGGTTCAGCAGAGCGGCGTTTATGTACGCCACGTTCATCTGGTCAGCCCTGAGACCGGCTGCACGATGAAGGCCCGAGGCGACGGCCTCGGCCGGGATGAGGGGATCCCGCAGCCTCAGCCCCCAGGGTTCCTCACATCCGCGAGGGGGCCCGCCACCCGGTGAGGCACCGCCCGGCGCGGACCCACCGGCTTCCTCCGCGGCGCGGCGGCCTCGGCGGGCGCATCTGCCTCCGTCAGCGCCTCCAGATACTGCTCGAGGCCGATCACCCGGCGCCTGAGCATCTCTTCCGCGTCCGCCAGAGCCGCCCGGACGCGCTCCAGCTCCGCTTCAAGTTCCTCCACCAGCACCGCCGCAGTCTTCTGCCGTGCTTCCAAAACCGCCTGGCGCCGCCTAGATGCGCGCCGACCGTCGCGCCGACACTGGCCGCCGAAGCCGGCGACTGCCTCACCGACGTCTGCAACCCCACACCTGCGGCTCTGGTCGCCAACCTGGACGACGCCACCCTCGAAGGCGCCCCCGAAGGCGCCGGCGGCATCGGCGTCACATGCCTCTACGCCGTCTACGACCCCGTCACCCGCCGCTGCACCCTCGCCCGGGCCGGCCACCCCCCGCCCGCCGTCGTCACTCCCGACGCCGCCGCCTACCTCCTCGACGTCCCCGCCGGCCCCCCGCTCGGCCTGGGCGGCCTGCCGTTCGAGGCCACCGAGACCGAACTACCCGAAGGCAGCCTGCTCGCCCTCTACACCGACGGCCTCCTCGAACCCCGAGACCACGACATCGACGAAGCCCTCGACAACATGTTCGCCGCCCTCGTCCGCCCCACCCACACCCTCGACACCGTCTGCGACCACGTCCTCACCGCCACCCTCACCCACCGCCCCGACGACGACATCGTCCTGCTCATCGCCCGCACCCACGCCCTCAGCGCCGACCGCGTCGCCGCCTGGGACCTGCAACCCCACCCCGCCGCCGTCGCCCACGCCCGCCAACATGCCACCGCCCAGCTCACCACGTGGGGACTGACCCACGCCGCCTTCATCACCGAACTCATCGTCAGCGAACTCGTCACCAACGCCATCCGCTACGGCAAACCCCCCGTCCAGCTCCGCATGATCCACCACAACACCACCCTCATCTGCGAAGTCTCCGACACCAGCAGCACCACCCCCCACATGCGCCGCGCCCGCGTCTACGACGAAGGCGGACGCGGCCTCCTCCTCGTCGCCCAACTCGCCGACCGCTGGGGCACCCGCCATACCCCCACCGGCAAGACCATCTGGGCCGAACAAACCGTCACACCTGACAGTGAGGATGGGATGTGACGGGGCTCCGCTGACGGGCCCGGGGGCCGACTATGCTGAAGCGCTCCGGAACGGTGGCGGCTGCAACGCTGATCAGCTGAACGGCGATGAGCAGCTGCTGAACGGCCGGGTCTACGGCGCGGAGCACGACGCCCCCCACCCGGCCCGCTCCCACAGCCCGTCGGCGGCGCACCCGTCCTCAGTGCGTCCAGCCACGGGGAGGGGGCGGGCGGGTGGCTTGCCGACAAGAATCCCCGCTTCCTCGCCGACACCACAGGCGATGGCAGGCTGGACATCGTCGGCTTCCACGACGACGGCGTCCGGGTGTCGCACAATCGAAGGCGTACGCGGCATACGGGCCGGGTCTTGTCGTCGCCACCGGTCGTCTGGTCCCTTCCTGCCGCGGTTGGCTGTCCGGCCTGTGGGTCATGGGGTGAAGTCCACCAGGAGGCGGGCCGGGCCGTGGACGACCCTGTGCGTGTGGGTGGGGACCTCGTCTGGGCCGGTGGCCAGGCGCAGGTCCGGGAAGCGGGACAGCATCGTGGCCAGGACGGTGCGCACCTCGATGCGGGCGAGTTGGTCGCCGACGCAGTGGTGGGGGCCGTGGCCGAAGCTGAGGTGCCTGGCGGCGTCGGGGCGTTGGACGTCGAAGTGGTCGGGGTCGGTGAAGCGGACAGGATCGCGGTTTGCGGCGGGCAGGTGGAGGACGACTCGCTCGCCCGCCGCGATGCTCTGCCCGGCGATGGTCAGGGGTTCGCGGGCGACCCGCAGGAGTCCGAACTGGAGGACCGTCGCGTACCGCAGCGTCTCCTCGACCACCCCGTCGACGAGCTCGGGCCGCTGGCGCACCGTGTCCCAGAGCCGGGGCGGGCGCAGCAGGAGGAGGACGGCGAGGCCGATCACGTTGGCGGTGGTCTCGTGGCCGGCGATGAGGACGAGCTGAGCAAGGGCGGCGATCTCGTCGTCGCTCAGCGTCGCGTCGGCGCTCTGCGCCTGGAGGAGGCCGGAGAGCAGGTCGTCATCCGGCTCCACACGTCTGATACCGATCAAGCGCAGCAGGTAGGACTTCATCTCCGCCTTGGCCGCCAAGAGCTGGTCGCGAGTGCGGTCGAGGGAGAGAAGCTCGCCGGTCAGGCGCTGGTACAGATCGCGGTCGGTGAAGGGCACGCCCAGGAGCTCGCTGATCACCAGCGACGGTACGGGCAGGGCGACGGTTGGCATCAGGTCCGCCGGTCGGGGTGCGGCGGCCAGGGCGTCGAGGTGCTGGTCGACGATGGTCTGGATCCGCCCGGCGAGCAGGTTCATCCGGCGGCTGGTGAACTGGCCGCTGATCAGGCGGCGCAGCCGGGTGTGCTCCGGCGGGTCGCTGGTGAGCAGGTCAGAGGGGCGCAGCGCGGCCATCTCAGCGGGGGTGATGAGACTGGCTCGGACGTGGGAGTTCAGATGGGGACGCCGGGAGCTGAACCTGGGGTCGGCGAGGGCGGCGCGGACGTCGTCGTACCGGGTGACCAGCCAGCCCGGCGGGCCGTCGGGGAACACCAGCGGTGCCACGGGCAGCTCCGCGCGAAGGCACCGGAACTCGGCGGGCGGATCCACCGGGGAGGTGCGGTCGACGGGCAGGGGCCGCGGCGCCCGGTCGGGCATCAGGGGCTGCGGCCCGTCGGCGGTCCTCGCCTCCGTCTGGCGACCGCTCACCGTGCCTCGTCGCTGCCGCTGCTGGTCAGGGCCAGCAGAACCCAGATGTCGGTGAAGACCGGCGCGTCGAACAGCAGGGGGCGGGGTGCGACCTGGTCCGGCAGCGCCGTGAACATCCCGTCCGGCCCCTGCCGGGACAGCAGATGGGCCAGGCCCGCCCTGACGGCGGAGTCCTCCTGCGGGCGCTGGCCCATGGCGGCCAGGGCGAGCAGCGAGTAGCAGGTGCTGGCGGTGTCACTGGCGTCGCCCGGCCGGTAGCCCCAGCCGCCGTCCTCGTTCTGCGCCTGCGCGAGGAACCGGTGTGAGGCGGCGCTCGCGTCGGCGATACGCGCCTTGAGAGCGGTGCGGGTCGGCTCGGGCATCGAGTGCAGCGCCCACATCGCCCGCCAGATCGTGTTCGCCTCGCTCAGGCTCCAACTGCGCTCGAACGTGCCGTCTACGTGCTGGGCGTCCAGCAGCCAGCGCGCCGCGCCGTCCAGCAGGTCACCGTGGCCGGAGCCGTTCCATGCCAGTGCGCTGACCGCGCCGCCGGTCATGCCCACCTCGGACGGGTCGCCCTTCACGTAGGTCGGGAACCCGCCGTCCGGCCCGACGATGTCCCGGAAGTACCCGCCGGCGCGCTCCAGGGCGTCCCGGTGGCGCTCCGGGTCGACGGAGGCCAGGCATGCGGCGGCGTAGGAGCTGGCGTCCACGTCGCTGTGCCGCATGTTCTCGCCGAACGCCCACCCACCGTCCGGCATCTGCCTGCCGATCAGGTAGTCGCACATGCGGTGCAGCAGCGCGCGGTCCGCTCCGGCCCGGGCCAGGGCCAGGCCTGCGGGTCCGGTGCTGAACACGTCCAGGTTCGACATGCTCGGCACACCGCCGTCCGGGTTTCGGCACGCCAGCACGCCTTCCACACCGGTCTCGACCAGCCGGTGGGCGGACGCGAACCGCTGGGCGGCCAGGAGGGCGAGCAGGTGCGCGGCGGTGTAGTTCTCCCACACCGGCGCCCGGCTGGAGCCCAGCAGCTCCAGCAGACGCTCCCGTTCCAGATCGGTGATCTCCTCGGCCCGGCCCAAGCCGTCCGCGACGAGGATCCGCACACTCAGCATGATCATTTCGATCCAGGTGACGGAGTTGTCCCCCTCCCCACCCCCCGGACGGGCCGGGCGGAGCATCGACGAATCGAAGGGGACCGCGCCCACCACGGCGAGGTGGACGTCGAACAGCAGCCGCTTGCGGGCGATGGAGAAGTGGTCGAAGCCAGCCAGCAACTCGCCCCCGACCACGTCATCATCAACCTGGCGGCCGTGCAGGACCGCCCGGGCCAGCGCCGTGTCGAACCCCGTGGCCTGCGCCTGCCCGGTGGCCAGATACATGCCGAGCTCCCGCACCTGTTGCGGGTGGGTACCGCGCTCGCGCAGCAGGACGAGCAACAGCGCCGACTCCAGCGTCCGGCTGGCGCACGGCCGCCGCACCGCACCATCGAAGCCGACGGCGGCGCTCAAGGCCGCGACCACCCGCTCCCTGGCAGCCATCCCCCCGCCAGCGACCTGCTCCCGACCGACCGACCCATCCAGGCCGAATTCGTCCGTCGTCAACGTCCTGCTCCTGTCTGCCTGTCACGACGGAACCCTTTCGCTTCCCGTCGCGGGACTTGGCTCAGTCCCAAGATGTCCCGGAGCGTCACGCCCCAGGAAGAGCAGAAGAGTCAAACTCACCCATCAGTGTGGCGCTTGAGACACCTGCCCGTCACCCGGCCGCGCGCATCGTTGGGCACAAGTGCACCTCTGCTCCCATCCGCCGAGCACACCAGGAGGAAGTCGATGACCGCCCAGCCCGAGGTAGCCGGCGGGCGGTCCGCCCCCGGCCCACTCACATTCCTGGCGTGGACCAATATCACCCTCGGCACCAGCGCGGCAGCCTTCACCTGGGTCACCAGCCTCGCCCTGCACCGGCCCGGCGACCCGCTGATCGCGGCCTTCGCCTTCCTCTTCATCACGGGCTCGTACACCCGTGACCGCCTGGATCCCGCCGACACCGACAGCAGCCCGCGGGCCGCCTGGATCGCCCGGCACCGCCGCCATCTGACCCGGTGGACGATCGCCTGTGCGGCAGCCCTGCTGCCCGTGACGGTCCTGCGCCCGTGGTGCGCCGCAGTCGTGGTTCTCGTGGGCGCCATGGCCTGGCTGTACACGGCTCCCTTGATCCCGTGGCGCGGACGGCGGCTGGCGGTCCGGCAGCTTCCCGGCGTGAAACTTCCCTACACCATGGCCGGGTGGCTCGCGATCGCGGTGCTCCTGCCGGCTGTCCAGCAGCACCTCCTGTTGGACGCGCGCACGTGGTACCTCGCCCTGGCGGGCGTGCTCATCGGCGGTGTGACCGCCCTCTTCAACGACCTCCGTGACCTCCACACGGATGCCCTCGCCGGCACCAGCAGTCTCCCGGTGCTGCTCGGTGAACGCCGGACCCGCGTCGCCGCATACGGCATGGCTGCCTGCGGAGCGGCAGTCGGGCAGCTTGTTCTGCCCCTCCCCACCGTGCTGTGGGCCGCCTACAACAGCACCCTTCTGGCCTCCTACCGCCCTCGGCCGGGTGGATACCCCCGACCCTGGGGCGACGCCCAGGGCCTGGTCGTCCTGGCAGCGGTCCTGCTGACCCGGTGAGACAACGGTCAGCCAACCTGCCGGGAGACTGGGCCGAATGAGGGTATTGAGTCAGCCGTGCATGGGGCCGCGTACATGCAGGCACGGGGGCGGTGCAGACGTCACTGCCGCTGACTTACCACGCGGCACACCGTAGGACGCCCCCGCCGCCCCGACCGCCGAAACCTGGAGCACCAGCGGCCAGCTGCTCCGGCCCGCCGCCGAACCGGCCACCGACCGGGACTTCCTCGCCGACGTCTGGAACCTCACCCCGCCGACCCCGACCGCCGACCCCGGCGACGCAGCAGCGCCGCCGCCGGCGAACCCGCCCCGGCGCCCCTGGCCCCGGCCGGAGACCCGGGCGACGCCGTGGTCGGACTGCGCAAAGCCCAGCAGGACCACCTGCCAGACCTCACGCTCGCCGCCCTGCGCTGGGCGCGCGCCAACGACCCGGACTTCCCCGCCTCGGTCGGCAAGCGCGGCGCCGAACTCCTCTACCGCGTCGGCGACCTCAAGAAGTGGGCCCGCAACCGGCCCCGCGGCGCGGCCAGCACCACCGACGTCGACTGATGCCCTGGTCCGTCCAGACGTGGCGAGGCGTGCCTCCAAGCGGTCACGCCTCGCCTTCACCGAACAGTGGTGTCGGTGGCGGGTCATACCCCGTCAGTTACGATGTTCGATCAGACCGAAGACGAAATCCAGGCGCACATCGACGGACCTGTCCGAGCAGCCTGGGAGTGGCTCCAGGCCGTTGTCGATGACCGAGATTTCGAGACCGCATGGGACTTGACCGCCCCGGGCCCGTCTGCGACGAGCACGGCCGCGGCCTGCACACAGGCTATTGCGGCGGGACGGCGGTCTGGGTGTGCACCGCCGGTTCTCCGCCGGGCCACGTGGTGAGAACTGTGGATCCGGCTGTCCAGCTCTCATGACGGCGCCTCCGGCGGCTCAGCCCCGTCGGCCCCAGCCCGGATCCACCGGTCGGAGGCGGTAGCGTGCGGGCGTGGTGTCGGTTCTGGGCGTGGATGCCTTGCCCACCTGGCTGGGGGTCTTTTCGTGCCCGTGGGGTCCGGTGCCGGGCGCGGTGCGCACCGGCCCGACCCCTCGCGCGGCTGCCCCGTCGGCCGCCCCCGTGCGGCGGGGGAGTAGCGGTCCCGAGTCCAGCGGTCCGTCAGGCCGGCGAGCCGTCGAGCATGCGCGGCTACAGTAGTCCACACAACTCACGCACCCGTTTCCGCACCGGCTCCACGGTGGTTGAGGGCCCTGCTAAGCTCGTTTGACCGACCGCAACGCTCAACAGCACAGGCCGACGGGCCTACGGTGCCGACAGGGCCGTGCGCTCGGCTTTCGCCAGCCAGTCGGTGTACCAGCGGGCAAACGTCACCGGCATACCGTCGTCGTCGAGCAGCGGGGCGAGGTCTACATCGTCCACCCGGCAGTCGGACCAGATCGTGCCGCGGTGCCTGCCGCTGATGATCAGCCATTCTCTCTGGGCGCAGCCCAGGTGGGAGATCACGATGGCGCCGGCGGTGCGCTCCGGGGCGAACATGACGACCTCCCACCGCTCGTCCCACGCCTCGATGGCGTCGTCGAAGTCCTCGATGTCGCCGAAGTCCTCTTCCTCGGGGCGTTGGGCAAGAAGGTCGTCGAGCAGCTTCGAGTCCGGACCCCGGTCGGGAAACGGCTCGGCAAGCCTCGACAGGTCGGCCAGGTCCGCGCCGTCGCCTTCCCAACGCCAGCGGCCCTGCACGCGCCGAACCGTAAACAGGCCGTACGCGGGGCCGGCGCCGCCCGCGCCGACGTGGAGCAGGAAGGTTCGGTATTCCTCCGGAAGCTGCACGCCTGTCTGAGCCTCGAGTTCGGCAAGCTCGCCCTGTGTAAGCGTGTCCTCCACGATCCATCTGTGCCCCAATGCCCGAACACCTTGCTGCCGGAAGGCCCTGCACCCGCCGCCTCGACCCGCTGACGCACGCCCACCCACCACTGATCAGTCATGCGCAGACCGTGCGTGCAGCCACCGGCACCTGGGCCGCGGGACCCACCGCTGCTGTCCCGACGGGGTCAGGAACGGCCCGACGCCGCAGGCCCCTCGGCACAACACCGCGAGAGCGGTCATCAGCACCGCCGGTGGCTTCGGCTCACGCTCTGACCGGTGCCTCGGCTGCGCAGGCGCCCGAGCGGCGGTAGGAATGGGACAGGGGAATCCGCCTCTTATAGCGGGTGTCGGATTCGCCTATGGCCATGCCGGAATCGCTGGAAGGAACGGGCGCTTTGTACTCCCGTCACCTCACGGACGAGGTGACGGGGCGACGGCAAGCGGCCCACCCCATTCCCGTTCGGCCCTTACTTTTCTATACGAAGGACGGCCCTCATGGATTCTGTTGATCTGTCCGGGCGTGTGGCTCTGGTAACCGGAGCGACCAGCGGTATCGGCGCCGCGACCGCGGCGCTGCTCGCCGAGCGCGGCGCGCACGTGCTGGTCGCGGGACGCGACGCGTTCCGTGGCGAGACAGTCGTCGCGGCCATCCGGACGCGCGGCGGCAAGGCGGACTTCCTCGCAGCCGACCTGCGGGACGCGGCGTCGGCCCGGCGGCTGGCGCAGAAGGCCACCGAGCTGGGCGGAGGCCGCGTGGACATCCTCGTCAACAGCGCGGGCATCTTCCCGTTCGGCCCGACGGCACAGGCGTCACCCGGTGACGTGGATGCCGTCTACGACCTGAACGTGAAGGCACCCTTCCACCTGGTGGCGCAGCTCGCCCCGGCGATGGCCGAGCGCGGACACGGCGCGATCGTCAACGTCAGCACCATGGTCGCCGAGTATGGCGTCGCGGGCATGGCGCTGTATGGCTCCAGCAAGGCGGCGTGAACCTGCTGACCAAGGCGTGGGCGGCCGAGTTCGGCCCTCACGGGGTGCGCGTCAACGCAGTGGAGCCGGGCCCGACCCGCACCGAGGGCACGGCCGCCATGGGGGATGACCTCGACGCACTCGCCGCGCAGGCCCCGGCCGGACGCCCCGCCGAGGTTCAGGAGATCGCCGAGGCAATCGCCTATCTGGCCGGTGACGCGGCGAGCTTCGTGCACGGCGCGATCCTGCCGGTCGACGGCGGCCGCACGGCCGTCTGAGGCGCACAGGCCCTCACGGTGGGGCATCGGCGCGATTCACGCCCTGCGCCCCCTGCTCTTTCGCACCCTGCGACGTGCCTGACTCACTCACCGGCCAAGGCCACACCGATGCGAGTCGGCCGGCCACACCGCCCAGGGTCTCCGCACCCGCGGACGCTCATGGCGCCGAGCCTTTAACCAGCTCACTGGACGTTCAGTCGCCCTGGCTGCGCCCCGGTGCCTGACTGTCGTGCCGGGCCTCGCGCCGGAGATCGGCCACGCGACGAAGAGACTTCTTGAAGGTGGCGTACTCCTTTGTGCCCAGTGCGTTGGCGTGGCGTTCCTCGATCGTACGCATGATGGAGTCGGCGGCCTCCATCTGGAGCAGGCCGCGCTCCGTGGGGTAGATCAGTTTGGCGCGGCGGTCTGCGGGGTCGGGTTTGCGTTCGACGTAGCCCAGGCGTTCTAGGTCGTCGATGAGGGTGCCGATGACTTGCTTGTGCTGGCTCGAGACGCGGGCGAGTTCGCTGGCGCGGATGCCGTCGGTACGCAGGTGGGCGAGGACGGCGCCGGTGCGGGGCTGGATGTCGTCGAAGCCCTGCTCAGCGAGCGCGGTGAACAACTCGCGCTGCACCGAGAAGAGGACCCGGGCAGCGAGAACGCCGAGGTCCGGTTCCGCGGTCTGATGCCCGCTCAACGCCTCTCCCGTCTCGGCGGTCGTCCACCCCTGTGCTGGATCACCAGCGATTTTATTCGCTCGCCCGAGGGGTCGGACAGCGTCACCCGGACCCCGGGTGACCGCCAGCACGGCGCTTGCGCTCTACGGAGACGGGGCATAGCTTCGAAATGTCATGGAAATTGACTATCAATTTTAGTGACCACCGAGGCTGTGGCTCAACCTCAAGGGAGCGGAAGATGAGCGAGCACAGCGAGCACAGCAAGTTCCTGGAGCCGGTCACCCGGGAGAACACCGCAGTAGTGCTGGTCGACCACCAGGTGGGCCTTCTGTCCGGCGTCCGGGACATCCCGGTCGGCGAGCTGAAGCACAACGTGGTGGCCCTGGCACGGGCGGCGACCGTGCTGGGGATCCCGCTGGTCGTCACCACCACCGCGGCCGACAGCATGTGGGGACCGACCACCCCCGAATTGGTCGAGGCGCTGCCGGCTGGACAGAAGATCATTGACCGCAGCACGGTCAACGCCTGGCACGACAACCGGGTCCGTGAGGCCATCGAGGGCGCCGGCCGGCGCAAGCTGATCTTCGCCGGGGTGTCGCTCGAGGTGTGCGCGGCACTGCCGGCGATCGCCGCGACGGCCGCCGGGTACGACGCGTACGTCGCCGTGGACGCCTCCGGCACCTTCAGTCAGGCCAAGCGCGAGGCGGGACTGCTGCGCATGCAGCAGGCGGGCGTCATCGTCTCCGACTACGCCACCCTCATGGTCGAGGCCCTGGCGGACAACGCCGCCCCGGAGTCCGCCGCCGTCTACGCCACCCTCGACATGCCGTTCGCCGTCCTGGTCGGCCAGATCTCCGCGGCCTACCAGGCTTAAACGCTCGTTCCTGTCGGCAGCACGGAGCCCGGCAACGTGCACGCCGTCTACGACCTGAACGTGAGGGCGCCGTTCCACCTGGTGGCGCAGCTCGCCCCGGCCATGGCCGAGCGCGGGCACGGCGCGATTATCGACGTCAGCACGATGGTTGCTGAGCACGGCGTCGTGGGGATGGCGCTGTACGGCTCCAGCAAGGCGGCTGTGAACCTGCTGACCAAGACCTGGGCCGCCGAGTTCGGCCCTCACGGAAGCGGGTCAACGCCGTCGACCCGGGTCTCGCCCGTACCGAAAGCACAGCCGAAATGGGCGATGACCTTGACGCCCTCGCTGCGCAGGCCCCGTCGGACGGCCCGCCGAGGCGCGCGAGATCGCCCAGGCGGACCTCCTGTCACAGGGGGCGTCGTTCGCGGGTTCCGCCCGGCCCCCCCCACGAGACGGCTGAGAGTTCACTGTCGATCCGACGAATCGCGGCTCAGCTGCTCACCGACCGGTCGAGCGTGGCGATGAACCGGCCGAGGTCACGCCGACGCGAGTCGGCCGGCCACACCGCCCAAGTGCGCCGCACCAAGGGATGTCCGACCAGCGGCGACCAGGTCACGTGGTCCGGCAAGGGCTGCTGCCAGCCAGGAGGAGCCAGCGTGAACGCCTGCCCGGACGCGACCGCCGCCAACTTCACATCCGCGATCAGCGCCTGTCCCTGCGGAGCCTCCGGACCCAGGTTCAAGCCGTGGCCGCGGAGGATCGCGGTCAGCTCGTCATACCATGCGGGGCTGCCGGAGCGAGGGAAACCGACCCATTGCAGGCTGGCGAGCGCGTCGAGCGGATGCCGTCGGGTCCGGCCAGTTCGGCGGCCTGCTCCGCGGCCAGCAGCACACCGAGCTTCTCCCGTACGACAAGCAGCGCGTCGAACTGCGGACCTGGCGGACGCTCCCTCAGGAAGCCGACGTCCAGCTCACCGGACCGCAGTGACGCCAGCTGCTCCGCCGTGGACAGGTGCCGGGCCTGCACCCCGGTGTCCGGATGCGCCTGAAACAGGTCAGCCAGCGCCGGATCGAGCAGCCCGGAGGGCAGTTCCAGCGGGATTCCGATCCGGAGCACCCCGCCGTCGGCGCCGGTGAAACGGGCCATCGCCAGCAGGGCCTGATCATGCCGAGCAAGGACCACGCGTGCCTTCGCCAGCAGGACGGTCCCCGCCTCGGTGGCACGCACCCCCGTGCTGCCGCGCACCAGCGGCTTCACCCCCAGTTGCCGCTCGAGTCCGCTCACGGTCTGGGACAGGGCCGGCTGACTCACGGTCTGGCGCTGCCGCTCGTAGAGCACCGCGCAGAGCAGCAACCCCTTGGCCTGTTCCACCAGTTCCGCGGCCCGGGCGGCGAACTCGTCGGCGCGTTCGCCGCTGTCGTAGCGGGTGGGGACGAGGTTGGCGGCCCGGTCGGAGAGGCGGCGCAGTTCGTAGGAGAGGATGAGTCGGGCCAGGGCGACACGGCCGTAGCCGGACCTCGGGGGTATCGGAACTGTGCCTGGAGGTCGGCGGCGAAGACGGCGTCGGTGCCCAGCTTTTGCACACCTCCGCCGATGCCGTTCACAGGTGGCGCGGTCCGACGGTCCCTTGCGGGGCGATGTTCAGCCGACTGCGAGCGGGGACATGTGCGGCGCTGACGCAGCGACATCCCTGGCGCTGACGGTCATCTTCATCGTTCCTCGGGGAAGGTGTCGCCGTACATCGGCAGGCCGCTCACGGACTGCTCCCGGGAGACTTCCTCTTCGATCACGTCCCAGGCTTCCGGGCAGCGTCTCGTGCAGGGATGAGCCAGGGGCACTCAGGACCGGGCTCAGTCTCAGTGGCTGGTCGTGCTGTCCGGGGGCGCGGTGCGGGCGGTGGCGGTGCCTCCGGGAGCGCCCGAGATCGTCCGCGGTCCCGGTGCAGGTTCGGGCTCGGTGGGTGGCTCGTTCGAGGCGCCGTCGTCCTTCATCGCCTTGGTCTCGCTCTTGAGGATCCGCATGGACTTGCCCAGCGCCCGGGCCGTGTCGGGTAGTTTCTTCGAGCCGAAGATCAAAACCACCACCGCGACCAGGATCAGCAGGTGCCAGGGCTCCAGCGCATTGCGGAACATCGTCACACCACCCTTTCGAACGCGTCGGCCCTCATACCTGCCTCGGCGATCGGTGCCGCTTGTTCCTGCGCGGCAGCGGTGGGAGCGGGAGCGCCCGCGGCGCGTCGTGCCTTACCGCCACAAGCATGCTCCCATCGCTCTCCGGACGCGCGCAGAGCCTCGGCCGCTACCCGAAGAAGAGTCCCGCCCACGACTGGGCCTTGCGGAAGGTCGACGCGGCGGGAGGCGCACACCTTTGGCCGCGGACGACGGCCCGCTGACGCCGGCGGGCGCGTCCAGCACGGTTGCCCGTCCACCGATACGGCGAAGAGTTCCCCTTCCGTGTCCCGGCCGCACTCGGCCGGGACACCACGCTGCTGGACGCGGTCGATGTCCACGACCCGGCAAGGCTCTACACCGAGGGATGGCAGGCACTCGTCGTCGCAGGAAGGGATCCGCAGGAGGTGGCCGCGCAGGCCGGCGTCCATGCCCGCGCCCGCGGTCTCGCGCACGGGCGCCTGGGAGGAGGTTTCCCGGTGCACTTGGCACGGCGGTTTCACCGGTGTCCGCCGCCCGCGCCATCGGGAGATTCCCAGGGCGTCGTCCAGCCAGGCCTACAAGTGAATTCGTCGCCCGTCGCCGCCGCAACCGCGGGGGACTCGACCGGCATCAGGCATACGGCGAGGCGTGGTTCGCCGCCTGTGACCTGCATGGCCACCTGCGCCGGCTGCCCGGCCCGCGGAGTGTGCGGGGGTGTTCGGGTCGGATGGATGCTCAGCTGCTGCCCCTGGGAGCAACCACGTTCGGGCGGCTGGTACAGCCGATGGGCCTTCGCGTTCGGCCACGGTGCGTTCTTCGGCTTTCCCCGGCCTGACCATTCCTGTCGCCGGCCGGTGCGATGTTCACGCATGGCTGGCGGGCGCGAGAGGCGAGGCGAGTGGAGTTGGCCGGCTGCTGCGGGGGCGTGCCGGATGTCGATGTCCTTGCGGGTCATGTGTCCTTCTTCTTGTCGGGTCGGGGTCGATTCAGATTCTGGGGACGCCCGGCGGCCGTCCAGGCGGCGTACTCCTGGCGGACGTAGAGGCGGCGGCTGGGGGCGAGCGTGATCGCGTCGGGGTGGTGCGGACCGGCCACCAGGTCTGGATGACGGCGGTCGTGCAGGACGAGTTGTTCGGCGGTTTCTGCGGCGGCTGCGACCGGGCCGGGGGCGGCAAGGGCCATCCGGTCCATGAGGGCGGCCCGGCGTAGCAGCCAGGCACGTTCGGCGGCCGTCGCATCGACCAGGGCACCGGTGACAGGCGTGGCCCGGCGGCCGTCGCGTTCGGCCCCGAGAGCGAGCACTTGGTGCATCTCGCGGCGCAGGTCGGGCGCGTTCGCGTAGGCCTCGTGCGGGGGCGGGGCGCCGATGCCCTCGCCGCTGTTCGGGGTGACGTCCACGCTCACACCTCCGCCGGAACGCAGGGGCCGATGCCGCAGCGTTGACACAGCATCGTGTACTGGTCGGGGTCGCCGTGATCGAGGGCCGGTGGATGCGCCGCGGGCCGCACCCGGGCTGGGTCCGGGCAGCCGTCGATGGGGCACGGCTTGTGGGTCGCGAAGGCCCACTCGGCGGGGTCGTCGGGTGACCCGGCGCCGCAGCCGCTCCCTGTGATCCGTCGCTGTGCTGCGGTGCCGGCCCTGACAAGGGGCCGCAGTTCGTGCGGAACGCCCGGCCCGGTCATGCCGAGCACCTCAGGCAGGCGCGGACTTCGCGGCCGCTGCGCGTCTGGTGGACCTCGGTCGACTGTGTGAGGTACTGGACGATGCCGGTGCCGCGGCCGTGCTCGTCCGGGGCGATGTCGGGGCGACGGCGCTCCACGGCCGTTCCGGAGTCACTGACCACAATGTTCAGGGTGCCGTGGTCGAGGACGAGCCGCAGGGTCATGTGCTCGCGGCCGTACCGGGCGGCGTTGGCTGCGAGTTCGTCGACGATGAGAACGGCGGACTCGCGCTCGCTCTCGGGAACACACCAGGTCTCCAGCAGATCGGCCGCGAGGTGACGAGCGGCGGAGACGTGCGCCTCCTGCGCGGGCAGGGCGAGCAGTGCCTCCTGGCGGCAACGCCGGGAGATCGGTGGGCTCGGGCGGGGGGAATCGGTTACGAACATGGTCTTCTGACTCTTCTGTGCATGTGCGGAGACCGGAACGTGGAGACTGCCAACGCATTCGAAGGGCGGTCGGTATGCCGGATCCTGCATCGGAGCGTTCATTCAGTTCCACGGACGGCGCATGCCGAACGGTTCGAGCAATTCGCGCCTTTTGCTCCACTTCTTGCTGGTCAGATCAAGACCGGGGCGCGCGCACGCCCCGGCTGCGCACTCACGCGTCAAGTCGGCCAAGGACTGTCCTTCTTCGCGGGAATCGACGGCGAGGGCGACGGGGCCCACTGGTTCGGCAATCGCAGAAGGGGAGCGGGCCGGAGTCCCGAGAACGACCGTGGTCCGGTGCGCCAGGAGTCCGCCCGACACAGGGGCGGGCGGACTCCTGGCGATCTCACGCTCGGATCGTGACCAGCTTCTGACCGTTGCCGGCGACGATCTCGAAGTGCTCGATGGCGCCCGGCGACATGGGGACCGCCCCTGGGACCGTGATGCCGGGAGGGTACGCGCCCGCCCGCCAGGTGGCGCCGTCCGCCCTGACCCCGCTGGACCCGACCGCCTGTAGCCGGCAGGTGATCCCGGCGGGCGCCCCCTTGGCGGAGACCTGCAGGACGCTGCCCCAGGCAGAGGGCGAGACCTTCACCGAAGCGGTGACGCCGGTGGTGGGATCGTGCCCGGAGAAGGTGCGCGACGGAGCCGGCATGGTCGGTCCGGGCGGCCTCGCCTCACTGACCACGGACCCGATGGTCGCCAGCCAGGTGCCGCCGACCGCTCCCGCGAGGAGCATCAGGGAGGCGGCGGCGCCCGCCAGTTGCAGCCGCCACGTCTTGCGGCGCCGGGCCGCGGCCTGCTGCAGCAGCCTCTCCAGCACCCCCGCCTCGCGTGCCTGCGGCGCCCCAGTCGCGGCGGACCGCGCGGGCGGAGAGCCCTGCGCGCTCTCGGCTGCCCGCGCCACCAGCCGATCGGCCAGATCCGCGTCGGCAACCGGCACCGTCTGACCTGCGGCTTCGGCCGCGGTCACCGTCGCCAGCAGCGCGGGCAGCCTCGCCAACTGCGTGTGTTCCGCCCGGCACTCGGCGCATCCCGCGAGGTGGTCGCGCACCTGTTCCATATCCGCCGGGGGCAGCGCGCCCAGGATGTATCCGCCCAGCGCCAGCCGGAGGGCGTCGTGGTCCGCGTTCATGGTCGGCACCTCCTCCACCCCGCCGTCATGACTCGATCCCTCGTTCCTGGAGCGCCAGCCTGAGGGCGTGCAGGGCGTAGTACGTCCGCGACTTCACGGTGCCCAGCGGGACGCCCAGCACCCGTGCGGCCTCCGCCATGGTTTGTCCCCGGTAGTAGGTCTCCAGCAGGACGGCGCGGTGGTCCGGGGACAGTGTCCGCAGCGCGTCGGCAACTGCCCAGCTCTGCAGTGCCTGCTCGATCTCGTCCTCGCCCGGTGTCTGCTCGGCGGCTCGCTCCAGCGCCTCGCCGCCGGCCTCGGCCGGCCTGGCCTGCCGGGCCCGGTGGGCGTCGACGACCAGGTGCCGGGCGACCGTACACAGCCATGCTCGGGCCGGGCCGCGTGCGGGGTCGAACGCGGCGGGATGCTGCCACGCCCGGAGCAGTGTCTCCTGCACGACATCCTCCGCCCATTGCCGATCTCCTGAGGCCAGCCGAAGCACGTAGTGGAACAGGGGCCCCGCGTGCTCGGCATACAGGGTGCGCAGCAGTTCCTCGTCCGTGGTCGAAAGGGCCCCTTTACCAGAGACACGGTTCGCGGAGCGATCCGGATCGGCCCTTGGGCCACGTTTTCGGGAACTCCAGGGCATAAGACGATCATTACGCATATTCGCTGCTTTGTCTCGTGATGCACCGCACAGGAGCAGTGACTCTCCGTGAGTGCCGCTAGGGCCACGCGTGCGGAACGCCGAAGGGCCGGCCGATCTGCGACGGCCCGAAGAAAGTGCCATAAAAGGCGCGTATCGACTGAACCGTGCGACCCCCGCCACTCGTGGAGTCCTACAGAGCCGGGATCCGCGGCATTTCTCGCCCACGTCCCAGGCCGTTCTCGGCCCGCGGATGAGGAACTGCCATATGCCGCCTGCGACTTCACCTCGCTTGCGCGCACTCGGCCGGCGCATTCCCCATCTCGACCTGATCAGTGAGGAACGAACAGCATGTACCCGCACCTTCGTACACCAGGCCGGCGATCACGCGCTGCGGCCGGACTCGCCGTCGCCACCGTCGCCACCGCCGGCGCGCTGGGACTCCTGAGCGCATGCGGCCAGTCGTCGCACTCCTCGCCCACCGGTGCCGGCGCCATCACGCCGGGACACGGCCAGCACCAGACGGCCGGCATGCCCGGTGCCTCCGGACCGGGAAACGCGGCGGGCTCCGCTCCCGGCGCCTCGCCCATGCCCAGCATGAGAATGCCCATGCGCCCCCCGAGCAGCAGCACGCCGCCCGCACCGGTGTCGGGAAGCGCCGTGGCGATCAAGAACTTCGCGTTCTCCCCGGCCGCGCTGAAGGTCAAAGCGGGCACGACGGTGACCTGGACCAACCAGGACACCGACGCGCACACCGTCACCAGCGCCGGTTCGGGCGGCCCGTTGCGCTCGGCCGCCCTGGCCACCCACGCCACGTATCGCTACCGGTTCACCGCGCCCGGCACCTACCACTACCTCTGCACGATCCATCCGTTCATGACCGCCACCGTGGAGGTGACCCGATGACCGCGTACCCCGACAGGCCCGATGGCAGGCCCGATGGCAGGCCCGATGGCAGGCTCGATCCGGCACCGCTGGACGACACCGGGCAGCCCGACGGCCCGAACGGCATGACCCGGCGCCAGCTCCTGCGGCACGCGGGGTGGTTCGGCGGTGCCGTGGTGCTGACCGTGGCCAGTGGGGAGGTGATCAGCCACATCGCCGACAGGAGCGGCGCCCCCGGCACCACGGCCGCCGGAGCCATGGCGGCGGGAGCCGGTACGACGGCGAGCGGCGCGCTGCGGTTCGTGCAGGTCTCCGACAGCCACATCGGCTTCCAGGGCCCGGCGAACATGGACGTGGCCGGCTCCTTCTCCGAGGCGATCCGCCAGGTCAACTCGCTCGGTTTCCGACCCGACTTCGTGATGCACAGCGGGGATCTGACCCATCTCTCCACGCCCTCGCAGTTCGACCAGGTCAGGCAGATGATGACCGGGATGCGGACCGACCGTGTCTTCACGGTGCCCGGCGAGCACGACTCCATCGGCGACGCAGGACGCGCCTACCGGCACACCTTCGGCAAGGGCACGCTCGGCGAAGGCTGGTACAGCTTCGACACCCACGGCGTGCACTTCATCGCCCTGGTCAACACCCTGAGCCTGGAGAAGCTCGGCCATCTCGGCGAGGAGCAGATCGAGTTCGTCCGCAGGGACCTCAGGGGACTGTCCTCGGACACGCCCATCGTGGTCTTCAGCCACATCCCGCTGTTCGCCATGTACCCGCGGTGGGGCTGGAGTACGGACGACGCGCTGCGCGTCATCGCGCTCCTGCGCCGCTTCTCCTCCGTCACCTGTCTCAACGGGCATGTCCACCAGCTCTTCACCAAGACGGACGGCAACATCACCTTCCACTCCGCCACCACCACGGCCTATCCGCTGCCGAAGCCGGGACGGGCCCCCGCGCCCACTCCGCAGGTCGTGCCCGCCCGACAGCTCAAGGACGCGCTCGGCATCCGCACGGTGGGCTACCGGCAGGGCGACCGGGAGCTGGCGATCAAGGACGAGAGGCTGACATGACCGCCGGAGGACTCCTCGCCCCGGCCGTGCGCGCCGCGATCGCCGTCATGCTCGCCGGGAGCGGATACATCCACGCCCGGCTCTACGTCGACGAGTACCGCTTCCTCCCCGTCGTGGGGCCCCTGTTCCTGCTCCAGGCGAGCGTCTCCTTCGCCGTCGCCGCGCTGCTGCTGATCGGGATGCCGCCGCTGCTGAAACTCGCCGCCGCGGGGGTGGCGCTGGGCGCCCTCGGCGGCTTCGCCGCCTCCCGCACGGTGGGCGTCTTCGGATTCACCGAACACGGCCTGCAGCCCGCACCGCAGGCCCTGCTCAGCATCCTGGCCGAAACCGGCACCCTGCTGCTCCTCGCCATCTGGCAGGCAATCGTGACCAGGCAACACCGCGCTGCCCGGCCTCCCCTCAGGGCACCCGTCTGGGACCAGGCCACCACCCGTACACCACCAACGTGACGAACCAAGGAGTCTTCCCCATGCCACCGCAACTGCCACCAGCAACCGCCGGTCTGAGTCCGCGCCTGCGCGAACTGAGGGACACCGTGCGCGTCGTGCTCGGCCTGGACGACGACACCGCCGTCGTCATCCGCCAATTCGCGTACACCGAACCCGGCCGTCCCCCGCTGGAAACCGTCGTCGCCGTGCTGCCCATGGACGGCGATGCCCACCGCTGGACAGTCCACCGCCCCGCTGACCACATCACCGAGCACGACCTACGGGCCGCCCTGCTCCACCACCGGCGGAACTGACCGGAACGGTACTGCCGCCCGGCGGTGTGCGTCTCGGCGGTGGTACGGCCAAGCCGGTCGGCCTAGGTACGGGTCACCTGCCCTCGGACGCCCTCCGTCACGCTGGCCTCACCGAAATCGGTGCCGGGATGCACAGTGGTCGGGATCAAGCCGAGGAGGTGGCGCGGTCACACCGTCACGCGCACGACCAGGTCCAGCTCGGCCCGGACCGTCTTCCCGAGCAGAGCCACACCCCGGGACAGGCGGTCCAGCACCTCCCACAGGCCGGCAAGCGCGTCGACGAGGAACAGGCCCCGGCCCGCCTCGCCGAGGAGGGACGGTGCCGACGCCAGGTCGGCGGCCCGGCGGCCGGCACCGCCAGCCGTGCGCGGCTACAGCACACCCCGCCCGCGGACACCGAAAACGTCGAGAGACGGGCCAGTGGCAACGCTTGCGACATCGGCTTCGCCGCCGAACGCACCGCCGACCTCACCGGCGCCATCTGCGCCGCCCACCTTTCATTCCGGAACCAAGGAGTACTGACGCTCGGAGGGGGGTTTGTTGGTGTACGGGGTGTTCGCTGGCCTGGTGTGTTGCTGATCAGTTGAGAGGCTGGTTGAGCGGTTCGGGCGGGATGGTCAGGGCGTTTGAACTGGGGTTGTGTCTTCTGTTCTGAGCGGGGTCGGGCTCGTTGTAGGTTCGGGAGCGCTAAAAGGCCTGGTGTGTGTTTGTGCTGGTCAGGGGTGTTCTGCCTGTTCGGCGGGTGAGGTTAACGCCGTGGGGTGGGGCGGCGGTGGGTTTCGGCGAGGTGGTCGAGGCGGATGGCGTCGAGTGTGTTTTTGGTGATGCGTTCGGTGCCGTCGTGGATGGCGGTGATGGCTGCTTGGCGGATGAGGCGGGTGAGGGATCCGATGCGGCCGACGGTGCGCTGGTGGAGGTAGGAGGCGTGGCGGGGTGCCCCTATGCCTTTAGTCAAAGGGAATCGGGGTGCGATGGGTCGGCGAGCCGGGCAGCATGGCGGAGTGACCGACCTGCTGTGGGATGACGTGAAGTGCTTCTTCGACCCGGACTCGATGGGGTCGTTGCCGGACGTGCGCGTCCCGAATACCTCGGTGGAGGACTGGCAGGTGGTCCTCGATCTTGTGGCGGAGAAGGGCTGGAAGTGCCAGTACTCGGAGGGAGCGACGGTGCTTCCGGTGCCCCGGGCGGAGATCGTGCTGTCCCGCCCGGTGAATGCCGAGTGTCCGAACTTGCGGGTCTGGCCGACTGCCGATGTGCAGGCGATCTTTCGTTTCCTTGACGACGAGGTCGTCGACTTCGACGTCGACCTGCGGGAGTTGCAGGGGCAGGAGCGACTCGATGTGCTGTGCGGCTTCCTCAGGGAGATTGGGCGGCGGTTGGGTAAACCGGTGCTGATGGACGCGGAGGGTGCCGATGGCCATCCGATCCTCGGCTTCGATGTCGAGACTGATCGAGTCGTCCTCCTCATGGAGCCGTAGGTCAGGCGGCTGAGCCCGACGACTGAGATGAGTAGAAGGTTCCGTCGCGGTGCATGGCGAAGAGGACGTCGGCTCGGCGTCGGGCGAGGCAGAGCAGTGCCTGGGTGTGGTGCTTGCCCTGGACGATCTTCTTGTCGTAGTAGGCCCTCGATGCCGGGTCGCCCAGGGCGGCGAACGCGGAGAGAAAGAAGGCCCGTTTGAGCTGTTTGTTTCCCCGCCGGGATGGCTGTTCGCCGCGGATCGAGGAGCCCGAGCTCCGGGTCGCCGGGGCGAGTCCGGCGTAGGCGGCGAGGTGGCCGGCGGTCGGGAAGGTGCTGCCGTCGCCGACCTCGATCAGAATCCTGGCTCCGGTCCTGACGCCGACGCCTGGCATCGACGTCAGGACTTTCGAAAGAGGGTGGGCCTCCAGCAGTTCCTCGATCCGCCCGGCCAGCAGCTTGCGTTGGTCGAGCACGGCTGTCAGGGAGGCAGGGTCTTTGAGAAGTGATCTTGTGTCCGGGTTCGTCAGGTCAGTCCGAGGGCGGTGAGGGGCCGCTGGTGGTCACGGCCGGTGCGGCGGAGGGCGGCGGCGATGTTGGTGTGGCCGTCCTGGCGGTGGACGCCGATGGCGAGATTGCGCAGGCCGGCCATCACGCGGGGCAGGTGCCGGGTGCAGATTTTGGAGGCGTCCTCGCGGAAGGTGCGGTCTCGGACGTGGTGGAGCTGGTTTTCGATGAGCCAGTGCCCGCGGATCCAGGCGGCGAGTTCGCTGCCGGTGGCCGCGCCGGGCGGCAGGCTCGTGACCAGGTAGATCCGCTCGATCGTCAGCCTGCCGGTGCCCAGGTCCCGTCTCCAGCGCACGACTTGGAGGGCCTGGCGGGCGTGCGGGTAGTCGAGGTGGGCGAAGGTGGCGGTCTTCAGCCGGCGGATCTCCTCGCGGTGGTGGGCCCGGGCGCGTTCGTAGTGGTCCAGGCGGACATCACGCCAGGGTAGGCGGCGGACCTTCTGATGCAGTCCGGGGTGGTTCTTCTTGACGACGGCCAGGTAGTGGGCCCCGCGTTCATGCAGGTAGGAGGCGTGGTCGTGCTGGGTGTGAAGAGCGTCCGCGGTGATCACCGCGCCGGTCAGGTCGAGGCCGTCCAGGAGTGGGGCGAAGGCCGGGATCTCGTTGCTCTTGCCGTCGATCTGACGTTGGGCGAGGACCTGGCCGTCGTGGGTCATGGCGGCGATCAGGGAAGTGGCCCGCTGTTTTGTGGTGCGGGAGCCACGGAGTGTCTTGCCGTCGACGGCGATGACCTTTCGTCCCGGGGCCGGGGCCTTGCGTTCCTGGAGGAAGTCGCCGATGGCGCGGTCGAGGGCGTCACCGTCCGCGGCGGCCAGGACGAGACGGATGGTCGTGGCATGGGGCGGGCGGATCAGGCCGGTCAGCGGATCGGGCCGGAACCCGAGCAGGGCCAGGGCCCTCTGCGGTGCGTCGGCGACCCACTCTCCGATCGCCGTAATCGAGGCGGCGCCTGCCAGAACGGCGGCGGCCGCAGCGGTGAGCAGGGCTGTCCAAGGGTGACGTATGCCGCGACGGGCCCGTGGGTCAGGCACCGTGGCCATATAACTCCGCAGGTCAACGGCTGCCTCCAGCGGGGCTGAGCCGGAGGCGTCCCCCAGTTGTCGAAGGCATGACGGCATGCGGGAAGATGGGTGTGCAGGCATGGACTCGCTCGGTGCTCATACGGACTCGACACCCACATGATCACCAGCGGCCATGCCTGTTCTGCGTCCAGGGTCACCCACAGACAGAAGTCGACAAGCCGTCACAACCGGTGCTCAGCAAGCGAACCCGCCCACCTCGGCACTTCTCAAAGACCCTGGTCAGGGAGGCGGCGAGGCTCGGGACAATCAGCGCGGCCGCCTCAACTCCCTGATCCGAGGCACATACGTCAAGGCGGGACGGACGCTACTTCGACAACGAGTGCACCCCAGCCACCGAGTTGAGCAGGCCCCCACGCGGGTGGGGAAGGCTTGAAAAGCAGCCGGGCGTCGCGGAACCCCCACGCGCGTGGGGAGCACGCCGCCGCGCACAAGCTGCGCACCGTGATGACGGGCAGACCCCCACGTGCGTGGGGAGCGCCGTTGGTGACCTGCGAGGTCAGCGCTGTCAGTAGTGAATTTCACTCTTCTTCGAAGGTGTTTGCCTAACCTCGCGCTTTCACGAGGCGGGCTGCCGACTGGTGATCATGAAAGTAGAAAGTGCCTCTGACCAGCGAGAATGAGGATTGCTGGGGTCCCTGTTCCCGCCACCGCCGGAGGCACTTTCCAGGTGAAGAAGCGTATCGGGTCCTACCCGCGCGTCCGCATCGAGGGCGGCGGCCGCGGAGTGGTTTCCCAGGCCGGTGCGGTGCTGCTGGTTGAGACGGTCCGCAAGACTGGTCTGGATACGGCGATATCGGCGGCGCTGGCGCCGTGGTGGAAGGCCCGTGTCGGCGTACTCGCCTATGTGCAGAGCCGCGTACGGATGAACGTGCAGAGCAAGGAGACCTGTGAAGCGCCGGCCTCGTTGTTCGAGATGATGGGGCGGTGTCTCTCCGCTACTTCAATCAGACCGGCTGGACCGCGATTTTCAACGGCACCAACACCGAGATCGGTCGCATGGTGCGCGTAGAGGGCTGGGACCAGGCGACCGGGACGGCTCTTGTCGTCGATCCCAAGCGTGGTGCCCTGCGTCCGGTGACAGATTACGAGGACTTCTCCCACTTGGAGCGAGCCGACCAGGTGGTGGCCGCGGTGCCTGGTGGAGGGTGGCGGGTGCATTGGAAGGACGAGGGCCCGGGGGGAACACCGCTGACGGAACGGGTGCTGGCCTGGCTCATCACGTCGCAGGGGCGGGCGACGGCCATCACGGTCGATGCCCAGGGGCATGTCGAGGATGCTGATGGCGCCGACGCCTTCATCCCGCCGGGTGAGCACCCGGTGTCTTGATCGCAGATGGTCAGGCCACGTCGTTCTCTCGCTCGATGGCCTTGAGGCGGTTCTTGAGCCGGTAGCTGGGACCGTTGATGGAGATGACCTCGCAGTGGTGGAGGAGTCGGTCGAGGATGGCGGTGGCGAGGACTTCGTCGCCGAAGACCTGGCCCACTCATCTGGGGCTGGCACTTGTTCGTTCACGAGAGTTGTCGCTGCCACCTGCCCGTTTCCTGTTCCTGCGGTCCTCGTGGCAGCACTCACGTTTTCCAGGTGCTGCCTTGACCGTTTAGGTGCGAGGAAGGTGTGCCTGTGGCTGAGGCGAGACTCCAGGCCATCGCGGGAGGGGCCGTTCCGCGATGGCCGCTGGTCACGAATCCCTGGCAGTTCCAGGCTGCATGCGTCGACGCGTTTGTCGCCTCATGGCGGGCTCGCGGATTCAGCCCGGTGACCGTCGACAACGACATCGGCCTGCTGGAGCGGACGCTGGCTTGCCTGGTCAACATCGAGGCCAAGAACCTCCTCAACGGCAACCAGGTCGTACTGCTGCAGAACGTGGCGGTACCGGTGGTCGCCGCGCTCTGCGGCGTCAACGTCAACGTCTTCTCCGCCCAGCTCAACCAGGGCAAGGCGAACTGCCCGGCCCAGAGCAACTCCAACCAACTGGCCTGGGCCGTCTACAACTGACAGACACAGCGGCCGACAGGCGCTCCGCTTACGGGGCCCGTGAGCACCAGCGGGGTGGCAGCAACCAGCTGCCACCCCGCGCTCGTCTGAGCAGGTTCGAACGCCCAGGCAGCTGACAGGACTTGAAAAGCCGTACCCCAACATGCCTGACCAGTAGAAATCAACGGATCACGTTCGGTTGAAGTAGGGCTTCTGAACAACCCGCACCACAAGGTGCGGGATCCGCTGGGACCAGCTATCGATCCGCGTGGGGCCAACTACAGATCCTCACAACCCGCCGACCTCGTCGACGCCCGAGGGCGCGGGATCACCTGCCGGTCGACGTCACAGGCGCTCGCGTTGCCCCTTGTCCAGTTCCGCTACCTGCGGCATTCCGCCCATTCCGGCGGGGAGAAATCTCCGTCCCGCCACACTGCGCGACGCCCCCGGGGGGAAGCTGCTGCCGCCCGGGGCGCGCCGCTGGGAAACTGCGGGGATGACAATGCAGCGGCTGCCGTTCCCGGTCCCGGACGAACGCGCCCACCTCTTCGTCGGCAGCTACGCCGAGATGCACGACCTTGTTGAGGACTTGGTCGTGCCCGACGGCGTCCCCGAGGCCGCGGCGACCAGTTCGCCGGTCGTCACCACCCGGGCGAAGCCCCCGCCGTGCAGTGAGACGGCACTGGCTCGGGCCAGTTCGTCGGCCTTCAGGCGCCAGCCGTTCGGGCCGGTCAAGTCGAAGGTGTGGGTGGCGTCGAGGGCGACCAGCACGTCGTAGCCGAGGTTGCCGCCCATGCGGGCGGTGGTCTCCACGCACATGTTGGTCTGAATGCCGGCCAGTACGACCTGGGTGATGCCCGCTGCCTTGAGCCAGTCGTCAAGATCAGGGGTACCGTAGAACGCCGAGTTCACGGACTTGGTGACGAGCAACTCCGGCCCGCGGCCCTTGCCGCGCCGCTCCTCGACGTACTCCTTGAAGTCGTTTCCCTCGTACCCGGTCCGCAGCGGCGAGCCGGGCTTGTTCGAGTCATGTCGTACGAAGACGACCGGCCGGTCCGTGTCCTGCCAGGTCGCGATCAGCGAGGCGATGTTCCCGTCGGCGTCCGGATTGTTGCGCGGGCCCCAGAACTCCGACTCGTCGAAGCCCTTCTGTACGTCCACCACTACCAGCGCCGCGTTCTGTGTGATCTCCATGCCCACGATCCTGCCGCCCGGCGGAGCCCACTCACAGAAGGCGAAAAGACAGCGATCGATGGTTTACTGCCACGATGACCCGACCGGCACCGGCCCACCGCATCGCCCTGCTCGCTTTCCCCGGCATCCGGGCCTTCGACGTCTCGGTGATCACCGAGGTGTGGGGCGCGGACCGCACCGACCACGGAGTGCCCGCGTTCGAGCTTCGCCGCGTAGCCGCGGGTCCCGATGCGGTACCAATGCGCGGCGGGCTCGCGCTCACACCGGACCGGTCCCTCGCCTGGCTACCTCGCGCTGAACTGATCCTGGTACCGGGGCTGGACGACCATGTCACTCCAGCACCCGAGCCGGTCCTGGCTGCGCTGCGCCGCGCCCACGCCCGGGGAACCACCATCGCCGCGCTGTGCGCCGGCGCGTTCACGCTTGCCCAGGCGGGGCTACTGGATGGCCGCCGGGCGCTGACCCACTGGGCGCTGACCGATCTGCTGCGGGCCCGGCACCCACGGGTGCGGGTCGAGCCGGACGCCCTGTTCGTCGAGGACGGCAATCTGTGGACCTCCGCCGGCACCGCCGCCGGCATCGACCTCTGTCTGCATCTGGTGCGCACCGCGCACAGTGCGGAGGCGGCTGCGACAGTCGCCCGCTCCATGGTCACCGCACCGTTCCGGACCGGCACCCAGGCCCAATTCATCGAACATCCGACCACGTACTCCGACCGCGACGCGGACGCCCTGGCCGAGGTGCGTGCCTTTGCCCTGGCGCATCTCGACGAGCCGCTCACCGTGTCCGCGCTCGCCGCCCGTGCCGGGATGTCGCCGCGCTCCTTCGCCCGGAACTTCGCTGCGGCCAACGGGACCACCCCGCTGCGCTGGCTTCTGGGCCACCGCATCGCGGCGGCCCAGAAGCTCCTCGAACGCACCGACCTACTCATGCCCGAGGTCGCCCGCCGGTCCGGTTTCGGCAGCGAGGTCACCATGCGCCAGCACTTCGCATCCCACCTGGCGACCAGCCCGCGCGCCTACCGCTCCTCGTTCGCCGGGCAACCGCCCTCTGCGCGGGAGCGTTGACAGCAGGCCAGCCACAACGCTCCGTCGGGCCAACTCGACCACTTACGGGCCAGGTCAAAGACTTATTAGTCACATCCCCGGGGCGGCGCGAACCGGAAGCGCGTCACCAGGGCACCTCTCCCTCGTCGTCGAAGAAGCGGCCTGTCGGCCCGTCGGCCGATACGGTGGCCAGCCGGATCGCGGCGGCTGCGCCCTGCTGGGGGGTGCGCACTCCCCGGAAGCCGTTGAGGTCGGTCGCTGTGAAGCCGGGGCAGACGGCGTTGATCAGGATGTGCGTGTCGGCCAGTTCCTTGGCGTACTGCACGGTGACGGCGTTGAGGAACGTCTTCGACGGAGCGTAGGCGATGGCGATGGGGCCGGTCTCGGCGCCAGGCGTGGTCTGGAGTGTGAGGGAGCCGACGCTGCTGGAGACGTTCACGATCCGCGGTGACGGCGAGCGGCGCAGCAGCGGCAGCAGGGCGTTGGTGACGCGGATGACGCCGATGACGTTGGTCTCCACGGCCGCCCGTACCCGGTTCACGTCGACCGTGGTGGGCTCCTGCGGCCCGCCCCCGGTGATCCCCGCATTGTTGACGAGCGCGTCGAGCCGCCCACCCCGCTCCTCCATCAGCCGAGCCGCCGCTGTCACGCTCGCGTCGTCGGTCACATCCAGCGGCACGCCGAATGCATCGGCTCCGGCCCCGCGCAGCTTATCTACAGCGGCTTCGCGCCGTTCCACGTTCCGCGCGCCGATTCCGACGGACCAGCCGAGGGCGCCGAGCCCGGCGGCGATCTCGTACCCGATGCCCTTGTTGGCCCCGGTCACCAGCGCGACCTTGTGGTGGTTCACAGTGTTCGTCTCACTCATGACATCGATGCTTCTCCCCTGCCGGGCAGAGCGTCCAAGACCGACTGGGTGGACGGCGATACCGCCCGGGTATCGCTCCTGCCCGGCCCGGTTAGCCTGGCGGGGTGGAGACACGTGAGCTGCGGTACTTCATCGCGGTCGCCGAAGAGCTGCACTTCGGCCGGGCCGCGCAACGGCTCGGGATCGCCCAACCCCCGCTGTCGCGGGCGATCAGCGGGCTCGAACGGCGCCTGGGCACCCTCCTGCTGGAGCGCGGCAGTCGGGGTGTCTCCCTGACCGGGGCAGGGGCGGTGCTGCTGCGGGAGGCGCGGGCTGCGCTGGACGCCGTCGAGGCCGCCGAACGGCGCACCCGCCGGGCCGCCCTCGCCGCGACCGGCAGCCCCGCCGTGGTCCTGGCCGCGAAGGCGGGCGCCTCCGGTGAACTGCTGGCGAAACTCCTCGACGCCTACGCCGCCGACCCCGGCGCCGTCGCTGTGGACGTCGTGCTGTGCGGGCCGGGCGAGCAGGCACGGTTGCTGCACGACAGCCGGGCCGACGTAGCCCTGCTGCATCGGCCATTCGACGACACGGCCGGCTTCGACACCGAGGACCTGCACTGCGAAGGTCAGGTCGCGATCCTCCCGGCGGGTCACCTTCTCAGCACCCGCCCCCACGTGCGGCTCGCCGAGGTCACCGACCTTCCCGACCTGCCCCTGCCCCGCTGGCCTCGCCCTGACGGCACCTTCCCGGACGGCCCCGGACCGCAGGTGCGCGACCATACGCAACTCACCCAGCTCATCGCCCTCGGCCGCGCCTGCGCGGTCGTCCCGGGTTCGGGCCTCACCGGCCTGCGCGAGGACCTCACCGCCGTACCGGTCCCCGACGCCCCCCACGTCACCACGGTCATCGCCTGGCCCCCACACAGCCGCTCAACGGCGGTCGCGGGGCTGGTCCGCGCCGCCACTGCTCTGTGACCGACATCGGTGAACGCCGGGACATCGTGCTGGATTTCGGGGACAGCGTCCGGTCTCCCATCAGCCACGAGCGCCTGCATCGTCTTGGAGGTGTGGGTGCTCAGCCGGTCCCACACCACGATCAGCGGAGCCTTCAGCAGCTGGTGGGCGCCATCGAGAAGGCGGATGTAGTCAGCGTCGCTCAGCGAGCGACGCTCGCCCTTGTGGTTGGTGCAGCCGGTAGCACAGGCGGGCGGGCAGGTCGGGCCGATAGCACAGCAGCCCGGCCACCGAAAGGCGGCCACGGCTGCGGCCGGAAACACGCAGCTCGACCGCTGGGGGCGTCCTGCAGGTCCTCCACCGGAGTGCGGAGTTCGCAGCTGCTTCACCTCGCAGGCCGGCCTCTTGACCAGGCAGATGTCACAACTCCGAGGGATATCAGCACTGTTGTGGTGCGCGGGGTGCGCGAGGGCGGGCTGGGAGCCCGTACGGGATAGGGAAGGGTAGGGCATGGAGCCTGTGATCACTGCAGCGGTGGTGACCGTGACCGTCAGCATCGTCAACGCCATAGTGAAGATCGCTCAGCGGCGGTTGAACGTCTCCGTGGAGATAGCACGTATCAGTGAGGCAGCGCAGACTGAGCGGGTACGTCTCTTCACCGGGCGGACCGCCATACTCGCTCCCCACCGCGACGGCCGTGAGTCGGAGTCGGCCGGCCGGGGCGGGGGTGGTGGCCATGGAGGACGCCGTCAGCACTGACCTTCACATTGCCGAGCCCCTGGATAAAGCCACAACCCCGCTGCCGGGTATCCAGCTTGCCGGGGCCTTGCACGAAGAGCAGTATCCCGCCCTAATCCGCTTCCTGCTCCTGCACGGTGCGTCCTGGACAGAGGCTCAGGATGCCGCGCAGGACGCTTTCACTCAGATGTGTGCACCGAGCGTGACGATCACCTACCCCCGTGCCTGGCTGCGGACGGTGGCCTGGAGGTCCTGGGTGAGTCAGACGGTGAAACTCGAAGAGGCCTGCGCGGAACTGCCCGAACCACATCCGAGTCTGCGCTGGCAGACCCCCGCCCACGCCGCCGAGCTGGGGGAGGAGGAACGCCAGGTGATCTCCTTGCTGCTTCAGCTTCCGGCCAAACAACGCGCGGCGATGGCCTGGCACCTAGACGGCTTCACTACTGAGGAAAGCGCACGCGCGATGGGGACCACGCAGGCAGCCGTGCGCCAGAACCTGGTCCGGGCGAGAGCCGCGCTGAAGCAAGGCCTGCGACTGGAAAGCCGGTTCACCTACGAAGGGAGGAAGGCGTGATGGGCAGCGATTCCCGCGCAGCGGAAGAAAGCATCCGCCACGACGACCTCGACGCCCTGCTGACAACTATCCATGACCAACTGGGCATCGCCGTAGTCGACCGTCTCAACGCCCACGGCGGGCCGCCTGAACTGCGCACACCGGAACTTGCGTTGGACCGCCTCCTGGCAGCGACCCACCGCTCCACGGGGAGTGCTGTTAGCCGCCGTCTTTCCGGGGATGCCTGCGCCGCTCTGGCAGAACGTAATCCCGCACTCCAGGCGTGGCTGGCCGCGCGAGGTCCACTGGCCCGCCGCCCGGCGGCGATCCGGGTGAAACACCGCGAAGAGGCCTTGCGTCTGGTGCACAACTACTGGCCTTTCGACCTGGCCCAGGCCATGCGTACCGCTGTCCGCATTATTCAGGACCTGTGCGACCTCCTGGGCGACAGCACACAACCGCTGGGTTATGCGGATACTGCGATGGAACAGCTCCGAGAGCACCTTGAGGGGATGTCCCAGCTGTCCGAACCTCACCGGCCCCATGCGACCCTCACGGGCCTGGACTATCTCGACGCCGTCGAGTCCGTCCTTGCCGATCCGGCCGAACGCCTCGCCAATGAACTTCACAGCATCCGGGAGCTCCTGGATGAGGAACTGGCCCCCGCGATCACCGCCCTCGAGACGACCGGACGCGCCTACCTGTTCGGTGTCGACGCGGTCGCCCAAGACCTCATCGATGATCTGGCCCACGGTTGCGAAGATGCCGACGCCCTGGCCAGAGCTGTCGCAGAGGTCGAACGGGCCAGCAACGACTTCGTCGGAGCAGACCTCACCAACGCCAAGCTGGAGGGCGTCCTTCTGGAAGGAATCCTGTGGGACCACACGACTCTGTGGCCAACACAGTGGGAAACCCGGGTGCGCCGTGCCTCTCTGCCGTCTGACGAAGAGGAAGGAGTCCTCGTGGTCGCGGCCGAGGAATCCGACTCCGTGATCCATGCCGAAGCATAAGACGTCGGCGGTTGCGGCCCGTTCGAGGCATCTGCGGGATGCCAACATAGAGGCGGGGTGGCTGGCTGTCAGGCGAGATCGGTCGCCGCAGGCGCGGTGGATAGGTGCGTTGTGTCCGGGGTGTGTAGAGGGCCGACGTGGTGGTGGAGTTGGTAGATCATTTCGTCGGGGTGGCGGAGCAGGCAGATTCGGCGCCAGGCGGTGTCGTAGGACAGAGGTGTGGGGTTGCGCTGCACTTCGAGGATGGCGCGGATGCTGGTGAGAGGGGAGAGCAGAGTCCGCCACAGGATGAGTTTCACGGGTGTGCTCTCCGCTCCGCAGTGAGGGGAAGCGCCGAATTGGGTGTGACCGTGCCGGTGGACAGGCTTCCGCCGTTGAGGGTTTTGAGCGCGTCGAGGAGGGCGAGCATGGCTTGTTGCTGCCTCTCGGCCTCGGTGAATCCCTGGCCGAGCTGTTCCCACTGCTGCATCAGGGGGGTCCACCACGGTCGCAGGACGTGATCAGTCGGGCCAGGTGCTGGAGTTCGGCGACGTGGTCGTCGTCGAGCACCTGGGGGGAGTGGCGTTCAAGCCGGTCCAGGACGAGGAGGTCGGGATGGTCGTACAGGTGGGTTTTGAGGAAGCGCAGCCGGCGGATGCGGTTTTCGTCCGCCTGCCGTTGGAGGAGTATCTCCTTTGCTGCGGCGGGCAGACGCAGGGCTGCCCGGGCGTCGATCAGCCTGTAGTGCGGGTTGCGGTGCCGGTGAGGGAGGGCCGCGTTGACGGCGTCTTGGGCGGCGGCGAGATCGGCGGCCTCCAGGCTGGCGGCTGTGCGCAACGCTGTGCTGTGCGTCGAACTCGGCGCCGGCCCCTACAACTGACCCACCCGCCATGAAGGCACCGATCGCCCATACGACCGGTGCCATCATGGTGAACGGGGCACCGGAGGACGTGCTGGACGTTCACTTTGACTGGAGCACCAGCAGCGGCTGGTCTCTGGTCATAGAAGTTCGGGGCGCTGCGCCGGTCGAGCGCTGGATGGGAGCGGGTCTGACGCCCGCCCCTGAGAGGTCGCCGGCTTCTTCCTCTCCACCCTCCTGGACTTCCGCAACGCCGGCAGCGAGGACCCGCTCTACCGGCGCGGCGGACCCCGCCCGGGTTCCACGATCGTCGACATGGCGAAAAGCCTCTGAGCACGTCCGAACCCCTCGCTTTATGACGGTTGCGAGGGGTGTGACCTGCTCGTCGACGTTGCGGACGGCGGCGATGTACTGCCCGCCGCCGGCAGGCGGCGCGCAGCGACCCGCGGCTAGAAGGTGATCTTGACCTTGAGCGCCTCGCGCGCATCCATCGCCTTGTAACCCTCCGGCACTCCCGCCAGCTCGACCGTCCTGTCGAACACCGGCGACGGGTCGATGACCCCGCCCAGCACGTCCGCCAACAGTGCGGGAATGTAGTGGCGCGCCGGCGCCACCCCGCCCCGCACCGCGACATTGCGGTTGAACATCTGCTGGATGTCCACGCCCGCGCTGCCGCCGTGAGGCACGCCGACGTAGCCGACGGAGCCGCCGTCGCGGGTGATGGAGATCGCGGTTCGCATCGACTCCTCGGTGCCGACCGCCTCCAGGACCGCGTGCGCGCCCGAGCCGCCGGTCAGCTCCTTGACCGCCGCCACGGCTTCCGCACCGCGGGCCGGGACGACGTCGGTCGCGCCGAAGGTGCGCGCGATCGCGGTCCGCGACTCGTGCCGCCCCAGCGCGATGATCCGCTCCGCGCCGAGCCGGCGCGCGGCCAGTACGCCGCACAGGCCGACCGCGCCGTCGCCGACTACGGCGACCGTCGCGCCCGGACGGACGCCCGCGGACATGGCCGCATGGTGCCCGGTGGACATGACGTCGGACAGCGCCAGCACGGCCGTCAGCAGCCGCTCGTCCGAGCGGACCTCCGCGGGCAGCTTGACCAGCGTGCCGTCGGCGAACGGAACCCGGACCGCCTCGCCCTGCCCGCCGTCCGAACCCGGCTCACCCCAGAACCCGCCGTGCGGGCAGGAGGTGTGCAGGCCCTCGGCGCAGAACTCGCACACGCCGTCCGACCACACGAACGGCGCAACCACCAGGTCGCCTGGCCGGAAGCCGCGCACCTCGGAGCCGACTTCCTCGACCACGCCCAGGAACTCGTGCCCGATCCGCTGACCCTTCTCCCGGGCGGCCACGCCGCGGTAGGCCCACAGGTCGCTGCCGCACACGCAGGCGAGTACGGTCCGCACCACCGCGTCGGCGGGACGCCGCAGCGCGGCGTCGGGGACCTCCTCGACTCGGACGTCGTTCGGGCCGTGAATGACGGTGGCGCGCATGCGTTCTCTGCTTTCGGTTCTCGCGAAGGGGCCGCCTCGTGAGCAGCCTCCGGATCAGGCGGCGGCCTGGGATCAGGGACGGCCTCGAAGGTGAAGGCCGACCACATTAAGACGCCCGCCGGGGCCACGATATTCCGCGCCTCACCGGGCCGGTCCCGCCTGCGCAGGGTGCGTCACGCGCCTGCCGCGCCCTCACCGGACAGCTCACTTCGAACCCACTCGCGCCCGAGGCCGCAAGCTGAGTTCAGTCAGTGGAGTAGGTATTGATCCACGAGAGGCCGCCAAGGTCGAGGTGGTGGCGGGCGCGGGTGACGGCGACGTAGGCGAGGCGGGTGTCGGTGTCGTTGACGGGTTCCGGGATAGGGCGTCCTTGCTCGTCGTGCTGGTCGCTGTCCTTTGGTGGGGGGAAGTCGTCGGCAATTTTGACGGTGGTCCATTCGCGGCCTTTGGCGGTGTGGGCGGTGGTGACGGTGACGTCGGCATCGTCCTCGCTGGTGAGTTGGTCGACGGCGGTGAGGATGGCGTCGGGTCCGTGGGTGTCGACGAGGTCGACGAAGGGCTGGAGATCGCGTCCGGCGGGGTCGTGTGCGGCGTAGTCCTGCAGTTCGCCCCAGGAGGGGAAGAGGACGAGTTCGGGGTGGGTGGTGCGGCGGCCGTCCTTGAGGTCGCGGGCCGCGAGGGCGAGCGCGGCCAGCTGCTGGCCGCCCCGAGTGAGGGCGACGCGGTGGCCGGCAGTGAGCAGGCGCATGACCTTGGCCATGGCGCCGATGTTGGTGCGGCACAGTACCGCGTCCGGGCGGGTGAGGTTGCCGACTTCGGTGGGGATGGTTTCGGTGCCGGTCAGGCGGATGGGGGCGTCGGCGAGTGTGAGCCACCGGTTGGCTTCCTGGGCGATCTGGGGGCCGAAGCGGAAGGAGCGGGTCAGGGTGAGAGGGGTGGCGTCGAAGCCGGTCATCACGTCGCGGGCGCCGCGCCAGCCGTAGATGGCCTGGGCGGAGTCGCCGACCATGACGAGTTGGGCATGGTCGTGCTGGGCGGTGAAGACTTTTTCCAGGACCGGGTTGGTGTCCTGGGCTTCGTCGAGGAAGAGGAAGTCGGCTTCGATCGTCGGCCCGGTCAGGGCCCACATTTTCAGGTAGTGGTCGTGTTCGAAACGGACCACGCCCTGGTCGGGGTTATGCAGGTCGGCCCAGGCCTTGGCGGCGAAGCGCATGACGATGTTGGCGAGTTGGGCGTGGTCGCCGGGTGTGTCCAGGCCGCGCAGGCGTGGCACATGGTGGGGGGCCAGGGTGCGGTCGGCGGAGTGGCAGTAGCGGGTGACGGTGCGCAGCACGGTGTGGGAGAGCGCCCGGGGGCTGATCTCGTGAGCGCCGATGCGGACCGGACGGGTGATGCCGAGCGCTTGGCCGGTCTTCCATGCGGGCTGGCGGGGGCTGTTGAGCCGGCGGACGTAGCGGTGACCGACGGCGGCGAAGGCCGTGGCGTGGGCGGTTTTGCACAGCACCGTGGAGGGGAAGCGTGCGGCGGCATCCTGGGCGATGCTCTTGTTGAAGGCGAGGTAGCGGCCGCGGCGGCGGGTGCTGGCGGCGAGCAGGCCGAGCGTGCTGGTCTTCCCTGTCCCGGCGCCGGCCTGCAGGACGAGATGGTGACCGGCCCGGAAAACGTCAGCAGCATGGGCCTGTTCGTCGGTGGGCGTATGCAACAAGGGCTCCGCGAAAGAGAAGTGAAGCATCAGGGGGAGTGAGGGCAGCGGCCTTCGCCGCCGTCCTGGCAGGGCGAAGCTTTCACGATGGGCTCACGGCGCTGCCGACATGCCGACTGGGTAGTGCGCGGGCCGCGCAGACCAGGACTTCTTCGAGAGTGTGGTGGGCGAGCAGGTTCTCGAGCTGGTCCTCCAGGCGCCGAGTGCGTTCCTGCTCACGCCGGGCAAGATCTGTGGTCACGCACTGGCTGAGCACGTCCTGTGGCCGCTGCGCCAGGACCGCTGCTCTGCGGCGCAGGGCAGCATCGGCCGAGCGGCTGAGAGCGATGTTGAGCAGGACCTGGTTGTGCCGGTCCGGGTAGTGCGTGGTCAGGATGTCGATCGGTAACCGCGTGCCCAGCTGGCGTCGCAGCACGTGCAGGGCACCGTCGGGGCTGCGCGCGCTCTGGACCGCCATCAGCCGGGTACGGCCCGCGTTGGCGGCCAGCCGGACCCTTTCCCGGACGTGCCGGAGCTCGCCGTGGGTGGCGGACCTGGTCAGGGTGATCTCGACGGCATGGAACGGCGTCATTGGCGGACTGTTTGATGTGTCCGGCCCGCGAGGTCAGGGCGCCGGGTGGAGGCGGGCAGACGGTTGTGGGTGTGCTCGTGGTGGCGCACCGGGTCGAAAGGCTCCCAGTCGGCAACCTCCAGGTCGGCAGCCGTGGGGATTGCGGCGTGCTGCAGGCAGCGCTGGGCGCGCCAGCGCAGCTGTTCGGAGTACGGGACACCGCTGAGGTCGTAGACCGCCATGACCGCAGCGGGCAGGGCCAGATGACCGCTCGTCTGGGTGGCCGGAACCAGCCTCCAAACGCCAGCCGGGCTGTTGGGGGAGAGGAGGACGCTGGCGCAGCGCTGGCGGTGCCGGGTCCGGGCGACGCACTGGATCTCGTCCACCAGGCCGGCGGCCAGGTAGCGCACGTACAGCAACTGCACGATGGGCCGGGCCGGGCGGCAGAGCGCCGAGGTTCCATCCTGGGGTGCCGGGCCGTCCGGAACAGCAGGGGTAGGGGTGAAGGCGCCGGCGTCGATCAGGCGGCGGGTGTTCACGGCTAGAGCCCGGCGCAGCCCGGCCAGCTCGGGAGGGGCCGCGGGTGCCTTCCGGGCGGGACAGACGACGGTGTGCGGCGGGCGGCACCAGCTGCTGCCGTCTCCCGTCGGGTAGGCAACGCCGGAGCTGAGGTGCCAGCGGCATGCCGCCGGTACTCGGGCGGCCGGCAGCTCGCGGGGATGGAGGCGGACGGCCCGTTGAGTGCCGCGGTGGTACCACTCGATCCGGTTGCCGCATTCGCGGCACCGGTCGCTTTGACCGCAGCGCAGCAGCCGGCTGACGCCGCCGGGGGTCACCTGCAGGGAGCGGCGCACACGCTGGGCGATCGGACTGCCGTCCCAGTGCCGGGCCGAGGAAGGTGGTGTGGAGCGCATGCGGGCGAACCTGCCAGCCAACACGCCGGATCCACGACAGCAGTGCTGACGGGTCGCTCGGTCGGCCTCACATAGTGAGACTGGCGTACGAATAGGTGGTCGTGCGTTCGAGAGGGGCTCGCCGATTTGGGTGGTCTGCTGCAGTCGCGCGGGCAGACTGTCAGTCCCGCGCCGGGCCAGGTAGGTCATGCCCGCGGCACAGCGTGCTGAAGAGTTCGTCGAACGGTGTGTCCAGCGCGTGGGCGAGAGCGTGCCAGGTCTTCAGCGTGCCGATGGTGCGGCCCTGCTCGATCTCGATGACGGTGCGTCTAGCCAGGCCGCTGTGGGCAGCGAGCTCGTCGTAGCTCCACCCGCGCGCGGCCCGCAGACGCGCGAGCTCCAACCGCAGCGCGTTGAGGTCCGGATCGGGCGGAAAGATCGTCACCCATCCATCCGACGGTGCAGACCCCTGCCCTGTCAGTGCAGACCTCTGCCCTATTTCCGCAGGTGGCGTCGACCACAGTAGTGCAGACCTCTGCACTACGGTGGGCGACCGCCCCCACAACAGAAGACGGGATCGGCGTGGAAGCAGCAGGAGGAACACGCGCCCATGAGGATGCGCACAACATGCCCGGCGACGCCACGCGCCTGGACCGTCGAACTGCACTCGAACACCAACGGGCTCATCCTCGTATGCCAGCAATGCCCCCACAACGGCACACGCATCACTGCGGCCTCCGCCCGCTCGGCCGCCCTGGCCCACCTCGCACGGCACGCACGCGGCGATCTCCGCCCACCGCACCTACGGATCTGCCAATGCCACGAACGAGGCTGCCATTGGCACCCCCGCCACTGCGGCTGCGTTGGCCCCATCCACCTCCTCCTCGCACGCGAACACGGCGGACGGCGATGGCGACTCGCCGACGCCTGCACCGCCTGCGCCGCAGCAACAGCACACGCCGCCGTAGTACCCGACACCGTCCTCACCCGCGCACCACTGCAGCCGGCAAGCGGCCGCCGACACAGACGCCGTCCCAAGGGCCCAGGTGAACAAGTACGGGTACGCGAAATGCTCAGCTACCTGGCCGCGGCACTGCCAGCAAGCACCTCGGCCGCCGCACGCCTGCTGGCCCTGCAATGCGCCCTCCGCATGAACGCCAATATGGAAGCTCGGCTGTCCAAAGGCGTGCTGCGCAGCCTCCGCCTCAACACCACCCCAGGCCTATGGCACGAATTGGACCACGCACGATGGCTGCGCCCACTCCCTGAAAGCACGGCCAACGAGATCGTTGTCGCACTACTCGACGCCACGCTGCTTAGCCAAGCCCCAGCCCGTCCCGACCGAATGCGCTCGGCGGACTGGGCACTGCGCGCCTCCACAGCAGGAGCAATCGGACCGGTGCCGCAACTGGCGTACCTCTACCTGGCGGCGCACACCGATCCGGAAGCCGGTAGTGGCCTGTGCGAGCTCGATCAGATGGCACGCGCCTGCGGTATCTCGCCTGCTGCACTGTCTGACACCTTGGGCCAGCTGGCATCAACTGGGTTGCTGAAATCTTGGCAGGTCTGCCCGGATTCGGAAGACTTGCACTGGATCCTCCATGCCTTGTCGTGATCTGCAAGGCAACCACCCGCCCGGCACCCATCTTGACGACGGCCGAAAAGTGGCCATCTGACGGGCGTGCGAGACGCCGTCTACGGGCCGTACGTGCCGTGGAGCGCGCATCCAGAACTGGTACTCGGCAGGCTCCACGCTGTCAGCAGGCCCGTCATCCGCAGACGGCCGGGCACATATCTCCCTGGGCGGGGCAATGGGCAGCGGCCCCCTGGTCAGGGGGCCGCTGTTGGGCTGCGCGGTTTCGCTTAGGCGGCGCGGCGGGTCTTGCGGCCGCGGACTGCGACGGCGGTGCCGGCACCGGCGACGACCAGCGTGGCGGCCATACCGGCGATTGCCGCGGTGTTGTCGTTCGTACCGGTCTCGGCAAGGTCGGAGCTCATGGCCACAGTCGACAGGGCGCCGTCGGTCTTCATGACGCTGTTGGTCTTCAGGGCGTGGTGGTTCTTCGGGGCGTGGTGGTTCTTCAGGGCGTGGTGGTTCTTCACGGCGTGGTGGTTCTTCGGGGCGTGGTTGGTCTTCATGGTCTTGTTGATCCAGCCCGCGTAGGCGCGCGCGTTGGTGTAGAGGCCAGGACCCTCCGAGCACGGCACCTTCGGGGCACCGGGCCCGGAGGTGACGCCGATCAGCTCCCAGCGGCCGTTCCGGCCCTTCTGGACCTGCGGCCCGCCGGAGTCCCCGAAGCACGCCATGGCCTTGGGCACGGTGGTGATGGTGCACAGCCGGGTCTTGCCCGCGTAGCCCGGCGCGCACTCGGACACAGCGCCCCTGCGGGTGTTCAGCTCCTGCAGCCGGTCCGGGAACTTGAGCTCGGTGTCGACGGTGGTGCCGAAGCCCAGGAGCCGGGTCGGCGTGCCGGGTCCCCCTACATGCTCGGCAATCTTGATGGGCTGCTGGGCGACCGGGCGGTCCAGGCGTATCAGCGCGAGGTCGTTGTTGTTGGCGGCCTTGCCCTCGCCGTTCACATAGCCGGGGTGGACGAAGATCCGGTCGATCTTTCGGACAGTGCCGCCGGACTTGCGGTGGTCGCTGCCGACGCGCACGATGCCGTCCAGCTCCAGGCCGTCACCCTTCACGCAGTGGGCCGCCGTCAGTACCCACTGCTTATCGATCAGCGACGCCCCGCAGGTCCCGTCGTTCAGGCCGAGCGTGGGGGCCGACTCGGGGACGGTCGCCATGAACGGGTAGTGCTCGGTGGAGTCCGATCCGTTGACGATGGCTGAGGCGCTGCCGGCCATGACAGTGGCGCAGGCCGCAGCTGCGAGAACGCCGACGGCAGCGGTGCGGGCGGTACGGCGGCGCAGTGGCTTGAAGCTGTACACAGGTGGTTCCTTTTGTGCGGTTGATCCGTGCGCACTCAGCCTCGTTGTTTCGACGCCTGCCAGACCATCCGGGAAACAGGTCAACCGATGGTATGGCTCTCTTCCCCTCCGTACTGGGGAAAACCCGAGGCCCGGACGGTGGCTGCCCGGCGAAGGACTTCGCAACTACCGGTTCTCGGCGAACGTGCAGATCATCGTGGACGCAGACACGCGACTGGTGGTGGCTGCCGCCCGCCCGGTGCCGAGCACGGTGACGCCCTGTGGGCGGGCGCCGTGCGGCGAGACTTTGGGGCACAGTCCCCACTCGCACTCGGGGCAGGTCAGTGGCACGCGCGGGCGAGCCCGGTGGATCTGCTCCCAGGTGATGCGGCCCTCGCACCCGAGACCCTCCAGGGTGAGGTCCAGGACGCTGTGCTCGGGGTGGATCGCGCTGAGCGGCATGGCCGGGCCGCCCTTCACGCTCCTCGCTGCCGGCCTGTCCCTAGCCGAGGCTCTGCGAGATGCCCGTGCCACCCCTCCCGGCCGATGCGATACACAGGGCCGCAGGCCGGGCATTTACGGTGTTCGGCGGGGCCTGACCGGCAGGAGACAGCCCAGCCGCCACCCGAGCCAGAACGCAGCAGGATTCGCCCTGCTCGGGCCGGGCTACGCCCTAGCATCCGTCACCCCGGCAGACCCGCGGCGGACTGAGCGAAGCCGCATTGCCTGTGCCCTGAGGTCCAGCAGATGTAGCGAGACGGTCCGACTGCACCACCCAGCCGTCGGCCGGCACGGTGGGCGGCCCGGACGCCTACTGACAGTCGTTCAAATACGACCCGGTCGGCAACCGCACCGAGCGGCGTTGTCACGTTGTCGAGGGTGTTGGTGCTTGGCGGGGCGTCGGGGCGTGCTGGGCCGGGTTCCGGCTCCGCGCTCAGGCTGTGGCGGGCAGGCCGGCGGTGCCGGTGATCTGCTCCCAGATCGCGAAGCGGACGGTCATCTCGGCGCGGTGGTCGGGGGCGGTCATCAGGTGGCGGTGAGGGCGGAAGTGCGGTGAGATGCCGCTGAACGCGGCCAGGAACCGCTGGACTCCGCCGACGGAGCGGAAGCCCTTCATGGCTCGTTCGCGCTGCCGGGTGGGCTGGTGGCTGTTCTCCGCCCGGTTGTTGAGGTACTTCGACTGCCGGTGCTCGACGGAGGGCATGATCTCGCGGTGCGCCGCGCTGTAGGAACGGAGCTTGTCGGTGACGACCACCCGCGGCACGGCCCCGATTCCTTTGAGGAGCCGACGGAAGAAGCGCCTGGCCGCGGCCTTGTTGCGCCGGTTCTGGACGAGGATGTCCAGGACGTTGCCCGTTCTGATCGACGGCCCGCCACAGGTACTTCAGCTCTCCGTTGATCTTGATGAGACCTCGTCCAGGTGCCACTTATCACCGGGCCGGGGCCGGCGTCGGCGCAGCGCGTTGGCGTAGACCTGCCCGAACTTCGCGCACCAACGCCGGATCGTCTCGTACGAGACGAGCACACCGCGCTCGAGCATCAACTCCTCGACCTCCCGGAAGCTGAGCGGGAAGCGGAAGTACAGCCAGACGCAGTGGGAGATGATCTCCACCGGGTACCGGTGGCCCTTGTACGACGGCGACACGGACGACACGAACGAACCCCTCCCCGGCCCGATCAACTCCAAGATCATCCCAGGCCGGTCAGCCAACGTGACAACGCCCGATGATGAGACCGACGGCGCCGCCGGCGCCCTGCAACGCACCGTAGACGCCGAATGCCTTGGCTCGCTCACGAGCGTCGGTGAAGGTGACCGCGATCAGGGACAGTGCCGCCGGGGCGAGGAGGGCGGCGAATACGCCCTGCAGCGCCCGTCCGGCGAACAGAACCGCGCCAGTGGGGGCGATACCGGAGATCATGGAGGCGGCCGCGAACCCCACCAGGCCGATGAGGAAGACGCGTTTGCGGCCCACGAAGTCGACGATGCGGCCACCGAGCAGCAGCAGGCCGCCGAAAGCCAGCGAATAGGCGGTGACCGCCCACTGCCGGTTCGCGTCGCTGATGCCCAGATCCGACTGTGCCTGCGGGAGAGCGAGGTTGATGATGGAGGCGTCCAGCACCACCATCAGCGTGGCCACTGAGATCACCGTCAGCGCGAGCCAGCGCCGCGGATCCAGTCCGGGGCGGTCCTCAGTCGAGGAGGAAAGAGGCATTGCGGCACCAATCGGGAAGTCGGGGCGGGCGTCGCCCGTGACGCGGCCGGGAGATGGGGGCACTTCGTCCGGCCGCTGCGCGCACGCACGGCCTCGACGCCGGTGCGCTCACGCCGGACGAGGGCTGAGGGACGTCCTGGCGGGCCGGCCGTCACTCGTGCGAGCAGGGCGGCGAGGTCACCGGGCCTGATCGCACGGGTGACGCCGGTGTGTACGGCGGTTCAGCCCTGGAGGGTGGCGAGCCAGTCGGTCAGCAGGCGGTTGACCTCCTCGGGGCGCTCCTGCTGGATCCAGTGGCCGCAGCCCTCCAGGAGGTGGGAGGCGGACAGCGCGGGAAGAGTGACGGGGTAGGCGTCGATCGCGTCCGCCATCCAGGTGGTGGAGGCGTCCAGGGTGCCGCCGATGAACAGGGACGGCTGCTTGATCGGGGCGCCGCGGTGGGGGGCGAGGTCCTCCCAGTCGCGGTCCATGTTGCGGTAGCGGTTGAGGGCGCCGGTCAGGCCGGTGCGCTCGAACTCCCCGGCGTAGACGTCGAGGTCGTCCTCGGTCAGCCAGGCGGGGAGCTTGCCCGCGGGGAAGCGGTCGCGCAGCCGGCCGCCGCCGCGGGTCACGAAGTGCGGGTCGGGCTCGCCCTGGGCGGGCATGGTGTCGGCGGACAGCGCCGCGTAGAAGCCCGTGAGCCAGCCCCGGACGTCGGGCTCGATCTCCGCCTCGGCGCGGCCGGGCTCCTGGAAATAGGAGACGTAGAACTCCTGCTCGGGGCCGCCGATCTGGCCGAAGATGTCGGTGGGGCGGGGGCCACCGGGCGGCGCGTAGGGGACGCTCAGCAGGGCGACGGCGCTGAAGACCTCGGGGTGGAGCAGGGCGGAGGTGGCCGCGATGTTGGAGCCCCAGTCGTGGCCGACGACCACCGCGTTCTCCTCGCCGAGGGCGCGGACGACGGCGAGGTTGTCCTCCACCAGGTCGAGCATCCGGTAGGCGTCGGTCGCGGCGGGCTTGGAGGAGCGGCCGTAGCCGCGCACGTCGATGGCCACGGCCCGGTATCCGGCCGCGGCGAGGGCCGGGAGCTGCAGCCGCCAGGAGTACCAGGACTCGGGGAAGCCGTGCACGAGCAGGATCAGCGGGCCGGTGCCCTGCTCGACCAGGTGCAGCCGGCCGGCGGGGGCCTCGATGGTGCGGTGGCGGAGTTCGGCGGACGGCTCGGGCTGCATGGGTTTCTCCTCGGTTCGCGGGTGGCGCGGGTACACATCGATCATGCGGCGCGACGGCCCCCCGACGCGACTAGCGTTGCCATTCGGGCAAACTTGCAGGACAGAGCTGGGCGGCACGGCCGGTGAGAAGGGAGCAAGAGTGACGGACGACGGCACAGCCGAGACGCTGGCGGCGATGGGCCCACGGTTGCGGGCCGCGCGCGAGCGGCACGGCGCCACGCTCACCGGCGTCAGCTGTGCGACCGGCATCTCGCCGAGCACGCTGTCACGGATCGAGACCGGCCGACGCAAGCCCACCCTGGAGGTGGTGCTGCAACTGGCCACGGAGTACGGCATCTCTCTGGACGAGCTGGCCGGCACTGCCCCCGCGCCCGCCCCCGTCGAGCCGCGCGCCATCGCGCTGCAGCGTTTCGGCGACAACAAGGGGGTGCTGCCGCTGACCCCGTACGTTGGCGGCCTGCACGCCCACAAACACGTCCTGCCCGCCGTCGAGGAACCGCCCACGCGGCCACGGCAGATCTCCCACGACGGCTACGAATGGCTGTGCGTCCTGTACGGGCGGCTGTGGCTCGCACTCGGAAAGCAGGACCTCATCCTGACCGCCGGCGACGTCGCCGAGTTCGACACCCGCAACCCCCACGGAGTCACGAACGCCGGCCCCGGCGGGCCGGTCGAGTACCTGATCATGTTCGGGCCCCAGGGAGAGAGACTGCGGCCACGCACCCCGCCCACCGGCCGGGGAGCCCTGTAACGAAGTGCAGCGTCCGTGGGCGCGTGGTGGCCCGCGCTTACCGCAGTCGCCGCCCAGCCGGATCGGGTGGTCAGCGGCGGCGGGGCAGCGCGGTGACGGCGCGGGCCTCGTGGAGGGCGGCGCGCAGGTGCTCGTTGTCGATGCTCAGGCCTTGGATGGCGGCGATAGCGACCTCCGTCTGCGCGGCGAGCTCGCGTTTGTCGCGCCGCAGTCGCGCGTTGCCGGTCTTCAGCCCGGTGTAGGCGTCGGCGCCGTTCGTGCTGCCTGGCGTTGGAGGGGAGGCGGCCAGCTGGGCGCAGACGTCGGGGAAGTTGCGGCGGAAGGTGGTGTTGGCGAGGCCGAGGCTGGTGGCGAGGGCGAGCACGCTCGGGGCCCGGCCGGTCACCGGACAGCGAGGAGGCGCCGCAGGGCGCTCCCCTGCTCGATGTGGAGCACGCCTTGAACGTCGCGGAGAATCCGGGGACGCGGCTGTGCACGCTGTGCGGCTGCACGCTGGAGCTGAGGCCGGCGCTGAGCGGGTTCGACCACATCACCGACTCCTGACCTGCCGTGGTCGGGCCTATGGTCGGGGTGGCCGGTGCCGTGGTCGGGCTGATGGTCGGCCTCGTGGTCAGGGTGTGTCGCCGGAGTAGTAGAAGGGGCACATCACCCCAGGGCCGGGTGTGCGCGGCTCGCCGGGGTGCGGGTCGTACAGGGCGCGGCCGCCGGGCCACCGCGACAGTTCGGTGGACAGGGCGGCGCCGTCGTAGATCTCCTCCGGCCGCCAGTCCGTGATGTCGAGCAGCAGGCCGTCCAGCGGCCCGCCTATGAGCGTGGCGTCCGGTGCGGGAGCGGGCCGGGGTTGGGGCGTCGTGGTCCGCGCCGTAGACCCGGCCGCGCAGCAGCTGCTCATCACCGTTCATCCGCACCAGCCTTCCAGCCGGCACCGACAACGCGGGCTTGCCCAGGAGCATCTTGGGCTTGCCCGCGCCGTCGGCGGAAGGCGTGCCCGGGTCAGGTGCGGAAGCGGGAGAGCCAGCCGCCGGCCTTCTGCGCGGCCTGTTCGGCTTCCTGCGGCGGAGCTCCTGCTCCTGGCGCTCGGATCAGCGCGGCCAAGCGGGGTGCAGGGACCCGCCGGCGATCCCAGCGACCTCACCGCCGCCGACGTCGCCGTCCTCGACGTCAACATCATCGGTGTCATCCGCACCACCACCGCCTTCCTGCCGCTGCTGCGCCGCTCGGATGATCCCGTCATCGTCAACGTCAGCAGCGGTATGGGGCCTCTCGCCCTCACCCACGACCCCGGCTGGCCCGAGTCGCAGGTCATCGTGCCGCTGTACGCCTCTTCGAAGGCGGCACTGACGATGTTGACCACGCAGTACGCCAAGGGACTCAAGGGCATCCGCGTCAACGCCGCCGACCCCGGCTACACCGCGACCGACATGAACGGTCACAGCGGCTCCCAAACCCGCCGGCCGGGACGGACGGGGTGAAGCTGTAACACAGCGAGCACAGCCGGACACCCGGCTGCTCGGCTGCGTCCAGCGGCAGCACCGGAGCTCCGGCCGGCGCCTCTTCGCGGTCGACGGCGTGCACGACACCACCCAGGGCCAGGCCCGCGGCCACCGGACTTCAACGTGCTGGGCTGCTGCGCCGCCGCCGAACTGGAACCCGTGCTCAAGGGCTTCGACCACGGCTTCGGGTGTCGAGGGAGAGTTCAACAAGGAGCTCAAGCGGGTCCGCGGCAAGGAGGGCATCCGGCTGCGGTAGGCGGAGGCGGCGGTCGCAGAGCCGGGCGGCACGGTCCGCAGGGTGATCTATCCGGTGGCTGGGGGGACCACGCTGAAGGCGTTGGCGGCGGAGGCCGCGGCGAACGAGGCCCGCTACCGGGCCCGGGTGCGCACGGTGTTGCGCTCGTCGTACTCCAACCACTGGCGACGGATGCTCTCGCCGCTGCTGAACGCGCTGGAGCTGAAGTGCAACAACACCGCCTACAGGCCGGTGATGGACGCCATCGATCTACTCAAGCGGTGCCTGGACCAGCCCATTGCCAAGGAGGGCGCGTTCTTCGACGAGGCGGAGGAGGCTCCGCTGGGCGGGGTGGTGCGCGAGGAGTGGCGCAAGGCGGTCGTGGACGAGCACGGGCGGGTCGAGCGCATCCCGTGCGAGCTGTGCGTGCTGGTCAGCTTGCGGGACGCGCTGCGGCGGCGGGAGATCTGGGTGCCGGGGGCGAACCGGTGGCGGAACCCGGAGGACGATCTGCCGCCGGACTTCGAGCAGCACCGCGATGTGCACTACGACGCGATCCGCCAGCCGCAGGACCCGGAGAAGTTCATCGGGGCCCTTCACGTGCGGTTGCGGGAGGCGCTGACCCGCTTCGACACCGCGCTGGAGCCTGGCACCACGGGCTGGGTAGACATCGTCAAGAAGCACGGCGAGTCGTGGACCAAGGTCTCGCCGCTGGGCAAGCAGGAGGAGCCGGAGAACCTCGTCGCCCTGAAGGCGGAGATCGAACGCCGCTAGGTGTGGTGTCTCGGGACCTTGGTTAACGAAGTCCTCGAAGGTGAGCTGCTGCGGGATGTCCGCGAGTGGTTCGGGCGGCTGGTCAAAGACGATCCGGTAGTCGCTCCCGGCGGTCCGGCTGATGGGCGGTCGGCCGCCGGGCGCAACGTGCGGCCGCTCGTGGTTGTAGTAGTTCACGAACTGCGCGAGCGCGACGCGTCGTTCACGCTCGGTTGTGTTAGTCGCGGACGTATGCCCACTCACGGGAGAGCGTCCCGTTACACCTCTCCACCTTTCCGTTCGTGCGCGGCGTGTACGGCCTGGTCCGCTTGTGCTTCGCACCGGTCGCGGCGAGCGCGTCAGCCCAGGTTGTAGACCGGTAGCACGCGCCATTGTCGGTGAGGCAGCGGCGGATTGGTGTGATGCCGTGGGCGGCGAAGAAGGCAACGGCCCGGTGCCAGAAGGCGACCGCGGTGACGGCCTTCTCATCGTCCAGGGCCTCGGTGTAGGCCAGCCGGGAGTGGTCGTCGAGCGCCGAATGCAGGTACGTGTATCCGACCTTGCCGGTGCCGGGACCGGTGCGTTTGGAGGCGCGGGCGGACTCGGTGCCGACGCCGTGCATCCGCCAGCCGCCGCCGGTCGGGATACGTCCGAGCTTCTTGACGTCGACGTGGACCAGGTCGCCGACCCGGTCGTGCTCGTAGCGGATGACCTCGCGCAACTGCTCGCCAGTCGGTGGATCGAGGTCCCGGAGCCGGTTGAGTCCTCGCCTCACCAGGATGGGGTGAACGGTCGCCGGCGCGAGTGTGACGCCGTGCAGCCGCTGCAGGTCGGCGGCGAGCCGGGCCGGCCCGTGCTTGGTCTGCCGCCGCAGCGCCTCCACCAGGCCAGCGATGTCCTCGGGGGTGCGGGCGGGGCTGGTAGCGGGGCGGGAGGAGCGGTCGAGCAGTCCGTTCTCACCGTGCGCCCGCCAGCGGGCGTACCGCTTGGCCAGGCAGCGGCGGGAGATCCCGGCTTCCGCAGCCACGTGCGCGATCGGGCGTCCGGCGTCGATCCGCAGACACAAACGCAGACGTCCTTCCGGGAGTCAGCGGTGCGTTCCCGTGCCCCCTGCTGGTGGCGCTCCCGAACTCGGCGGCCGCGTACACCGGGAGCCCTGGGGTCCCAGGGCTCCCGCGTGAGCGGCTGTGTGTGGCGTCAGCGTGCGAACTTTTCGATAGCCGCCGGGGTGACGGGGGTGAAAAAGTTGACGAGGTTGCCGTCGGGGTCGCGGAACAGCAGCGACCGGTTGCCCCAGGGCATCGTGGTGGGCTCGTTGACGAAGTCGGTGACGAAGCCGGTCAGGTTCTGGTGAACGCGGTCCACGTCGTCGACGAGGAACTCAGTGATCACACTGTGGTTGTCCGCCGGGCGGGCAGATCCCGGGGCGAACAGCGGGACGGTGCGGGTGCCGGCGATCGCGAGGGTGGCGCCCGCGGTCTTGAGTTCGGCGAAGTCCTCGGTGACCCACGTCGCCCGCGCCCCTGTGGCTTGCTCGTAGAACTCGACGAGGCGCGCTACGTCGCTGGTGATGATGCGGATCGAGACGAAGTCCATGGTGATCTCCTTGGCTGTGCTGGAGGGGTGCACGTCGCAGGCTAGGAGAAATAGTGGACAGAATCGGTCCCGTATTCGCGTTAGGCTGCGAACATGCCTCGACCCACCGGCCGCGTGCTGACACTCCTGGAGCTGCTGCAGTCGGGCGGCACCCGGACGGTGGCCGAACTCGCCGACCGGCTCGGCGTCGAAGGGCGCACCGTGCGGCGGTATGTGGACCAGCTGATCGACCTCGACGTGCCCGTGGAATCGGTGCGCGGCCGCTACGGCGGGTACCGGCTCGCCCCCGGGTACCGCTTGCCTCCGCTCATGCTCAGCGACGACGAGGCGCTGGCCGTGCTGCTCGGCCTGGTCGCCGGCCGCCGAGCAGGGCTGACAACGACGCAGCACACGGCGAACGAGACGGCATCGGCGAAGATCCGGAGGGTGCTGCCCAAGCACCTCGCCCGCCGGCTCGACACACTCCTGGAATCCCTCGCCTTCACGGAACAGCCCGGAGAGTTCGACACCCCGGACGCCGGGGTCCTGCTCACCATCGCCGATGCGGTGCGCCACCGCCGACCGGTCTCGATCCGCTACACCGACCGCAACGGACGGCGGAGCGAACGCACGCTGCACGCGTACGGGATCGTCGCCCATTCGGGCCGGTGGTACGTCACGGGCAAGGACGCCCGGATCGGCGAGGACCGAACCTTCCGGCTCGATCGCATCGCAGACGCGCGGACCCTGCCCGGTTCATTCGAAGCGCCGGCGGGTCCCGGTCCGGCACAGCGCGTATTGTCAGGCTTCGCCACGGCTGAGTACCAGCATGAGGTGACCTTGCGGATCCACGGGACGGTCGAGCAGATCCGCGCCCACCTTCCCGCCAGCGTCGCGAGCCTGGAGGAGCACGAGCCAGCGGCAGGCGAGGACCGGGCAACCGAGCGCTGGCTGCGCGTCGAGCTGCGGGCGGAGCGGCTCGACTGGTTGCCTCCGGTACTCGCCTCACTCGACCGGCCGTTCGTCATCGAGCGCCCCGCTGAACTGCGCGACCTCGTCATCGAACTCGCCGATCGCCTCACGTCCTACGCCCGCCAAGCCTGACAGCGAGGAACCATGTCATGAGACGGCACACCTAATACTCCAGCAGGATTTTGCTGTCTGACCTGCGGGTTTCATCGGGCGGCTGGAGTGTAGCGGGACACGGGACGACCCGGGGCGGTCTCACGGAGACCGCCCCTCGATCGTGCGACACAGCCGCAGGTAGTGACAGTGGCGGGCGTCGTCGGCGTCCCAGGCCGCCCCGTTCAGCAACCGCTGGAGGCCGTCGGGGGTGCGATGCCCGGCGAACTCGGCCAGCTGCCAGCCGTTCTTGCGGCCGACAGGGGCGAGCAGGCCCCGCACACAGTCCCGCATCCGGCGCCGTAGGTCGGCACGGCCAAACCGGTGGCCGATGCAGAGGAAGAGATCGCCGAGTTCTCGTTCCCAGATTGCGTCCGCATGTTCGTCGATCACGCCGAGAGGCTGTCCATATCAGCGCCCAGCCATCTTCCCGGTCCACTCCTTGGAGGGGCGGTCCGGCAAGACCGCCCCTGACGCACCACCAGCCAACTACACTCCGGACGACGCCTCTGACCAGGCCAGGTAGCGAAACGCTGCTGGAGTACTTGCGGGAGGGATGGCGTTCGGGCTGCTGCCGGCTGTGCAGTTCTACCTGCAAGAGGGTCGGCCCTATGCACTGGTCGCAACTGGGGCCTGGATCAGGGAAAGGACGCGATGAGGCCGATCTGCGGCACCGCCAGCAGCGGCAACCCGACGGCTGCTGCCGACAGGTGTCATGGATCCCGCCGCTGTCCTGGCACATGTTGATCGGTCCTGCGGTTCTGCTGGCGATCGGTGGTGTCGGCCCCCCTACTGGATCGGCCCCGAGCAGGCCGACTGTGTCGCTGACAAAGCGGTCCTCGGCAAGCAGGGTGGACGACGTCCTGGCGATAGCGTCGGACGTCCGGCGGATGAGAACGGCCGGGAGTGCGGTGCTCTTCATCCCGTGGGCACGTCGGGACACCAAGTCCGTCTCGCCGAGCGCCATCGCCGGGCTGCGAGACATAGCTCTCGTAGAGAGCCCAGAGAAGTCCGGGACCCTGAAGGGTGTGGAGGCAAGTCCGGATCACATACGTGCTGCGATGCTTGCCCAGCAACGGATACTGCTGGTGACGGACGCAACGCAGGTGGCGAAACCGGTGACGGCTGAGCGGGACAAGATGAAGACCGCCGTGCTGAAGAAGTACTTCACGCCAGTGGCTGACGAGCAGGTCCGTGGTCGGCGGGTGACGGTGTATCAGCGGCTTGCGGCTCCTCATTGACCGGCGAGGCAAGACCACCTTCGAGCTCGTAACCGGTCGGGCTGTGCGGACCCGCCACTCGGGCGGCCTTCAGGTGCCCAATGATCCGCACAGAGTTCCAGCAGTCCGCACGCAGTCCGTAAGACACCCAGACGCCCCTTACGTAAGATCACAAAACCAGACTGGAGTTACTAATGGGCAGTGATGCGGAGCACTGCCAGGCCCACCCCGGCCCATCGAAGCCCTGAAAGAGACTGCGGGCCCCGCGTCGCTCTTTGCGGAGCCGTCGTGTGAACTCGGCGAAAGGCCCAGAAGTCTTCCTCATCCCTGGACATGGCCTCGAATGGGCCGGGCGCTTACAGCGCCTCGGTGGCTTCCTCCGGGGGTCTTCTCCGGCCCTTACGAAATCCTTCGCCAGGCAGCCACACTCCGGGCCACGGGCTTTCCCCAGTACGGAGGGGAAGAGGGCCATACCATCGGTTGACCTGTTTCCCGGATGGTCTGGCAGGCATCGAAACAACGATGCTGAATGCGTACGGGGATCCACCGAGCAAAAAGGAACTCTCTGCGTACAGCTTCAGGTCACTTAGAACGAAGTGACCCGCTGAAAAATCCCCTATCCCTGCGCCTCTCGCCCGCTCGGGCGGGAGCGCGACAGGCCGCCGACGCCGGGAACCGGCGCTCGACAGCGGGGTACGGGAGCCCACCCTTCGAAGGGATGCATGGCACCCATGCCGCCAAGCGGAGCCTCAATCCAGAGGTCCGGAGCACAGCAAGGAGAAGGATCATGAAGCACAACTTCGGGCGGCGGTTCGTCACCTCGGCAGCGGCACTCGCAGTCGCCGCGGGCGCCCTCCTGACAATGGGCGGCACCGCCTCGGCTGCGCCGGCAGAGGTAGCCGACCACACCGCGGTTGTGGCGTACCACTCCTCGGACCGGACCCAGTACGGCGACCACCACGACCATCGCGACACTCGTTGGAACGGCCACCACGACCGTGACGACACTCGCTGGGACGGCCACCACGACCGTCACGACACTCGCTGGGACGGCCACCACGACCGTCACGACACTCGCTGGGACGGCCACCGCAAGTGGGTGCGGATCGGCAGCGGCTGGTACTGCAACGACCACGGTCGGCAGTACCGCTACGACGGACACTGGTTCTACGTGAAGAACAACGGCGCATGGCACTCCGTGAGCAGCCACGACCGTGGCTTCGACCACCGCATCTTCAACTGACCGCCCAAGGTGGGCACCGGGCCGGCTTGTAGCGCGCCGGCCCGGCCCGCCCCTGGGCCTCCGCGCACCGCGGCCGTTGGGGCGGCAGTGCGCCGACCGGCCCAGGCTCTCGAGGAGCAATCCGAGCCATGCACTATCACGTAGACCAGACGTTGCACATGGAGCTGGTACTTCCGTCCGGCGACCGCCTCGCGGTGCCAACTCGTCTGCATTACGCCACCCAAGACCCGTTTGCCGCGATCATCGTCTTCCAGACCGGCACCGTCCATCAAGTCAGCTGGGCCTTGGCACGTGACACGCTGACAGAGGGCCTCAACCAGCCCACCGGGCAAGGCAATGTGCGCGTCTGGCCGGTCGGTTCCGGGCCCGATGCCGAGCTGAACCTTGCTCTGTCCTCTCCGCACGGGACCGCTTGGCTCACCGCTCCCCTCCCAGTGGTCGCGCAGTGGCTGGGGCGGACGTACCACTTGGTGCCGGCCGGCCAGGAAGTCTCCGGTCTGGATATGGACGCCGAATTGTCACGGCTCCTGGATGGGGCGGCCTGAGATGAACATGCAGCAACGCCGACGAAACGCACGCCTCAGGGCCTACGCCCGGCTCAAGCGGCGGCATCCGGAGCTGTTCACCACCGTGGGCCCCGCCCTTCCCAATGCCTCTCCGGGCGGAACCGAACGACGGGCCCGATCCCCACGAACTGATCCCAGGCCGCCCCCGGCCGGGACCGTTACTGATACCAGTAACACTCGCTGCTGCCGGTTACTGCCCCCGGTCATTCCAACTTCCGACGGCCGAGGACCGGCCCGCCCTCCCGTCGCGCAAGGGGGGCGTCGTGTCCGGGGCCGCCGTCCGGCGGCCCCGGACACGACGGCGCCCCGGCGGGAGCCGATTCGAGCGGCTCCTCGGGGTGCCTCGTCATATTCGGTCTGGGGTCAGCCCTCGTCGCCACCGCTCCCGGCGGCGTGCATCTTCCGTTCGTGGCGGCGCTCGCCGCCGGCCCTGGCTTCCCGGACCCCGTCGCAGGCAAGGCCGATGCCCTCGCGGCCCAGGTCGGCCGCCGACCTGATGGCCGAGGCGCCCGCGGCGGCGGTTGTGCCTACGGCGCCGGCTACGGCGGCGAGGGCGCCGAACTCGGCAGTCATGGCGCCGCCCGTGGCTCGCCCAGCGGGCTTGACGGGCCCGGCCTGGGCGGGTGTCCCGGCGTTGGCGGCAGCGACTGCGCGGGCGGCGGTCGAGTTGGCGGCGGCGCCGACGACGGCGAGAAAGCCCCTCGACCTTGGTCCCGTCGTGCCACTGCCAGCTGGTCAGGTCGGGGCCGACGACCAGGTCTACGGTGAGGTCGAAGGTGTCGAACCCATCGCCGGTCCGAGCGGTGGGGGTGCTCGAAGTTCACGTACCAGTTCCGCAGCCCGCCGATGGTGTAGAAGGCGTTGACGCTGAACCACGCCGTCGGCGGCTTCCACAGCAGCAGCTCGGTCTCCTGCCACACCACGGCCGCCAGCTCCCGCACGCCACTAGCCATCGCGTCGAACGCCTCGGTGCGCACCGCACGGTCGCCGTCCGCACGGGCCTTGACGTACAGGGCGGGCCAGCGGGTCTCGGCTCCCAGCGGGCAGGCAGCCACCAGGTCCTCGCTCGTGTCGGCGGACGACACGCATGCGTGCTCACTCCACACGCGGCCAGAGCGGTGCACGTCGCGTCGTACGACCGTCTGATCCCGTCTCGAAGCTGCGCACCCGTTCCTCCTTCGCCGCGGTCGGGCTGTTCGGCTCGCGGTGTCCAGCCCAGCGCTGACGGGACGGCTGGGCAAGCCCTCGAGGTGGGCCCGCAGCTGCGAGTAGCGGCGCGCTTCACTCATCTGCGTCGGTGATGTGCTCACTCGCCGGGTTCCTCCTCGGGTGTCGGAGCGGTCCGCAGCCGGTCGGCCACGGCGGCATAGGTGTCAAGGTTGATCACGACCCGCTCGGCCGGACTCCCGCCGACGGCCTGGCCCCGCAGCCGCTCGGCCTCAGCGAGCGCCTCGGGCGACAGCGGGCGGGGGGTCTTGGTCTTGCTCGGGGCCCGGTCACTGACCTGCGCGAGGACCGCCCGCTCCAGCGCAATCACATGACCCTCGTCGCGGACCGTCCGCCCGGCCCCGCGCGACGCGAGCCGGTGCCGGGCGACGGCGGCCTTCCCCGCCGTGGCGATGTGCGGGTAGTCCTCGCCGAGCCGCTGCCGGACGGTGACCCGTATCCCCGACATCCCGGGCGAGACCGAGTAGAGGTTGCCCTCGAAGGACACCAGGGCCTGCGGGCTGACGGTCCGCACGACGTCCAACTCGGCCGGGAACGGCAGCGTGGGCAGCTCAAGCAGCTGCTCGGCCGTGGCGAGGTCGGGAAGGTCACCTTGACGCCGTCGACGCTGCGGCGCCGCTCGTCCATCCGGACGGCGAGCTTGTCGACGCCAGACCGGGCCTGCGTGACGCTGAGACCGTCGGGGACCGTGCGCCACCAGCGTTGCACCGCCGAGTGGTTGGCCTTCTCCACCACGCCCTTGCGGTTTTTTTCCCCCGCGGCGGGCAGATCGCCACCTGGACGCCGTAGAACATCGCGACCCCGCGAACGTCGGGGTGGCCTGGCCGCTGGAGGGGTAACAGACGGTCGCCATCCGGTCGAACCGCCACCGTCTGGCGGTGCCGCCGAGCTTGCGCAGCACCTGGTCGAGGGCCTAGTGTCCTGCGCTTGAAATCCGTCGGCAGAAGTGGGCGAGGGATTCGAGGATCTCTTCGGCGGTCTTCGTCCAGATGAACGGCTTGGGGTCCTCGTTCCAGTTCTTGATCCAGCGGCGGATGTCGGCCTCGAGGACCTGGACGTTCTTGTGGGTGCCGCGGCGGATCATCTGGTCGGCCAGGAACCCGAACCACCGCTCGACCTGGTTGATCCACGAAGAGCCGGTCGGGGTGAAGTGCATGTGAAACCGGGAGTGTTTGGCCAGCCACGCCCTGATCGCGGGCGTCTTGTGGGTGCCGTAGATGCCCCTATGTTTCGTCAAGTGGCAGAGGAGGGGTTGGGGTGGCCATCTTCGGCTGGATGTGGCGGTAGATTTCGCGGGCGACGTAGCGTTTGAGGCAGCGGATGATCTCGCGCTTCGACATGCCTTGTTTGGTGCGTCGTTCCAGGTAGGAGCGGGTGCGGTCGTCCCAGCGTATGCGGGTCATGACGATGCGGTAGAGGGCAGCGTTGGCCTGCCGGTTCCCGCCGCGGTTGAGCCGTCGGCGCTGGGTCTTGCCGGAAGATTGTTCAACCGGGCTGAAGCCGCACAGAGCGGCGAATGACGCCTCGGTGGCGATCCGGTCGGGGTTGTCGCCGGCGGCGATGAGGAGGGCTGCGGCGCTGTCGGGTCCGACGCCGACGAGTTCCAGCAGCTGCGGGCGGTGTTCGCGGACGGCCTGGGTAACTCGGCGGGCGAGCTCCTTGACCTCGCAGGTCAGGTGCTGGATGCGGCGGGCCAGGAGGCGGAGGGTGAACACGGCTGCGTCGTCGCTGTCGGCAAGGCCGTCCGCGCACCGCGCGATCAGTGCCGGGTTCTTGAGGCCAGACATGGACTCGCGGAGTGCGGGATCGACGCCCAGGAGCACGGCTTTGAGCTGGTTCATCGCCTGGGTACGGGCCTTGATGGCCGATTCCTTGGCCAGTCTGAGGACGCGCAGGTCGGCGGCCGGGCCGTCACCGGTCTTGGGTGTGGTGGTGGCACGTCCGGACAGGACCGCGCGGGCAGCGGCGTCCGCGTCGACGGCGTCGGTCTTGCCCCGCTTGCGCCGGGTGGCACGATCAGGCTGGTTGACCTCGATGACCTGGATGTTCTCCTGCTGCAGGAACCGTGCCAGGGCCGATCCGTAGGATCCGGTGCACTCCACTCCGGCACGATGCAGGATGCCGAAGGAGCGTGCCCAGGCGAGGAGTTGGCGGTATCCGGCAGCGGTGGTCGGGAACTCCTGGTGAGCCAGCAGTGCGCCGAGCACGGTGATCACTGCGGCGACGTGCACGTCCTTGTGTGTATCGACCCCGAGGATCACGTCCTCCGCGGGCTGCGCTGCCTGCTGTGCGGGCAGGGTCGGCTGGGGCATGCTGGTGACGGTCACGCGGCTCCTTCATCGGCTGGGGCTGATGGCCGACGCCGGGCCGGGTGGGCGGTCAGAACTGTGATGGTGCCTTGTGGGGCAAGGCCCAAGGCCGGGAAGTTAGCCTGTTTGCGCTGGTGGCAAGGGCGTTGAGGTCCAGGCCGTGGCTGCGTAGAGGCCGGGACCGAGTTTGTGGATAATCCCGGTTTCGGCCCATCGGGACAGCTGCCGATACATGGTGTGCAGGGTGATGTCGCCGAAGTGGGCGGCGATCTCCGCGGGTCTCCATAGGCGGGTCGGGTCGTCCTGCAGCAGCGCGAGGACGCGGTGCCGTCGGCGTTGGGTCGGGACGGTGTGGCGGTCGTCGCGGGAGACCGTGGGCAAAGGCTGCTGTTCGGGGTCGGGTTCGAGGACGGTGACGGTGAGCTCGGTGATGGTGCGGCTGCGGTCGGGGCGGCCGTCGTCACGTCGCTCGCTGTAGCGGGAGATGGGTGACTTGACCTTGCGGATGCTCGCTCGGTGACGGCGGGGCGCAAGGAGTCGGGCCAGCACTCGCTGGCCGATCAACCCGAGGGAGCCGGGCTCGTCCGGGACGATCCCTGTGGCCTGGACGACCTGGTCGCGGGCGGTCTGGAGAGCCACGGTGAAACTGCAGCGGTCGGGGTCGGTGCCGGGGAGGGACTCGGCGGCCTCGACCATCACGGCCCGTAGGGCTTGGTAGAGCGTGAGCAGGGCCCACACCTCCTGTTCGAGACCGGCCCGATCGCCCGACCGAAAGTTCCGGCCGGCCAGGATCGTGTGGCGGAGCGCGTAGTACGCACTCTCGTGTTCCCAGCGCTCGTGATAGAGGCTGACGAGCGCCGCTGCGGGGTGCCGGCGCGCGTCTGTCAAGGTGGTGGCCAACCGGTAGGAGCCGGTGAACACGGTGCCGTCGGCGCAGGTCACCGTGATCTCGGCGTCGATGATCCGGACCTTGACGGTGCCAATCACCGACAGGTAGGAGCCGTCGTCCAGGCGGGCCAGGACCGGGGTGCGCCGGTTGCTGCGGAGTCGGCCCAGGACCTTCGCGCCGGTCGCGCTCACCTGGGCGAGGAAGGCGTTGGCGTCGAAGCCCTTGTCCCACAGCACCAGCATGTCCGGCCCCAGCAGGTGCAGCAGCCGACGGGCATAGGCGGTCTCACCCTCGTCGGTGGGACCGAAGACCGCGCCGATCAGGGACCTGGTCCCGGTCTCGACCAGCGGCATCAGCTCCAGCGTGGGATAGCCGTGATGGGCCGTTCGCCCGAGCCAGGCCCGGTTGCGGGGCGAATCGGGTACCCGTAGCGAGCTGCAGCCGTCGAAGGACACCGTCCGGTAAGCGCCGAAGCGCACCCCCGGTGTCGTCGGGCGAGCCAGCGGACCTGCAAGCACCTCGAACAGTGACCGCACCGGCGCGGCCCCAAGCCGACGCCGCAGATCCCGCAGGGCCTTCGCGCTCGGCTGGGCCACCGGCATCCCGGCCAGGCCGCCGGTGAGCTTGTCCCAGACCAGCCGGTAGCCAACCTCGGGGAACAGGCACATCGCGAGCAGGAAGTACATCCCGACCCGCGACGGAAGATCACGCAGCCGCCGCTGCACCGTCCGCGTCTGTGCCAGAACCGCGTCCACCAGCTCGAACGAAACCACAGCGGTCAGTTCTCCCAAGTGGCCTGGTGCGAACCGTCCCGCGGCCACGGTCACCGTACGGGTGATGGCCGTCAGCGCGGACGGCAGGGCAAAATGAACTCGCGACGGAGCTCCTCACGTACAAGCTGTCTTGGTCGACTGCCTGTATCAACGAGCTCCGTTGTGCTTTCGCCTCGAACCTTCAACGGCCTTGCGTGACCTGCGAAAACGCTAACTTCCCGGCCTTGGGGCAAGGCCCCTATCGGGACACGCCCGCCGGTCCGGCGGCAGCAAGCACCGCCGGGGGCCGGAGCCGACAGATCTACTCCAAGGCAGCTGAGGCCAGTTGTCGCACGGGTCAGGCTCTGGCCCCCGGCGACGCCCCACGAGTCTCACAGTTGTCGCAGATCAGGTGGATCTGCAGGTGTGCGGGCACCTTTTTGTCGATCCGGATCAGGAACTTCTTGAACTCCGCCGCCGGGTGCCGGCGGTGCAGGGAGCTGATGACTTCACCGGTGGCGACGTCGAACGCGGCGAACAGCGTGGTCAGCCCGTTGCGGACGTAGTCGTGGGTGCGCCGCTCGGGCATGCCCGGCATCATCGGCAGCGCAGGCTGGGAGCGGTCCAGGGCCTGGATCTGGGACTTCTCGTCCACCGAGAGGACCACCGCGCCCTCGGGCGGGTTGAAGTACAGCCCGACGACGTCGTAGACCTTCTCCACGAAGAACGGGTCCGTGGACAGCTTGAAGGTGTCCGTCAGGTGCGGCTTGAGCTGGAACTTCCGCCAGATCCGGCCGACGGTGGACTTCGACAGACCGCTGTGCTCGGCCATCGACTTCCTCGACCAGTGCGTGGCGTTCTTCGGGATCTCCTCCAGCGTGGCGATCACGACCGCCTCCACCTGATCCACACTGATGGTGGGCGGCCGGCCCGGCCGGGGCTCATCTGCCAGGCCGTCCAGCCGCTCAGCGAGGAACCGCCGCCGCCACTTGCGCACCGTGTCCGCAGAGATCCGCAGGTTGCGGGCCACCTCGACGATGGGCGGGACATCAGGTCCAGCACACGCCAGCACGATCCGCGCCCGTAACGCCAGCGCCTGAGCGGAACTCGCCCGCCTCGTCCAATGCTCCAGCACAGCACGCTCGTCATCGCCCAGCAGCAGTGGTTCCAGCTTCGGACCACGACGCGGCACCGGCACCCCGGCAGAAGAACTCATACAAGATCTAACGACGGACTACCGGCGCAGGACACTAGACCATGTGCGGGAAGTCCTCCGGCTCCGCCAGCACCGCCCGCCAGCGGCCGAATGCGCGAGCGCCCTGACCAGCAGGTGCGCGTGTCCGCCGATGCCCCAGCCCGCGGGTGGATTGGGCAGCTCGACCCAGTCGAACTGGACCTCCTCGCCCGGCGGGTGATCGATCACCGCGCGATCCCGGCCCTGCGACGCATGGCAGGGCTCGCAGTACGGTCGGACCTCGTAGCGGCGAAGCGCCCCGGTGAACGTCGAATAGGCGCCGCGGTAGCCGAGTTGGACCACCTCGTCGAACAGGGTGGATGCCCACAAGTGCGGTTCGTCCGCCAGGCGTTGACGGCAGTAGTCCAAGAAGGGAACGAACATATCTGGAGCCTGGCGGCGCTGCCGCGGGGCGCGCTCGCCGTTCAGGTAGGCACGGATCGTCTTACGGTCGCGTCCCAGGTGTCTGGCGATCGCGGAGATCGTCCAGCCCTGGCGACGCAGCGCGTGCGCGTCCACGTCTTCCTCCCTCGTGAGCACCCAGCCTCCCGAAGAGGCCCGACCCGTTGCCCACGCAGGCTTGCCGTCGCACCCACCACACCGAGATCGCACGAAGGGTGGGGAAATCAACTCAGCAGGTTTGCCCCACTCCTCAGCACCGGGTCGGGATTTTCAAATAGCGCCATCAACGCGTAGCACGTACGTCTGCGTCTTGGCTCTCAGATCGGTGGCTTCCTCCGGGGGTCTTCTCCGGCCGCCCTTGCGAGGTATTTCCGCGTGTTGCGGCGACGGCGGGAGTTCGTGATCGTCGCGGTCGTGGCCGCGGTGACCGCCGTCGCCGTCACGCCGGGCAGCCACACTCCGGGCCTCGGGTTTTCCCCAGTACGGAGGGGAAGAGAGCCATACCATCGGTTGACCTGTTTCCCGGATGGTCTGGCAGGCGTCGAAAAAACGAGGCTGAATGCGCACGGATCCACCGAGCAAATGCGTACGGATCCACCGAGCAAAAAGGAACTCTTTGTGTACAGCTTCAAGCCACTGCGCCGCCGTACCGCCCGCACCGCTGCCGTCGGCGTTCTCGCAGCTGCGGCCTGCGCCACTGTCATGGCCGGCAGCGCCTCAGCCATCGTCAACGGATCGGACTCCACCGAGCACTACCCGTTCATGGCGACCGTCCCCGAGTCGGCCCCCACGCTCGGCCTGAACGACGGGACCTGCGGGGCGTCGCTGATCGATAAGCAGTGGGTACTGACGGCGGCCCACTGCGTGAAGGGTGACGGCCTGGAGCTGGACGGCATCGTGCGCGTCGGCAGCGACCACCGCAAGTCCGGCGGCACTGTCCGAAAGATCGACCGGATCTTCGTCCACCCCGGCTATGTGAACGGCGAGGGCAAGGCCGCCAACAACAACGACCTCGCGCTGATACGCCTGGACCGCCCGGTCGCCCAGCAGCCCATCAAGATTGCCGAGCATGTAGGGGGACCCGGCACGCCGACCCGGCTCCTGGGCTTCGGCACCACCGTCGACACCGAGCTCAAGTTCCCGGACCGGCTGCAGGAGCTGAACACCCGCAGGGGCGCTGTGTCCGAGTGCGCGCCGGGCTACGCGGGCAAGACCCGGCTGTGCACCATCACCACCGTGCCCAAGGCCATGGCGTGCTTCGGGGACTCCGGCGGGCCGCAGGTCCAGAAGGGCCGGAACGGCCGCTGGGAGCTGATCGGCGTCACCTCCGGGCCCGGTGCCCCGAAGGTGCCGTGCTCGGAGGGTCCTGGCCTCTACACCAACGCGCGCGCCTACGCGGGCTGGATCAACAAGACCATGAAGACCAACCACGCCCCGAAGAACCACCACGCCCCGAAGACTGCGGCCATGGGCTCCCACCTCGCCGAGACCGGTACGAACGACAACACCGCCGCAATCGCCGGTATGGCCGCCACGCTGGTCGTCGCCGGTGCCGGCACCGCCGTCGCAGTACGCCGCCGCAAGACCCGCCGCGCCGCCTAAGCTAAGCGAAACCGCCGCTGCCCATCACCAGCGGCGGATCGACTCGACGGCGAACACGGAGGTGTCGTGATCGGTGCCGACGTTCACCCAGCCGCTGTCGTGGGCCAGATCGTAGATGCCGAAGGGTATCGCCACGTCGACGTCGGGGCCGATGAAGTAGAAGCTGTGGTCCTCCACCCGCACCGGATCGCTGTCGCCGGCGGGGCGCCATTGCCGCCCGGGGTTCGGCAGCTGCCCCAGCTGTTCCTTCTTCTTGGCATCGATGCTGATCACCGGCTGACCGCCGGACTGGTGCACGCTGGAAGTACGGCGGGACAGCCGTAGAAGACACGGAACGAGGGAACGGGACGACGCCGATGGCCACCCAGTACCGATCGCAGCACGCACCGGGGTACGGGCCCTACAGCGCGGGCGGGTTCCACGACGGTGACACCCGCCGGAAACGGCACCTGCTGCCGGCCGGGCTGCGGGCGCCGTTCGAGGCGCGCAGCTGGCGCGAGTTCGGGTACGTGCTGCTGAACCTGCCGATCGGCATCATGCTGTTCACCTACGCGGTGACGATGGTGTCGCTGGGCGCGGGCCTGCTGGTGACGTTCCTGGGTGTCCCGGTGCTGGCGGCGACGCTCGCCGGCTGCCGCCTGTTCGGTGTGCTGGAGCGGGCGCGGGCGCGCCGGCTGCTCGGCCTGGAGGTGGCCGAGCCGCAGCCGCTGCGGGCGGCGAAGCCGGGCGTCCTGGCCTGGACGGGAGCCCTGCTGAAGAGCGGCGGCTCCTGGCGGGCCCTGCTCTACGCGATCCTGCACTTTCCGTGGGCGGTGTTCTCCTTCACGGTGTCGCTGGTCTTCTGGACGCTGGGCTGGAGCCTGCTGACGTATCCGCTGTGGTTCTGGGTGTTCCCGATGTGGGCCGGTCAGGGCGGGCTCCAGCTCTACGGCGACGGCCGGCACGGCATCTATCTGGACAACCCGTTCGAGATCACGGTGACCGCGCTGGTGGGGCTGCTGTTCACGCTGGCCACGCCGTGGATCGTGCGGGCGCTGACGATGGTGGACCGGGTGCTGGTGCACGGGCTGCTGGGGCCGTCGCGGCTGTCGGCGCGCGTGGTCGAGCTGGAGTCGGACCGTGGGGTCGTGGTGGACACGGCCGCCGCGGACCTGCGGCGCATCGAGCGGGACCTGCACGACGGGGCGCAGGCCCGGCTGGTGGCGCTGGCGATGGACCTGGGGCTGGCCAAGGAGAAGCTGACGGAGGATCCGCAGGCGGCGGCGCGGATGGTGGACGAGGCGCACGGCGAGGTGAAGACCGCGTTGCAGGAGCTGCGGGACCTGGCGCGGGGCATCCACCCGGCCGTGCTCACCGACCGGGGCCTGGACGCGGCCCTGTCGGCGGTGGCCTCGCGCTGCACGGTGCCGGTGCGGGTGGAGGTCGATCTGGACGAGCGGCCGGCGGCGGCCATCGAGGGCATCGCGTACTTCACGGTCTCCGAGCTGCTCCAGAACGTGAGCAAGCACAGCGGGGCGCGGTCCGCCTCGGTGGACGTCTGGCGGGCGGAGGACCGGCTGATGCTCCAGGTCGAGGACGACGGGGTCGGGAACGCGGACGTGTCCAAGGGGTCCGGCCTCGCCGGACTGGCCGAGCGGCTGGACGCGGTGGACGGGATCCTCGTCGTGGACTCGCCGTCCGGGGGCCCCACCCGGGTGACGGCGGAGCTGCCCTGGCGGCGCTGAGCCACGGCCCGAAGTCCGCTGTTTCCCCGGCGTCGCCGAGCTGCCGCTCCCGAAGTCCCCTGATGGCGGCCTGCCGGCCGCGGCCACACCGGTCGCGGCGGCAGGCCGAAACATGTAGTCGCTTCCCTGCACTTCCCCTGGCCCGGGCGCGGCACGGTCCGAATACTGGAATGCTGGACCATGTCGCACGGAAAGCCGTGGTGCGAGGCGGTGGGGGGCCGAGGATCGTGGAGGACAAGGTGCGAGTGGTCATCGCCGAGGATTCAGTACTGCTCAGGGAGGGCCTGACCCGGCTGCTGACCGACCGCGGACACGAGGTCGTGGCGGGTGTCGGGGACGCCCAGGCGCTGATCAAGACCATCACGGAGCTGCACGACCAGCAGGCGCTGCCGGACGTCGTCGTGGCGGACGTGCGCATGCCGCCGACGCACACCGACGAGGGCGTCCGGGCCGCGGTGCAGCTGCGCAAGGCGCACCCGTCGCTGGGCGTGCTCGTGCTCTCGCAGTACGTGGAGGAGCGGTACGCCACCGAACTGCTGGCAGGCTCCAGCGGCGGGGTCGGCTATCTGCTCAAGGACCGCGTGGCCGAGGTGCGCGAGTTCGTGGACGCGGTGGTGCGGGTGGCCGAGGGCGGAACGGTCCTGGACCCGGAGGTCGTCGCCCAGTTGCTCGGCCGCAGCCGCAAGCAGGACGTGCTGGCCGGGCTCACCCCCCGGGAGCGGGAGGTGCTGGGGCTGATGGCCGAGGGACGGACGAACTCGGCAATCGCCCGGCAGCTCGTGGTGAGCGACGGCGCGGTCGAGAAGCACATCAGCAACATCTTCCTCAAGCTCGGACTGTCCCAAAGTGATGAGGATCATCGGCGTGTTCTGGCCGTGCTCACCTATCTGAACTCGTGATCGTCCGACACTGTCTCGGAGCCTGCGAGCCGTCTCACCAGGGCTCAGCAGCCACAGCGAGGGCAACCTCTTCGTGGCCGGCTGCAAGACCAACCAAGGCCGGTTCTATCCCCTGTTCGATCACCTCGTGCTGCTGAGCGCGCCGGCCGAGGTGCTGCTGGCTCGGATCGCAGCCCGGACCAACAACCCCTACGGCAAGCGAAGAACGTGACGCCGTTCTCCACCACCTGACCACCGTTGAACCGCTGCTGCGTGCCACCGCGACCGTCGAGATCGACGCCACCGCACCCATCGAACGCGTCGTTCAACAGCTGGAAGAACTCGCCGAGCACTGACCCCGGGACAGCCACAACGCCAACGTCCATGACAGCCAGGCCCTGATCCCGCTCGTGAAGGGGATACCGCCGGTCCGCTCCCGGCGAGGCCCCCGGCGGCGCAAGCCTGGCAAACTCCACGCCGACAAGGACTACGACTACAACCACCTGCGGCGATGGTTATCCCAGTGGGGCATCCGGCGCCGCATCGCCCGCAAGGGCGTGCTCACCGACGGCCGCGCGCACCTGCTCCGACTTGCCCGCGTCCCGCACGGTGGTACGCACCAGATAGCCGCGACCGAGCAGGCCCGCCATCACCCAGCCGGCCAGATACCCCGTGCCACCGGTGACCAGGACCCTCTCGTCACCGCGAGCCTGTGTGCACAAGGAGTTCTTCGTTCTCGACGAGATCGACACCTGCCGCTCCCCCCGAGCTGGACATTGTCAGCACGCCGCTCACGGTTGTGCCGGGGGCAGAGGCCGGGTCAGCCGTCGCCATTGAGCATGGCAGCGGTCAGTACCTTGCCGGCGACTCCCCAGCCACCGTCGAGGACCTCTTCGATGACCACGAGGACTGTGACCATCGCGCCGTGGCCGCTGTGCGTCAGGCGCTGGCCGCCGCCGTCGGCCCGCCGATCGGCGGGCTGCTCGGAAGCGGCCCACGACAGTACCGACAGGATGTTCACGATCGCTCCCCCGCCGTTCGATGCGAGCAGACCAGACCAGCCGGATGAATGGGTCAACGGTTATTGATGGGCAGCCGTCTATCGCGATGGACGCAGCGGAAGGTGACGGAGGCTCCAGAGCGCTAAATGTCGCTTCAGGGCAGCTTCGGGAGCACAGGGCCTGCCCGGCCAGCGTCGGGGAAGCGCGTACGGCCTCGTTCATTGCGCCGGCCGGTCAGTGGTCACCATGCACGCCCAGGTGCGTGATGCCGAAGCTGTGGTCGTACTTGAGGCCGTACTTCATGAGGCGGTCGAGACCGAGGTGGAACAGGCCGACGGCTCCGGCGACGGTGAGCGCGCTGGTGTGCCATCCGGCTCCTGCGACGAGCAGTGCCAGCGGCAGCGGCGCGGTGTGCGCGAGGTTGTAAGTCCAGGCGCCTATCCGTGGGCCGACGAGGTACGCGAGCCAGGACAGGTCGGGGACAAGGAACAGAGCCGGGATCAGCCACCAGGGCTGCCCGGTGACTCTGCTGCGTAATTCGGTTACTCAGGCTGCGAGTTGGTGGCTGAGGCGGGTGAGTCTGCTGGTCCGAGGGCTGAGCGCCGTGTGGCCGGGGTTCCAGTGGGCGTCGAGTCGGATGACGTTGAGGGCAGTGGCGGAGAAGGCGTGCTGGAGGCGGACCTTGGGCAGTCCGCGGTAGCGGGCCCGGCGGAGGCCGGTGACGTCGAGGGCCTGGTTGATGGTGCCCTCGATCCCAGCGCGGAGTGTGTACTTGTCCTTCCAGGTCTTCGTGATCTGCTCAGTTCGCGCTCTGGCCAGGGTCTCGTGGAGTTCTTGCGGCCGGAGGCTGAGGATGCGGGTGCCACGCGCGGAGGTGGTGCACTCGTCCTGGACGGGGCATGCGTGGCAGTCGGTGGGGGCGAACTGGACGACGATGGCGTCGCGGCCGTGCTGCCGGACGGGGAACCAGCCGGTGCTGGTGCGGCCCTGCGGGCAGCGGGCCTGGCGGGCCTTCCAATCGATACGGAAGGCGCTCTTCTGGAAGCCGGCGTCGGCCTTGGCCTGCGGTGAGTGGTCGAGGAGGGCCGGGGTGACCATGGTGATGCCGCGGCCGGCGGCGTCGTGGATCAGGTCGGCGGACGGGTAGCCGGCGTCGAGGTAGTGCTCGCCCGGCGTGAGGTCGCGGTCGGCGAGGTTTTGCTGGACGGGCCCGGTGGCCTTGACGTCTGGGACGCTTGCCTCAGTGGTGTAGACGTCCGTGATCAGCCGCAACGGCAGCACTTCGGCTTCGGCTTCGGCTTCGGCTTCGGCTTCGGCTTCGGCTTCGGCTTCGGCTTCGGTGGGAGTGTCGCAGGTTTCGGTGAGGTGGACCTTGTAGCCGAGCCAGAACAGATCGTCGCCCTTGGCCGCCCACCGCGCATCAGGGTCGTAGGGAGAGGCCAGGCGGAGATGGCCTGGCGGGACGCCCTCCTTGTCGGCTTCCCGCTTCACGATCACCTCCCGTCCCCGCGCGTCAGTGGATACGTAGTAGGTCTGCACGAGCATCCTGCGCAGGAACGCGACCGGCTCGATCTCCCGCAGCCATCCTGGCGCCCCGGGTGCCCAGACCGCCCGGCAGAGCGCCAGCGCGTCCTGCCCGAACACCACGGCCAGCCGGTCCCGCTTCGACTTCGACGACGGCATCGTCCACCCGTTGACGCGTTCCTCGTAGCGGTGCGCGAGCTCGGGAACGTCCACCGCGTCGGCCAGCCAGCCCGGAGCCGCGACCGCAAGCGCCTCCAAGGCTGCCCGTACGCTCTCACCCGCGAGTTCGGTTCGGTTCAGGTCATGGACCGCGCTGATCACATGGGTGGAGTCGGTGCGCTGCTTGCCACCGGCCCCGACCAGGCCCTGCTCGCGGCAGACGTCCACGAGCCGGTCGAACACCACCCGCTCCATGCCGTGCTCCACGAGCCGGGTCCTGAAGCGGGACAGCACGGTCGCGTCGAAACCGGTATCGGTCAGTTCCGCGCCGATCGCGTACTTCCAGTCGATCGCGCGGACTGCCATCGCAGCGGCCTGCCGGTCGGTCAGGTTCTCCGCGAACTGCAGCACCGTGACCAGCGATAACACCGCCGGCGGCAGGCCCGGCGCTCCACGGCGTCCGAACGCCCCGGTGAACGGCTCGTCCGCGAACACCTCGCCCAGCCGATCCCGCGCCCGCATCGCCAGTGTCCCGTGAGGGAACGCCGCCCGAGCGACAGCCACGGTCTGTGCCGGGATCTCTGGCAGCCCCTTCGGCTGCAACGACATCTGCTCCACCCCCTGCGGCCCACGACGCGACCAGGGCCACAGAAGCGATCATGCCGCACCCGCGACGCTCACTCAGTCGAATTACGCAGCAGAGTCCCCGGTGGTGGCAAAGACGACGAGAGCGGCTCCGGCGACGGCCAGACCCTCGATTCGCAGCCAGCTCATTGGTCGGCCGGTGACCACGCCTGGCGTTCCGACGGTCGCCTCTGGCTGTGTCAGGGCTGAGATCTTCGCGTCAGCGGGTGGTTTCGGGGTGTTCGCGGGTGAGTGGGCGGCGGTCATGCCGGTCCTCCGGGGGTGTGGAGTCATCGGGGTCGGCTTGCAGGCCAGTGATCAGGGTGTCGACGAGGAAGTGGTAGCTGCGGGTGACCTCGCGGGACAGTCCGAAGCCGTCGGCGGCCTCGAGGATGGCGAAGCCGTCAAGCGCCGGTTCGCACCATCCGAGCGGCGTCGACCTGCGCGAACTTCGCGCTGGCACCGTCCCTCACCAACTCGACGCCACGAGGCTGTGACCCGACGTGCCCATCCGACCCGATAACCGCAGTCGTTGCCCAGGCAACTGAGCCAGAGATCTCCAAGGGCAGCAGGAAACGCGCCAGTTGGCCGTGCGAGAGTGAGGGCGAGTGCGGACGTGGCAGTCACACCGGCCGGTGCCCCAACCGGCACGGGCAGCCCGCGTGCGGCACTGGCTCGCGCGTCATCCTGACCACCGCGCAAGTTGCGAAATGCTCCCGCGTCCGCAGGGTCAGTGCCCCGTAGCGAGTACATGATCACGGCCATGCCGACGAGGCAGACCAAGGCGCCGATGATGTCGAAGCGGTCGACGGCGGCGGTGTTCTCAAAGAGCGCGCAGGCCCCGGTCGGCGAAGGCGATCAGCCACTCGAAGCTCTCGTCGATGTCGGCGCTCCACTGGAAGCCTCCTGCTGACTGCAACGTGGCGAAGCCGTGGCAGAGGCTGCGGAGCGTGCGCAGGGCGTGGTCCACGTCAGGCTCTGCGATCTCGTAGCCGCGCAGGACTGCCATGAACGCGCCGAGCAGCCGCTGACCTGCGGTGGCCAGCGGATCGTCCGGGCCGGACGGTTCCGCGCCGATCGTCGCCCCGTACCGGCCGGGGTGCTCCAGGACGAAGGCGCGGAAGGCGCGCGCCGCGGCCGCCAGGGCGTCGCGGCCCGCGTACCCCTGGACCGCACCGCCCACGGCGTCGGCGGCCTCGTTCAATGCCAGGACCGCGATGCGCCGGTTGAGGTCTTCCTGGTTGCCCACATGCTTGTACAGGGACGGGGTGCGCACGCCCACCCGCTCGGCCAGCAAGCCCATCGTCAGGTTGGCGAAGCCAACCTCGTCGGCGAGGGCGGCACCGGCCGCGACCACGGCCGCCGGGTCCAGACCGGCCCTAGGCACGAGCGGCGTCCGATCGGAGGAAGGAGAGCATGAGCGAAACCACCTGGTCGGGGAACTGGTCGTGCGGGTAGTGCCCGGCGCCCTCGATCATCTCAAGCCGGCCGAGGCCGGACGGCAGGGCATCGGCGATCGCCGATCCCTCGGCGTGCGGGTCGGCCCAGTCGGGGTCGAGCGTGCCCATCACGACCAGGACCGGGCAGCGGACGTTGCCGAGTTGCGCGCCGGCGTCGGTCGGGGCGCTGCGGCCCATGCCCTGCAGGGCCTTCATCCGGCCCGGCTCGCGCAGCAGGGAGTCGATGCGGCCGAGCCGTTCGACCCAGGCGGCCGGCTTCACGCCGGGGTAGGCCACGTCGAGGTACGAACGCCAGAGCGGCACGCTGGCGAACACGCCCGCGCCGAGCAGCCGCAGCATGCCCCGCCGGAAGCGCTTCACCCGCAGGTCGCCGAGGCGGATCGACTGCTTGCGGGTGAACGGCGCCAACTCGACAACCGCGGTGATCAGCGAGGGCTCCTGCGCTGCGGCGATGGTGGCGGCACCGCCGGAGATCGAGTGGCCGACGAGCACGGCCGGGCCGCCCAGGTGGCGGATCACGGCGAGCAGGTCGTCGGCGATGGCGGTGCGGCTCCAGGCCGGCCAGCCGACGCTGGACTCGCCGCAGCCGCGCAGATCGACCGCGGCGACCCGATAGCCCGCCGCCACCAGCTGCGGGATCACAGCACGGTACGCGGCACGGCTGTCGCCCATGCCGTGCGCGAGAACGATCAGCGGGCCGGACCCCGCCACCTCGTAAGCGATCGTGCCGCCGTCGGCGGCAAGGTACTCGGTCACGACATCTCCCAGGCTGGCTAACTTGATTAGCTAAAAGCTAATCTCAATAGCCAAACCTGTCAACACGACCGTTGTTACGACTCCCGGAACCGGCTCCAGGCCAGTGACGTTTTCTCAGCGGTGATCACTTCCAGATTCTGTTGAGGGTGAGGGCGGCGCGAGCGATGTCGCCAATCCGGCTGGGGCTGATGGTGATGTGTTGCAGGGTGCGCCAGCGCTGCTTGAGTTCGGCTGCGGCGCGTTCGCCGAGAGCTCGCATGCCTCTGATCAGGCTGTTGGTGGTTCGCGTGTCGGTGTGCAGAGCCCGTTCTGACTGGCCTTTCGGGCGGCGGACCGGGACCGCAGCCCGTCGCTGCCTTCCTCTCCCGCAGCCGACGCTCGGAGGGGGGCTTGTTGGTGCACGGGGCGGCGGCTGGCCTGGTGGATTGCTGATTGGTTGAGAAGCTGGGTGAGCGGTTCACGCGGGGGGCCGCGCTGTGTGAGCTGGGGTTGTGTCGTTTGCGCTGAGTGGGGGGGACTTGTTGTAGGTATCGGTAGCGCTAAAAGGCTCGGTCGGTGTTTGTGCTGGTCAGGGCTGTTTGGGTTGGTCGGTGGGTGGGGGTTCAGGGGGAGGCTCTCAGCGCCTTCGTGCGGACCGGTGCGTGCGTTACGTTTCAGGCTCGTAGAAAAACATGTCTCTCTCTGAACCGATGTCGGAGAGCGCCAGAGTGTGCGTATCTCTCCAACTGGGTTCGTGCGTGGTGGTATTACCTCACTTCGGAGGTAGGCGCCCAGGCAGGCGATGGCGTCACGGCAGAGGTGGATCCTGTCGACCCGTCGCTGTTTTCGCGGCCCGATGCTGCCCAGTCTCAAAGGCGTTCTACGAACGCAAGAGGGCCGAGAAGAAGACTCATAAGCAGGCCGTCATCGCCCGCGCGCGCCGCCGCCTGAACGTCCTATGGGCACTCCTACGCGACGGTCGTCCCTTCGAGGGCAGCCCGCCACCTCGTGCTGCCAGCCTTGGCTGAGGTGGCTACAGTCAGTCACGAGCCAGGCGTTGACAACCACATTGGGAATCAGTAGCTAGCCCAAGCGCGCGGTGGATTCGCGCTCGTGCAGCGTCGCAGAGACGATCCTTGGCGGCACCGGTCCCAGGTCGTCGGCCAGACGCTCGAGCAGGAGCTCCACGGCGAGTCGGCCGGTGGCCTCGGGGGCGAGTTCGAGGGCGGTGATGCCGGGAGCCGCGAACCGGGTGTGCTCGCTGTCCGAGCCTGCGGCGATGAGCAGACGACGGGGGATGTCCCAGCCGAGGTTGATCGCCGTGCGTGCGATGCTGGCGGCGTGGCGGCCGGTGTTGGCGAAGATGGCGTCCGGGGGAGCCGGGCGGGAGAGCAGCAACCCGCCGACCTCGGTTCCGCCTGCCTCGCCGCGTTCCTCCGGGACCCGTTCCAGGATCGGCTCCTGGCCGCGTTCCCGGGTCCATGACAGGTAGGTTTCGATCGTGTCGTGGTTCCAGGCGTTGTCGTCCGTACCCGCGACAAAGGCGATCCGGCGAGCGCCGCGTTCGAAGAGCAGATCGAGCATCCGCCGGGTCTCGGCGCGGTCATCGGTTCCGGTCCACCAGATGTGTTCGGGCCGGGCGGGGTCACGGCCGGTGGAGACCACGGGCAAGCCCCGGTCGAGCAGTTCGGCCAGGACCGGGTCGCCGACGAACGGGTCGACGACGATGCCGCCGTCTAGGTTCATGGCGGCCGGTACGGATCTGCGCGTGAGGTCGGGTACGAGCATGAGTCCGAAGCCGCGGTCGAGTGCCGCGGTCGCGGCGGCTCCCGCCAGCCGGACGAAGTAGTCCACGCCCTGCAGGGTGTAACCGATGGCGTCCAGGGGACGGATGGCCAGCGCGACCACCCCGGTGCGGCCGCCGCGCAGGCTCTGGGCGATGGGGTTGGCCCGATACCGCAGCTCGGCGGCCGTGCGCAGGATGCGCTCACGCGTTGCCGCCGCGGCCGAGCCCTTTCCATTGAGCACATGCGAGACGGTGGTCGCCGACACGCCGGCAGCCCGCGCTACATCGCGGATCGTCACTCTCTCGGACGGACTCATCACGCTCTAAAACGTACCACCAAAACGATTGACCAAAACGATTTACTACGCGACTCTCTACCCATCTGAGGTTGCCCATCCCCGGTGGCAGCGATCTTCGCGCAGACCTGTCAAGACACCGTTGCCGCATGCCCGGGGACAGACCAGAAGGGCTGGAAGTGCGCAAGAGAGCGTTTGTCGCCGTCGCGATCGCGAGCGTGATCTCGCTGGCCGGATGCGGGAAACCGGCACAGTCACCGAGCGCTGACCGGAGCGCCGCCACGGGGACACTCGTCGACACCCCCGCCCCCAAGGGTGACGTGGACCGAGTGACGTGGAACGTGCCCTACGGCGAGCCCACCTCGCTGGACCCGCTCAAGTCCTACAACTACCCGGAGAACGAGGTCCTCTCGAACCTCTGCGAGAGCCTGATGCGGGTCAACCCCGACTTCTCCGTCACGCCGGGGCTGGCCGAGTCGGCGGACCATCCCACGCCCACCACCTGGGTGTACAACCTTCGCAAGGGCGTGAAGTTCTGGGACGGCAAGGAGATGACGGCGGATGACGTCGTCTTCAGCCTGAAGCGCCACCTGGACCCCGCCGAGGGCTCCTACTGGGCCGGCGACATGCTCACCGGCAACATCGCGAGCGTCAAGAAGACCGGCGCCTACCAGGTCACCGTCACCCTCAAGAAGCCGGACGTCGTCATCAACGACTACATGGCGACACCGCTCGGCGCGGTCACCGAGGCCGCGTTCACCCGGCAGGCCGGGGCCAAGTTCGGCACCCCGGACAAGGGCGTCATGTGTACGGGCCCCTTCGCACTCAAGAAGTGGGACAAGGGCTCCCAGGTCACGCTGGTGCGCAACGACGCCTACTGGGACGAGTCGCGCAAGGCGAAGGCCAAGGAGTTCGGCTTCCGCTTCATCGTGGACCCGGCCACCCTCACCAACGCGCTGAAGACCGGTGAGATCGACGGCTCGTACGACGTTCCGACCGACGCCGTCGACCAGCTGTCCAATGCCACCAACGGCACCCTGTACCTGGGCAAGTCCATGCAGATGGTGGCCATCATCGGCACCGGCGACGGCACCTTCTCCGATCCGCGGGTGCGTACCGCCCTGCTGATGGCCACCGACCGGGAGGCCATCAGCAGGACCGTCTTCGCCGGCACCGCCGCGCCGCTGCGGTCCGTGGTGCCGCCGGGCAGCTACTCCTATGCGTCCAAGGTTTACGAGGATGCATACGACAAGCTGCTGCCCACCACGGTGGACATCGAGGGTGCCAAGAAGCTGGTCCAAGAGGCCGGCAAGCCCAGCGGGCCGATCACCATCGCATACCCCAGCGAGCGGACCGTCTACGAGGACATCCTCGCCGAGGTGCAGAGCGCAGGTAAGAAGATCGGCCTGGACATCCAGCCCAAGGGTGTGCCGAGCGCGCGGTACGGCGCCTTCTTCTCCGACGCCGAGGCTCGCAAGGGCTACTCGGGCTTCATGACGACGAACTACTTCGACGTTCCCGAGCCGCTGGCCTTCCTGCGGAACCACATCGACCCCGGGTCCGCCGAGAACTACGACAAGTTCTCCGCCCCCGAGATCACCGCGCTGCTGGACCAGGCCTCCGCGGAGAACGACGACACCAAGCGGGCAGAGCTCACCGCCCAGATCGAGACCAAGTACATGGCCAAGACCCCGTGGCTGCCCATAGTCGCTCCGTCGACCCGGCTGTTCATGAACAGCAAGATCACCGGGGCACCCGCCTCCTTCGTCTACCTGTACTACCCGTGGGCCGCAGCCGTGGGCTCGGCCAAGTGAGCGCCTAGCAGGTAGCGCCCACCGACCCAGGCGCCCACGGCGCACGTCCTTATCCGCATTCCGGCAGGGGAGCGCGGCGGCTTGCCCGACCGCGCTCCCCCGCAGACCTCTCCAGCAGGAACAGCCCATGCTCGGATTTCTTTTCCGGCGCTTGCTCGCGCTGGCCGCGACCCTGATCGTTGCCAGCTTCCTCATCTTCGGTGCGCTGTACCTCGCACCGGGCAGGCCGGAGACCTTCCTCACCCAGGGGCGCTCGATCAGCCCCGAGACGCTCGCCTCGATCCGCGCCCAATACCACCTCGACGACCCGTTCCCGATCCGCTACTGGGACTGGATCACCGGAGTGGTCCGCGGCGATCTCGGCCAGTCCCTGGTGTTCCGTCAGGACGTGGCGAGCCTGCTCGCCCCGCGTGTCGGCTCCACGCTGCTGCTCACGCTGTACGCCGCCGTGCTCCTCGTCGTCTTCGGCGTGCTGGTCGGCGTGGTGTCCGGGCTGCGCGGTGGCCTGCTCGACACGGTGGCGCTGGTTGTCACCAGCATGGGCTTCGCCGTTCCCACGTTCTTCGCCGCACTGCTGCTGATGAACCTGTTCTCCGTGCAGCTCGGCTGGTTCCCCGTGTTCGGGTCCGGTGAGGGCCTGGCGGACCGGCTCTGGCATCTCACCCTGCCGGCGATCGCGCTCGCCATACCCTCGGGCGCGGTGGTCGCACGGATCACCCGGACCTCGATCATGGAGGAGAAGGACTCCGAGCACGTCGCCACCGCGATCGGACGCGGACTTCCGCGCTCCCTGGTGGTCCGGCGGCATGTGCTGCGCAATGCACTGCTTCCGGTGACCACGATCGTGGGAGTCAACATCGCGGCCCTGATCGCCGGCGCGACCGTCGTCGAGAAGGCGTTCGCCCTCGACGGTCTCGGCTCTGCTCTGGTCGATGCCGTCAACCAGAAGGACTTCGCCGTCGTCCAGGCCATCGCGCTCGCCCTGGTGGTTGCATTCGGCCTCGTCAACCTGGCCGTCGATGTGCTCTACGCATGGCTGGACCCACGGTTCAAGCTCGGAGGGAAGCGCTCATGAGCGACAGCGTCAACGCCTCGGGCACGGCTACCGCAGGCACTCCAGGAAAGGCCGCCCGCTCCGGAGGCCCTACCGGCCGCCGGAACATGATCGGGCACTTCGTCACCCACGTCGGAATCACCGGCACCGTCGCCGCCGCCTTCATCGTCCTGATGGCCGCCATCGCGATCCTCGCCCCCTGGATCGCTCCCTACGACCCGCTGCAGGTCGACCTCGCCGCCACCTACCAGTCCTCCAGCGCGGAGCATCTGCTCGGCACCGACAACTCCGGTCGTGATCTGCTCTCCCGGCTGATCTGGGGCGCCCGGACCAGCCTTCTGGGCCCCTTCATCGTCGTCACCGTCACCGCGGCGCTGGGCACCCTGATGGCACTCACCGCGGCATGGTTCGGCGGCCGCGTCGACGACCTGATATCCCGTCTGCTCGACCTGCTGTTCGCCTTCCCCAGCCTGCTGCTGGCCATCATCGTGATCGCGCTGTACGACCGCGGGCTGCTCCAGGCGTCCCTGGCGCTCGCGGTGGGCTTCACCCCGTACACCGCACGGGTGCTGCGAAGCGTGTCACTGCGCGAACGCATGCTGCCCTACATCGCGTCCGGAGAGATCCAAGGCTTCTCCGGGTTCGTCATCTGCGTGCGGCAGATCCTGCCCAACATCACCCCCCAGATCCTCACCGGTGCCACCATCAACTTCGGATCCGCAATGATCGAACTTGCCGCGATCTCCTTCCTCGGTCTCGGCGTCCAGCCGCCCACGGCCGACTGGGGCCTGATGGTCTCCAGCGGCCAGGCCTCCCTGGTGAAGGGCTTCCCCCAACAGTCTCTGTATGCGGGCCTGATGATCGTCATCACGGTCGCGGCGTTCAGCGTGCTGGGCGAACGCCTCGGCGGCCGCAAGGCAGGAGGCCGCGCATGAGCCCGCTGCTGCGCCTGGACGGCCTCCATGTGACATTGAACGTCGACGGCGAGCGACGCCCCGTGCTGCACGACGTCTCGCTCGACGTCGGCGCGGGCGAGGCCGTCGGCCTGGTCGGCGAGTCCGGTTCCGGCAAGTCGATGACGGTGCGCTCCGTTCTGCGGGTGCTCCCCGGCGGGGCCGAGACCTCGGGACGGATCGACTTCGACGGCGCCGACGTCCTCTCCATGTCGGCCAAGGACCTGCGCCGGTTCCGGTCCCACGAGGTCGCGGTGATCCACCAGGACCCGCGCGCCGCCATCAACCCCGTGTCGACCGTCGGGGACTTCCTGGTCGAGGCGCTGGTCGCCAACCACGGCGAGGGCGTTCGGCAAGCGCGCGCCCTCGTCCAGCGCATCCTGTCCGATGTCGGCATCCCCGACGCCTCACGCCGGATGCGCCAGTACCCACACGAACTCTCCGGCGGCCTGCTCCAACGGGTCGTGATCGCGGCCGCGATCGCCGTCCGCCCCCGGATGATCCTCGCGGACGAGCCCACCACGGCGCTGGACGTCACCACCCAGTCCGAGGTGATGGGCATCCTGGACGAGATGCGCCGGGAACACGGCCTGGCCATGCTGTTCATCACCCACGACCTGGAGCTGGCCGGCGCGGTATGCGACCGGATCGCGGTCATGTACGCGGGCTCGATCGTCGAGGAGAGCCGGCCGCAGGCGCTCGAGGACCGGCCCAGACACCCCTACAGCCGGCTCCTGCTGGACTCCCGGCCGCGCATCGACCGGGTCGCCGACCGCCTGGAGGTGATCCCGGGACGACCGATCTCGGCCTTCGAAGTCGGTTCCGGCTGCGCCCTGGCGCCCCGCTGCCCCTACGCCGAGCCCCAGTGCACGGCCACTGCCCCGGCCCTGCGGCCGATCGGTTCGGGCCAGGTCCGGTGCCACCGCAGCGAAGAGCTCGAGTCCGTTCTCCGACGTTCCGGCACGGAGGTGCGCGATGTCTGAACACACCCCTGTCGTGGAAGTGACCGAGCTTCGCAAGGTGTTCCGCGTCCGCCGCCCAGACGGACGGGGCACCACCGAGTTCACCGCCGTGGACGGCGTCGGCTTCCAGGTCCGGCCCGGCGGCGCGCTCGCGATCGTGGGGGAGTCCGGCTCCGGCAAGTCCACGGTCGCCCGGATGGTGGTCGGCCTGGAGACCCCGACCTCCGGCAGCATCACCGTCCTCGGCCGCCCCCGCAAACCGGGACGTGCCGGGACGGCCGAACGGCGCCGCCGCGGGCGCGAGATCCAGATGGTGTTCCAGGACCCCTACGGATCCCTCAACCGGCGCAGGTCGGTCCGCGACGCCCTGGGCGAAGTGATCGACCTGCACTTCAAACCGTCCCGCAACGAACGTGAGGAGCGGATCGCCCGGCTGCTGGCCGACGTCGGCCTCGACGAACGGCAGTCCCGCGCGCTTCCCTCCGCGCTGTCGGGCGGGCAGCGGCAGCGGGTCGCCATCGCCCGAGCGCTCGCCGCCGAACCCAAGGTGCTGGTGCTGGACGAAGCGGTGGCCGCGCTGGATGTGTCGATCCAGGCACAGATCCTCAACCTGCTCGCCGACATCCGCGAACGCACCGGCCTCACCTACCTGTTCATCAGCCACGATCTGTCCGTCGTACGGCAGATCAGCGAGGAAGCGATCGTCATGCGCAAGGGACGGATCGTGGAATCCGGCCCCACCGCCCGCATCCTCGACGACCCGCAGCATCCGTACACCCGCATGCTGCGCCGATCCGTGCCCGGCCCCGGTTGGAAGCCGCGGCGAATGAGCCAGGACGAGCGCCAGGCGCTCGCCATGGAGGAGACATCGTGACCACCCCTACGGTTTTCCGGTCGGCCCAGGCAGCCCCCGGCGATCGCGGGCAGCAGCTGGGCAAGGCCTTCCCGGACCGCATCGGGCAGGCCAGCGCCTTCTACGACCAGCTCTTCGCCGCCGCAGGCGCCACGCCGCAGGACGTCACCGACTGGAGCCTGCGGGCCTTCGAGCACATCAGCGCCTGGGCCCCGGAACTGGCCGAGGAGATGGACGGCATCGCGCGCGGCGCCGGCCTGCCCCTGTGGCGGATCGCCGCGCTCAACGCCCGAACGGAGATCCTCGGCCGGTTCGGCCGGACACAGCACCCGGAGTGCTCGACGGTCGTGTACGCCCCGGCCGACGGTCGTCCGCCCGTCACCACCCAGACCTGGGACTGGCACGACGGCATGCGGGACGGCTGGTTCGTCTGGACCATCGAACACCCCGACGGCCGGGTCGTGCACACGGTGACCGAGTTCGGCATCGTCGGCAAGATCGGAGTCAACAAGGCGGGCCTGGGCCTGCACTTCAACATCCTCGGCCACACCTCGGACAAGTCGACCGAGGCAGCGGGCACGTGGATACCAGTGCACGCCCTGGCCCGACGCATCCTCGACACCTGCGCAAGCGTCCCCGAAGCCGTCGAACTGGCCACCGGCACATCGGTGACGGCATCCAGCTCCCTGACGCTGGCCGACCACGCGGAAGACCGGACCACCGCGGCAGCGATCGAACTCAGCCCCGCCGGATCGGTACTGCTGCGTCCGCGCGAGGACGGCTTCCTACTGCGCACCAACCACTTCGTCGACCAGGCACTCGCCGGTGGCGAGGTGATGGGAGTCGAGGACCCCAGCACCTACCGGCGGATGAACGTCCTGCAGGAGCGCACCGCGGCGATCAGCGCGCCGGACCGGGAGACCCTGGTCAAGGCCCTCACCTGCCACGGGGACGAGGGCGCGGAGCTCTGCTGCCACACTCAGCCGGACGAGGTGATCGGCAAGCGCTGGGAGACGCTCGCCACCGTGTCCCTGGACGTCGCAGGGGGAGGGCTCGCCGCCCATCCGGGCGGACCTTGCACCTTCCACCCCGCATCCTGGGCTGAAGTCTTCTGACCCACCCCCGGAGGGCAGGCCCTACCAACACCTGCCCCTCCTACCAGGGCGCGGGAGCCCAGCGTTTCACTCAGGTGCTCAATGCCCCGCGGTGTCTCGATGAGCGTCCAGACACGGCGCTGCCCGTCGTCGGCGTCGATGATCTGTTACCAGCGGCTCCGTGCCCTGGACGGCCAGCCCGGCTTCGCCGCGGAACCAGTCAGCGGGCCGTGTTGCTGGTGGCGACGTACTGGCGCACGAACCTCACCTTGCGGCAGGTGGGGCCGTTGTTCGGGGTCTCGAAGTCGGCGGCCGACCGCATCCTCGATCACCTGGCACCTCTGCTGGCCGTCTCGCCGGCCCGTCCGCCGGCGGTCCCGGAGGCGTTCACCGGCCCGGCCCCGGAGCCGGTCCCCGCTCCCGCGCCCGCCGCTGCCCCGCCGTCCCGCCCGAAGGCGGCGGCGAGCAGCACCACCCGGCCCGCTGCGTCGTCGCGGCGCCTGGGTGCGAAGAAGGCGGCGGCGAAGAAGACCACGGTGGCGGCCGCTGCCGATCCGCGCTTCGAGAACGGGCCGCTCGCGGTCATCGACTGCGAGGACGGGCAGGTGTCGGCGTACTGCGTCGGCGGCTTGGTCCTGGACGTGCCCGCCAAGAGCATCCCGGCGCTGGTCGACTGGACGCTGACCGAGGCCCGCCTAGTTCAGGCCCGGCTGCATCGCAACGGCCGTGACGCCCGCTCCTCGTCTTCACCGCGTCCGCGCTGGAGCGCTACGGCCTGCCCGCGGCCCTGTCACAGGAGGAGCAGCGCGCGGGACGGCTGGCGGCCGGCCACAAGGTGGTCAAGCAGATCGAGCGGGCCGGACTCCAGCTCACCCAGCGCGGATTCGGGCCGTGGGCCCGGGTCTACCGCGACCCGGAAGGATCCAAGCGGCGCTGCGTCCAGCTGTGCATCCTGCCCTGGAACGCGCTGGACGCCCGCGAGTGGGACAAGAAGGACGACCCGCAGCTGCCGACGATGCACCCGGCCGACCTCGCCCGCTACCTCGGCCTGTACGCGGCCCGGGTGACAACGCCGCGCGGCAGCACCGCGACGACCGGCCTGGAACTGATGACCGCGCTGCGCCCGCCGACCCGCGCCGAGAAGGACCCGGACACCGGCGAGTTCAAGCGGGCCTTCAACGACGACGCGCTCACCGCCGTGTACGACGTGGTGGAGTGCGAGGTCCCCGACGAACACCCGATCCTCAAGGACAAGTTCGCCCGGCACCACCTGCGCACCCCGGCAGAGATGCTGATGGAGGTGCCCTACGACTGGTGCCGGCCGCTGACCGATGAGGAGTGCGCCAACCCGTACCTGGTCGTCGTCGACCTCAACATGAGCTTCGCCGCCGCCGCGAACGGCCTCACCGTCGGGCTGAACGGACCCACCCACCTGACCGGCAACCCGCAGTTCGATCCGGCGCTGCCCGGCTCGTGGCTGGTCGACCTGTCCCGCGTCGACCTGTCCCGCGTCCAGATCAACGGCCGCACCGTCGACGCAGACCGGCTCCCGAGCCCGTTCACGCCGAAGGGCGACCGGCCCGAGGGCCCGGGCTGGTACGCCACCCCGACCGTCGCCTACGCGGTGGAGCTCGGCTTCGACGTCGCGCCGATCGAGGCGTACGTGCGCACCCAGACCGGCCGCTACCTGGGCCCCTGGTACAAGCGGCTGCGCGACGCGTACGTGGAGACGATGGCCGACATGGGCGTCACCACCGACCTCGCCGGCCAGGAGTTCCTCGAGGCGATGGCACGGCGCAAGCAGGTCGACCCCACGATGGCGCTGCTGGAGACTGCGATCAAGGCGACGGCGAAGGGCGCGATCGGCAAGCTGCGCCAGCGCAGCCGGGGCCAGGTGCCGTACTACGAGCCCTATCCGGCGCTGAACCGGGAGACGTGGCGCCCCGACATCCGGGCCGCCGTGCTCGCGATCCAGCGCGTCGACCTGCACCGCAAGCTGATGAAGACGGCGGCCGCCGACCTGTACCCGGTCGCGATCGGCACCGACGCCATCGTCTAACCCCTCGCCCGGCCCGTCCCCGCTGGACGTCCTGCCGTACAGCCCAAGGGCAAGCCGGCGCCGGGCACGTTCCGGCTCGGAGTCTCGCCCGGGATGGTCAAGTGGCAGGGCACCCAGACCGTCCTGTGGGTGGAGCAGACGTTAGAGGAACGCGGCGAGGTCTTCAACATCGCCAACCTCATCAAGACCGACCAGAGCGCCGGAGAAGGGGAGTAGCTGGCCATGGTCGATTCGCTCGGGGACAGCCTGGACCGCGCGCTGGAGGGGGCGTTCACCCGCCGCATCCCGCAGAGCGCCCAGGCGCAGGTGAAGTACCTGGTCAAGCAGCTCAAGGGCACCAAGGCCACCGCGCAGGCGCTCGGGATCTCCCAGCGCACGGTGGAGCGGTACGTCTCGGGCAAGCTCAAGTGGCCCCGCCAGGACCTGCGCGGCCGCATAGAGCGTGAGGTCAAGAAGCCGTGGCTGCCGCAGGTGAGGGCGAAGGCGAGGAAGAAGGCGGCCTCCACCGGCGGCCTGGTCGTCTCCACCCGCGCGGGGTTCGGGTTCACCGCGGCGCCGGGCACCACCGACGACGCCCGGATCCGCGACATCACCCAGGCGCTGCCGCCCGAGTACGCCGACTAACTGTTCACCGCGCGGGAGCAGGGAGCCACCGAGCAGCAGCTCCAGCAGATCGCCGCCGACGGCCTCGCCCGGATGTACTTCCGCGCCAACAACACCCGCGCGCACGGCCTGGGCGTGGAGTTCACCGACATCGAGCAGATCCAGATCGAGCTCTAGGCCAGCTCCCGCACAAGCGCCGCCTCCCCGGCATCGAAGCTGCCGGGGACGCGGCGTTTCGCACCCTACGGAAGGGCCGCCCGTCGGGTCGTGCGCGCGGCGCGGCGACGTACCCACCAGGACAGCCGCGGCGCGGTGGCGGCGTTGATGGCTCGGCCGAACGCTGCCAGGGCGGCCTCCAGACGCGCGGTGTCCTCCACGTCCGGCAGGGCGTTCAGCAGCTGCTCGGTGGCAGTGACGACGGCCGGGTCGGAGCAGCGCATGAGCGGGGCGGCGGCGGTGGCGGCCCGGGTGAGCGGCTCCCGCACGGCGGCAGCGGTCTGCTTGCTCGCCACCCGCTCCTGGCTCAGCAGCTCGGCCGCGCGCCCGAACCCCAGGAGCCCGCTCTGCACGGCGGTGCCACCGGCGATCCGGGCGCGGGCGGCGCCGCCGGCGAAGGCGAGCACGGTCAGCAGGAACGTGCGGCCGCGCTCGGCCGGCCCCTCCCACAGCAGCCGGTTGGCGGCGGCAGCGCCCTGGAGTTCCGTCACCGCCACCGTCATCGCATCCGCATGCACTCGCAGGGCACCGATCTCGGCCTGCTGCTCTTGGCGGGTGCGGGCGCGGCTGGTCAGCCATGATGCCAGAACGGCGATGACCGCCCCGGATACGAGCGAGCTGTTCATCAGCTCGATCAACTTGTTCATGCCCGCAGGTTGGCCGCACGCCGGCCCCGGCGGACGGTGCGTTGCGCACCTGACGCACAACCAGCACGCTTCCGTTGCCGATGCCGTGTCCACCTGGTCGGCCGGGCCCGGCGCCGCCGGCGCCGGGCCGGGACGTTGGTTGAGGTGCGGGCCACTCCGATCTGACACCGCGCCATGAGTACCGTTCGGAAGGTTCGGCGCCTCAAGAAGGTGCCGGACACCGACAGCGCCGTGGGCCAGTTGGCCTGTGCCCTGCGCCGCAGCCGTGCCGTGCTGGGGCTCACTCAAGTCAGTGGATTTCCCTCGGCGTCTTCGCCCGGCTCAAGCAGATCGCGCTGGAGTCCTACGACCGGAGCGTCGGACTCGTGCTCGACCAGATCGCCATCGACGGCTCCATCACCAAGGCCCCCGACGGCGGCGAGGTCGCCGGGCGCTCACCGGTCGACCGTGGCAAGCAACGCCTCAAACGCTCGGGCATGACCGATGGTTACGGCATCCCGCTCGGCAGGGTCCTCACCGGAGCGAACCGCCACGACTCCCCACTGCTCGCCCCGACCCTGGACTTGCTGGAGCACCTGGGACCGCTGCCCGACGACATCACCGTGCAACTGGACGCCGGCTACGACTCGGACAAGACCCGCACCGAACTCGCAGCCCGCAACCTGCACGGCCGCATCGCGCACAAGGGCGAGAAGGCGCCGATCCAGGCCAGCGAGCGGTGGCACGTCGAGCGCACCCACGCCTGGCAGAACACCTTCCACCGCCTTGCCCGCTGCTACGAGCGTCGTGCGACCGTCGCCAACGCCTTCTTCGACCTCGCAGACACGATCATCACCGTTCGTAGCCTGATCCGCCGAGCCTGGACCACCCACCGCTGGGACGACCGCCCCAAGCGACGTCCTTGAGCCCCGTCCATCTGCCCGGCCTCTTACGCGCAGACCGTTCGGCGCTGATGAGCAACCCTGGTGTGGTTCAGGCGACGCGGGTGTCGTAGGTCTCGCGGTTGGCAAGCACATCGTCCATGTGCGTCTCGGCCCAGGCCTTGAGGCCCCGCATCATCTCGTACAGCGACAGGCCGAGATCGGTCAGCTCGTAGGAGACCGTGACCGGCACGGTCGGCACCACAGTGCGGGACACCAGGCCGTCGCGCTCCAGGGAGCGCAGCGTCTGGGTGAGCATCTTCTGGCTGACGCCGGCCAGCAGGCGCTGCAGCTCTGAGTAGCGCATCACCCGGGGCCCGCCGGCGCAGTCGGCGCCGGGCTGATGCGCGCTGTCGCTGCCGAGCGCGGCCAGGATCAGCGTGACCCACTTGTCCGAGATCCGGTCGAGCAGCTTGCGGCTGGGGCAGGCCGCCACGAAGGCGTCGTACTCCACCTTGGCCTGTGCCCTTTGCTGGGCTGCCGTCATCGTCGCCATGGACCATTCCTCTCACCCGTGGGTGCCTTACGCACTTCGAAGTGCCTACTTCCCGACAAGAAGCTACGCACCAATAGTGGTCCAAGGCGCCGTCAGGCACCATCCCCTGGCTTTAACACGAAAGGCACACCATGGGCACCCCCTCCGCCTCGCTTCCCGGCGGCACTTGGACCCTGGGCGACCTGACCGTCGCCCGGTTCGGCTACGGCGCCATGCAGCTCGCCGGCCCCTGGGTCATGGGTCCGCCTGCCGACCGCGAGGGCGCACTCGCCGTTCTCCGCGAGGCCGTCGGCCTCGGCATCACCCACATCGACACCGCCGACGCCTACGGGCCACACATCACCAACCAGCTGATCCGCGAAGCGCTGCACCCGTACTCCGACTCGCTGCACATCGTGACCAAGGTCGGGGCGACCCGCGACGAGGAGGGAGGCTGGCCCCCGGCACGCAAGCCTGAAGAGCTGCGCCGGGCCGTCACCGAGAACCTGGAGAACCTCGGCCTCGACACGCTGGACGTGGTCAACCTCCGGCTCGGCGACGCCCAGGGCCCCGTGCCCGGTTCGCTCGCGGAGGCGTTCGGGGCGCTCGTCGACCTCCAGCGGCAGGGCCTCATCCGGCACCTCGGCGTGAGCAACGCGACGGCGAAACAGGTCGCCGAGGCACGCTCGATCGCGCCGATCGTGTGCGTGCAGAACATGTACAACCTCGCCCACCGCCACGACGACGACCTGATCGACGAGCTCGCAGAGCAGGGCATCGCCTACGTGCCCTTCTTCCCCCTCGGCGGCTTCAGCACGCTGCAGTCCTCGGCACTCACGGCCGTAGCCACCCGGTTGGACGCGACGCCCATGTCGGTCGCCCTCGCCTGGCTCCTGCAGCGGTCGCCGAACATCCTGCTGATCCCCGGCACCTCATCGGTGGCACACCTGCGCGAGAACGCCGTCGGCGCGGAACTCCCGCTGTCCGACGACGATCTCGCCGAGCTCGACAAGATCGGCCGCTAACCCTACGGCGCTCACCAGCGGCTGGGCCGGATCGACCGCGGGAAGCTCGGGCAGCAGCGCCGCGAATTGATCCGCGGGTCGGTCAGCTTGCTGGAAGAACGGGCACAGGTCTCCCCAGCGCTCACAGAGCGTCGCAACTCCATGATCAGGGACACCTGTGCTCGCCTCACTGCCCGGGTGCCCCACCCACCAATCTGCGCGAGCTCTTAGCCGCCGGCACGGGAACGGTCGTGAGGGCCCGTGCACCGGTGGCGCCCCGTGATGCGCGCGCACGCGGACACGCGCCTGGTGGTGGCTGCCGCCCGCCCGGTGCCGGGCACCACCGCGGGTGCGAAGGCCTGGCGGGACTCAGGCCTGGCCGAGCACTGCCAGGGCGTCACCGTGCTCCGCGACGGCGCCTACATCAACACCGGGCTGATCGTGCCGCACCGCAAACGGCCCGGACGTGCCCTGGCGAAGGGCGAGGAAGAAGGACAACGCCGCCCACCGAAAGGCCCGCGCTCGCGTCGAGCACGTGATCGGCCGGATGAAGAACTACAAGATCCTCCGCGGCTGCAGGCAACACGGCGACGGCCTCACCACGCTGTCCAGGCCGTCGCCCGCATGCACAACCTCGCCCTCACCGCATGACCAGATACGCCAACAGTGCAGCAGGCTGCCTGATCGCAGCCTTCTGCAACACGCTTTTGTAAGGCGCGGCGGACTGCACGCCGGTCAAGGTGCTCACGGGCCAGGCTGCCGGACCCCGCTCATTCCTCGATAGGACGTAGAGCCGTCAGGTCGCCGAAGACAATCAAGGTGTCTCCCGGGTGAAGGGCGCTGTCCGGGTCGGGGTGGGGAAGCAGCGTGCCGTCCGCGCGCCGCACCAGCAGCGGCAGCACCCCCTTGCATGCTTGCCGCAGGGGGCGGCCCAGCAGGTGGGAGTCGGCTGCGATGCGGATCTCTTCCAGCCGGCAGTCCGAGGTACCAGGCCGGCTGAACTCCAGGAAGTCAACGATGTGCGGCCGCACGGCGAGCAGTGCCATCCTCCTGCCGCTGGTGACGTACGGGGACACCACGCTACTGGCCCCGGCGCGGGCGAGTCGGTCGACGGAGGCGGGTTCGGAGGCGCGGGAGACGATGGCGATCGCCGGGTTGAGTGCGCGAGCGGTGAGGGCGATGTATACGTTCTCGGCGTCCGAGTCGACCGCACACACCAGCCCGCGGGCCCGGTCGATCCCCGCCCTTCGCAGCACCTGCTCGGAGGAGGCGTTGTCGATCAGGTAGGCGACCTTGTCGCGCTGCATCACCTCCTCCAACTCCGCTTTGCTGTCGATCACCACGAAGGGGATCCCGTCGGCTTCGAACTCGCGCGCCACGGCCTGCCCCACTCGTCCGTACGCACAGATGACGAAATGATCACGGAGTGTGTCGATCCGGTACTGCATGCGTAGCATCCTTCCGTGCGGACCGAACCTGCCCTCCACCAGCGCGGTACCCACCACTCCCAGAGCAGCCACGAACACCGCCACGCCGAGTACAGCCAGTGATGCGGTGAACAGCTTGCCGCCCGTGGAGAGCCGATCAGCTGCCGACGACCCTTCGGTGGTAAGCGTCATTACTGTCAGGTACACGGCAGAGGAGGGCGAGGATCCCAGCAGCATGTACCCACCGATGCCGTACCCGAGCAGCACCAAGATCGCGGACACCACCAGCAATGCCCGCCATCGAACACCGCGCGGCGACCACACACCCGCTCCCGTCATCGCCTTCCTCCAGTGTCCTGCACGGCCAGTGGCCCGCTCCTCCCGAATGGCATCGCCCTCTTCGAGAGGTGGCAGGGACCAGTGCAGCGTCAGCACCCTCCTGAGCAGGTCACCGCTCTGTTTCCGCCCGTCGGCGGCGGCTGGACCGGCTTTGGCGGCGACGGCGGATCCGCCCGGCGACCGCATTCAACCCGAGGGGGTGTCGCATTGGTTCCGACCGGGCACGGGCGACCTGTGGAGGGTGTTGGCTCCACCACGCACAGGTTGCAGCAGTCGGGCAGCGCGGAAACGCCCGTCGATGCGCAATACGCCCTCTTACAGAATCTTGCGCTGTAGGGTCCGCGACTTCTTGAGCAGTAACTCCCGGGGGAAACACGGGGATCCGGGCTTGGTGAGCAGCGGGGGTGTCGGTGGGTGATGAGCATTCGGCGGTTTCTCCTTGGCGGAGTCGATGACAGCGAGTGAGGTATCTGTGGTCTTGGCGATCGTCGGTTTCGCTGACCGGGGTTCTCTGGCGGTGTAGAGGTCGGCTGGTGTGCTCGTGGGGGCCGGGGGAGGCAGCCGCGGGGTCCGCCTGCTGGGCTGGAAGCCGGGGGGTCGAAGGTTTTCCTGCCCTGTGGTACGGGAGTGGGTGCCCCGTCCAGGGCAGCCTGGACGGGGCACCGACGCGTTACCTACTGTGCGCGGTGCCCTTGCTCGTTCGTGGCGGGGTGGGCGGCGTGCCAGGCTTCCCAGATTTCTGCACGGAGCCTGCCACGTGGTGGGACGTCCATGTCCTGTTCGCGGGCCCAGGCCCGTACCTCCGCCACGCTCGGCGCCACGGCCGAAGGGCGTGGCTGACGGGCGGCGGGGACGAGGGCGCGGGGTGGTGCGGGCGGGAGATTCTTGGCGGCGGTCGTTGTGAATCCGCGGCGTTGGAGGATGCGGCGGCGCTTGTGGTGCATGCGCTCCAGCAGGGGGACGTCGGCGTCGAGGTAGTCGTGGGCTTCGACGTGGGATTTGCGGTCTTCGGTGTTGCGCATGATCCGGCCGACCTGTTGGATCACTCGCCCCTTGAACGAGATGGGGCTGGTGAGGAAGAGGGTGTCGAGGCGCGGTGCGTCGAAGCCCTCGCCGGCGAGTTTGTCGATCGCCAGGAGCACCAGAGGCCCGTCGTCCTCGGCCAGGGCGGCACGGATCCGGGCGCGCTCGGCCGGCGGCATGCCGCCGTGCAGGACGAGCGGGGTGATGTTGTGCGGGGTGAGGGCTTGGGTGAGCTGTTGGAGGTGTTCGACGCGGTTGGTCAGCGCCAGGCTGCATCGGCCGCGCCGGGTGGCGTTGGCGATGTCCGCGGCGATCAGCTGGTTGCGGGCGTCGTGGTGGGCGAGTTCGTTGTAGATGGCCTGGATGGAGGCGCCGTCGGTGCCCGGTTCGTCGGTGGTGAAGGTGGTGGTGTGCACGATGAGGTGCTTGTCGAAGGCGCTGGTGTCGTCGATTTCGTGGCGGATCGGGCCGCACTGCATGGTGATCACTGGGTCCATCTGGTCCGCCCGGTAGGGGGTGGCGGACAGCCCGATGAAGCGCCAGGCCTTCGCACGGCGGATCGCCGCTTCGGCACCGGGTGCGCCGACGGCGTGGCACTCGTCCACGATGACCAGCCCGTACCCGTTGAGCAGGCCGTCGGGGGCGTCGCGGTGAGACAGCGTCTGCAGCATGATCAGGTCGACGGAGTGGCCGCGGCGGTCCTTGCCCCCGCCGAGCGTGCCGACGTGGCCGTCTGCGAGATCCAGGAATGCGGCCAGCCGGTCCTTCCACTGGGCCAGCAGCTCCGCCCGGTTCACGATCACGGCGGTCGGGATCCGGTGGCGGGCGATGAGGGCACAGGCCATCACGGTCTTGCCGGAACCGGGCGGCGCGACCAGCGTGCCCGCCGGGTGCTTGGCCATCGCGTCCACGGCCTGCTGCTGGGTGGGGGTGAGCGCTCCGGTGAACTGGGCAGCGATCGGGGCGTGTTCGGGCAGGTCGCTGGCGATGGTGAGGGTGCCGCCGGCGGCCGCGATGAGCCCCTTGGCCTCATCCACCAGGCCCCGGGGCAGCCCCAGCCAGTCGGGGTCGGAGGCGTCGAAACAGCAGATGAGGCGCGGAGTGTTGAAGGTCGAGAACCGCTGGTTCTGCTTGCGGTAGAACTCCGGGTTGTGGAACGACGCCGCGTGCTTGAGAGCGGCCAGCAGCTGCGGCGGCAGCCCGGCCGTGGAGATCGAAAGCATCGCCGAGAGCCGGGCCTTCACGCGCGCGGGCGCCTTGCCCAGGGCCTTGCGGCGAGGCCGGACACCCAACTGAGGGATGGTCGGGGACGGACCGGCCTTGACCGGGCCGAGCTTGTCAACCAACGCCTCGACATCGGCCGGAGACAGCCGCTCGGTGTGGGACAGGTGGGCGAACTGGTCGGGGTAGGGCTGCCAGGTGTCGGGGCCCACGAAGACGGTGGTGCCCTTGGCGCGGGAGGGGCCGTGCAGCGGCAGCGCGATCAGGCTGCCGAACCGGAAGCTGCCCCTGGCCTTGGTCGGCAGGAAGTCCTGGGCGGGGAAGAGCCGGTCGTAGCTGGACAGCGCCATCTGCCCGCGGGCGTCGATCGCCCGGCGCAGCAGCGCCAATCCCAGGGCGCGGGCGGTGGCCGCCGCGACGGGTGCGGTGAAGAACGTCCACACATGCGCGCCCTTCCCGGACCGGGTGAGGTTCCCCCGAGATGCGGGGACGCCCGCCTCGTGGCAGGCTGCGATGTAGGCGGTGGCGTCGGCGCGCCAGTCGCTGCCGTCCTTGCCGTCGAAGTCGCACGCCAGCAGGCGGCAGGTGTCGTCGGCCAGCAGCGGGTACAGCCCGATGTGCAGCTCGCTGCGGCCCTGCCGGGTCGGGTCCAGGTGGTGGTAGACGGCCTCGTCGGTCAGCGGCCAGAACACCCGGTCCTTATCGGCCTTGTTCTTGTCGAACGGGTTGTCCTCGGCCGGGCTCCACCCGGTCCTGCCGGACTTGGCGCTGACCCACCGCTTGGCGTAGACGTCCTCGCGGCCTGCGAACAGGGTCTTGAACAGGGCGATCTTCGCCTCGGCGCTGGAGGAGGCGTCCGCATAGGGCAGCCCGCCGGCCCCGGCTGGTGGCAGCGCTGGGACGGGCTCGGAAACAGGCGGCATGCCGATAGGTAGGGTCTGGATGTCTCGGCCCAGGAGGCTGCGTAGTTGGGCGTTGTCAGCTCTCAGCCCGGGCGATCTCTTCGTGTAGCTCTGCGTTCTCCTCCAGCGCCACATCGAGACGGATGCGCAACTCATCGCGATCGAGGCAGTCGGACCAATCCTCCACACCCCCCATGATCCAGACTGCGCGTGCGTCATGCAGCGAAACCAGTCAGGTTTCCCTCTCTCGGCGCCCCTGTTCCAGGGGGCATTGGGATTTCGGACGGGTCTGGTCGGCGATGTGGAGGACTTCAGTGGCTTCGCCGAGGAAGTCGTGTCCGCGTGGAGTGGGGGCGAGGGGGTTGGCGGAGCGGTCGATGATGCGGAACCCGGCGATCTTCTCGATCTTCGTGTTGGAGGGCGTCGTCGCGGTCGTCGTAGATGGCTCGGGCTGCGGCGGCGATGCTGGGGTGGCCGGGGACCTGGACGATGGTTCGCAGCCGGTCGAGTGCGGTGGGGGATGAGGTCACGGTCGGCATGGCCGGGGAGGGAGTCCAGGTCAGGGCGAGGTGGCCGATGGCGTTGTAGCGGTGATCGGTGCTGGATGGGGAGATCCCATCCTCTGGTCAGGGTGGTGAGGTGGTAGTGGCCGACGCCGCGTTCGCGGGAGAGTTCGGCCATGGATGGTGCGACGCTTTCCGACGTACTCGCTGTGGAGCCATGCGCGGGTGATGTCGGGGCGCGGTGGCAGAGGGTCGGGCCGCGGCTGGAGCGGGACTTTGTCGTGGATCTGCCGGGCGCGGACGGTGTCGGGGCTGCAGGACGCCAGCCGGGCGATGTGCGTGGGTTCCAGACCCTGCTTGTCGTAGAGGTCGCACAGCCGTTCTGGGTGAGAACGCTCTGGCGGGCTTCGGCGGCCTGGGGCGTGAGCTGGTTTGCGAGGCTGCCGATCACGTGGCTGGGGGTGGTGGTGCTGGTGTCCGCGGCTGCACATCCCGACTGCGCAGGACTTGACGGACTCGTTGCGCAGCCGCGATTGCGCATCCATCCGGAACGCCGCCGGGTGGCCGGAGCTGGAGGTGCCCTATGGCCCTGTGACGACCTGCTGCGCCCGCGCCTGATGCTGCGGCACAGACGACGCTCGGGCCCGGCCGGGAACCGTCCGGCCAGGCAATGTCCGGATGCGCAGATACGCATCGAAGGCTTGCGTCGAACGCGGCGTCTGCTGCGCACGCCGGGCAGACAACCGGCACCGACTACCAGGCGGCTCGGGGTCCTCCCGCGCCTGCGGCGGACGGTCGATGACAGGCACACCGTGAACGCAGCGCCCTGGATGATAGGTAAGAGGTATCATTCTGCCATGCTGTACTCGACTCCTCAGCTCACCGAAGACGACCGCCGCGTCCTTGAAGAGATCGGGCGCCTGCGCGAAAGTCTCCGTGACGCCGTGCAGCAGGCCCCGATCAAATGGACAGCCGATCTGCGCCGCTTCCTGACCGCGTCGGCGATCGCTGGGTCCAACACGATCGAGGGCTTCCGCGTGGACGCGGTGGACGTGGCCGACCTGATGGACGGCGAACGCGACAACGTCGCCGCCAGCGAGGAAGACAAGGCCGAGACACTGGCCTACCAGCAGATGATGACCTACATCCAGTCGCTGTACGACGTGGAGGACTTCACCTACAGCAAGGGCCTGCTCAACGCCCTGCACTGGATGCTGCAAGGCCACCGTCACACCCCGATGCGCCCGGCCGGCCAGTGGCGCCGCAAACCCATCTACATCACAGCCGCCGGCGACCCCCACGCCACCGAGTACGAAGGCCCCCACGAAGACCAGGTGCCCGCCCTGATGGCCGAGCTGATCGACTGGCTCAACCACGGCGACCCAGACAGTGACGCACTCGTCCGCGCGGCCATGGCCCACCTGAACCTCGTCAAAATCCATCCATGGGTCGACGGCAACGGGCGCATGTCCCGTTCCCTGCAGACCCTGGTGATCGCACGCCAGCAGATCCTCGCACCGGAGTTCTCCTCCATCGAGGAATGGCTGGGAATGCCCGGCCACACCTGGGACTACTACAAGGTGCTGCGCGAAGTCGGCGGACCCCACTATTCACCCCAGCGCGACACCGGCCCCTGGATCACCTTCAACCTCCGCGCCTACCACGAGCAGGCCCAACGTGTGCAGCACCGTGTGCACCGCTCCAACGACTGCTGGCTCCGGCTCGAGGACCACGCCGCCCGCCTCGGCATCAGCGAACGCCAGATCACCGCCTTGCACGAAGTAGCCATAGCCGGACGCGTACGCCGCTCCCGCTACGAGAAAGCCGAAGCCCTCAACACCCAGCAGGCCACACGAGACATCCAGGCTCTCACCAAAGCCGAACTCCTCGCCCCCGTCGGCCAGACCAAAGGCCGCTACTACATTGCCGGCCCGAAGTTCCCTCAGGACGTCCTAGCCGCTGCGCAACAACGCCACACCATCCACGACCCGTATGCCTGATCCGTAAGACGAGAGTCTGTACGGTGAGCGGTGAACTCCCGAGCTGGAAGCGACAGTTGATGACTGACGTGACGAGTGACATCGAGGCCGGGGAGGCCGCTGTGGGCGCGACGGGCACCGTGGATGACGGGCTCGTCGCCGAGCTCGTGGCCCGGGCCCAGGCCGGTGGAGTGAAACTCACCGGGGAGGGCGGCCTGCTGCAGCAGCTGACCAAGCGGGTGCTGGAGTCCGCCCTGGAGGGCGAGCTCACTGATCATCTGGGGCACGAGCCCGGCGAGCGGGCCGAGGGCGGCCGGGAGAACTACCGCAACGGGCACCGGTCCAAGACGGTGATCACCGAGTCGGGGCCGGTCGAGATCGCGGTGCCCCGGGACCGGGCCGGGTCGTTCGAGCCGCAGCTGGTCAGGAAGCGTCAGCGGCGTCTGGGCGGGGTGGACGAGATGGTCTTGTCGCTGTCGGCAAAAGGGCTGACGCATGGGGAGATCTCCGCACATCTCGCCGAGGTGTACGGCGCGGAGATCTCCAAGTCCACGATCTCCACGATCACCGACAGCGTGATGGCCGGCATGACGGAATGGCAGAACCGTCCGCTGGACAGCGTCTACCCCGTCGTCTTCATCGACTGCGTAAACGTGAAGGTCAGGGACGGGCACGTCGCCAACCGGCCTGTCTACATGGGAGTGGCGGTCACCGCCGAGGGGCACCGGGACATCCTGGGCCTGTGGATCGGCGACGGCGGTGAAGGCGCAAAGTACTGGCTTCAGGTCCTGACCGAGATCAAGAATCGCGGCGCGGCCGATGTCCTGATGCTGGTCTGTGACGGCCTGACCGGCCTCCCGGACGCCGTGAACACCATCTGGCCTGCGACGATCGTCCAGACCTGCGTCGTTCACCTGAAGCCGTCAAGGAATAACGCGTTGCTTCGCGGAGACGAACTCGTTGATGTGGCATGCGCATATCCGACGAGGTCCGCAGCCAGTTGGCGCGACGGTTCGACGTTCTGCTCCCACACCTAAACGAGCGTCAACGGCGTCTGGCGCTGGCGACCGAGGCCCGGCTGCTCGGGCATGGAGGCGTCGGTGTGGTTGCGCGGATAGCCGAGGTCAGCGAGACGACCGTCCGCAAGGGTGTGTTCGAACTCGAGGCCGGAGTCGATCCGCTGCCCGAAGGACGTGTCCGGCGCCCTGGCGGCGGGCGGATGCGGGCCGAGGCGATCGACCCTGAGCTGGTTCCGGCGCTGATGGCCCTGGTCGAACCGGACGAGCGCGGTGATCCGATGTCGCCGTTGCGCTGGACGACGAAGTCGCTGCGGCACCTGGCCGCGGAGCTGTCCCGGCAAGGGCACCGGGTGACCGCGCCCACGGTGGGCCGGCTGCTCAAGGAGCACGGATTCAGCCTGCAGGGCACCGCCAAGACCCTGGAAGGCGATCAACACCCGGACCGGGACGCGCAGTTCCGCTATATCAACGAGCAGGTCAAGGAACACCAGACCGCGGGCGAGCCGGTGATCAGCGTGGACGCGAAGAAGAAGGAACAGATCGGGCAGCTGCCGATGCCCGGACAGGAATGGCGGCCGGCCGGACAGCCTGTCGAAGTCGAGGACCACAGCTTCTTCGCCGGCCCGCACGTGGAGTCCGTCATCCCGTACGGGATCTACGACATGGCCGCGAACACCGGCTGGGTGAACGTCGGCACCGACCACAACACCGCCACATTCGCCGCCTCGTCGATCCGACGCTGGTGGCAGGCGCGCGGCCAGTACGACTACCCCGCAGCATCCCGGCTGCTGATCACCGCAGACGCCGGAGGCTCCAACAGCTATCGCTACCGGGTATGGAAAGCCGAACTGGCCGCATTCGCCGCCGACGCCGGCCTGACAGTGACGGTCTGTCACTTTCCCCCGGGTACGTCGAAATGGAACAAGATCGAGCACCGGCTGTTCTCCCACATCACTATGAACTGGCGCGGACGTCCCCTGACCAGCCACGAGGTCGTTCTCAATACGATCGCCGCGACCACGACCCGGAGCGGACTGCGTGTCGAGGCCGCTCTCGACGAGGGCTCCTACCCGACCGGCATCGCCGTCAGCCGTGAGCAGATCCAGGCCCTGCCGATCACCGCGCATGACCAGCACGGCCGGTGGAACTACAGCATCGCCCCGACCGGCACCACCGCCCCCGCACCGCGCGCCGACGAACGGGCAAAGGCCCGCGCGCAAGCCCTGCAGATGCTCGCCGACCCCCATCTGACCGGCATGAGCACAGTCGAACTGGACGCGCTGCAGGCCAAGTTGGCTTCGCATCAGGCGGCAGCGGCCGAACAACACCGTTACGTGCTCCGCAAAGGACGACGCGTCGCCACCACCGGCCGCAGCCGATCCCTGCTGTCAGATGCGGACGAAGTCCTACTCACTGTCATCTACCTGCGGCAGGTCTGCCCGCAGAAGGTGCTGGGCGACCTGCTCGGGATGAACCCAGTCACCATCGGCCTCGGCATCAAGGCCACCCGGAAGCTGCTGGACGAACGGAAAATCAGCATCACGCCCACCGTCGTGCGCTACTTCACCCGCGCCGAGGATCTCCGCGCCTGGGTCACCGGCAGCGGCCCGGCCGAGCACGCTCCCGCGACACCGACCCGCCATGCGCTGACAGACCCGACGCTGACCGGCATGTCCCGCGAGGCACTGCATGCCCTGCTCGAAGAGCTGATCGTGCCCTATGCCGCCGCGATCGAAGAACGCCGTCACCGCCAGCGCGGCGGCAACCGGCGTCGGGGCACCCGCGGCGGCGTGTTCCGGCAGAAGATCACCGACGGCGACCGAATCCTCGCCACGATCCTCTACCGCCGCCGCGTCTGCGGCCTCGACGCTCTCGCCGAGCTATTCGGCGTCTGCAAGAGCACCCTGTGGAACGCGATCCGCGACGTCCTGCCGATCCTCGACGACCGTCGCATCGACATCGCCCCTGCCGGACACCGCCACCCCACCGCAGCCGACCTGCTCACCTCAGTCGGCGCCGATAACCACCAGGTTGTTTCTTGACGGCTTCACCTGCTGAGGAACAGCTTCCGTTACGCGGCCCGGCAGGACTGGGAGAAGATCGCGAAGGCGCTCAGGCCCGTCTACACTGCGCCGACCGAGGAGGCCGCCCTGGAGCGGTTCGTGGAGTTCACCGACGCCTGGGGCGGGAAGTATCCGGCGATCGTCCGGCTCTGGGAGGCGGCCTGGGCGGAGTTCGTGCCCTTCCTCCGGTTCGACGTGGAGATCCGCAAGATCGTCTGCACCACCAACGCGATCGAGAGCATCAACGCGCGGATCCGCAAGGCCGTCCGGGCCCGGGGGCACTTCCCCACCGACCAGGCCGCCCTCAAGTGCGTCTACCTGGCCGTCATGAGCCTGGACCCGACCGGCACCGGACGCAAGCGCTGGATCATGCGCTGGAAGGCCGCGCTCCAGGCATTCGACATCACCTTCGACGGCCGGCTCACCGCCGGACGACGCTGAAGAAAACCGACCGAGTTCCACCGTTCGCTACACAGACCCTAAGACGACGAGGCCGCGGCATCCACTGGCAACCGGGTAGGAAGAAGCCAACGCCTTCGTCGCACGAATCGAATGACCGGCTTCATACGCCGCAGCGGCCGACGTGTCATGAGGCGCGGTGAAACGCGGCGGCGGGGCCGATCGGGCCGGGCCCGAACTTGTCGTGGATGCGGTCCGTGGCTTCTTCGGCACCGAGGCGGGCGGACTGAAGGACATGACGGGTGCGCCGTAGTACTTCTGTAGAGGCTCGGAGATCCGGTTGCTCTCACTTGGAGGCGTCGATGGCCGTTCGCCGTGTTGTGCCCAACATCCAGTCCGATACCGCGCGGGAGAGCAGGGACTTCTACGGCCTGCTGGGCCTTGAGGAGGTCATGAACCACGGCTGGATCATGACGCTGGCTTCTCCGTCCACCCCGGCGGCACAGATCAGCGTCATGACCAGCGACAAGACTGCGCCGGTCGCGCCCGACATGAGCATCGAGGTGGACGATGTGGACGCGGCCTACGCGATCATGCGTGACAGCGGCGCGGAGATCGTGCACCCGCTGCAGGACGAGGAGTGGGGAGTGCGCCGGTTCTTCGTCCGTGACCCCAATGGCCGGGTGGTCAACGTGCTGGGCCACAGGTAGTCGTCATCGTGGCTCTCGTTTCCGTGAAGGTGCTGCTTCACAGCCACTCGTTGATGGCTGCGACCAGCACGGTCGCCTCGTAGCGGACGGCGAGTTTGTCGTATCTCGTGGCCGCCGCGCGGTGCCTTTTGAGGCGGTTTGATACCACACTCCACGGCGTGGCGTTCGCGATAGTCGATCTTGTCGAACTTCGGCGGTCGCCCGCCGCGTGCGCCGAGCTTCTTGCGGTTGCGGATCTGGTCCTTCTTCTCGGGGATCGTGCAGCGGATGCCGCACCGGCGCAGGTAGGCGCGGTTCTTTCGGGAGCCGTAGGCCTTGTCCGCCCGGACTTCGTCCGGGCGCCTGTGCGGGCGCCCCGGGCCGATGCGAGGTACCCGGATGTTCTCCCAGACCGGTTCCAACTGGAGCGAGTCCCCGCGCTGACCAGCGGTGATTACGACGGACAGGGGCTTCTGCCCCTGCTCGACCGCGAGATGGAGCTTGGTGGTCAGCCCGCCCCGGGTGCGTCCGAGGCCGTGATCGTCCGGCTCTGTGGTGACGCCACCAGGTGGCTCCTTCTGGAGATCCCCCTTTTCCTTGCCCCGGCGGCGTGCTGGTGGGCACGCAGTCGAGTCGGCGCTGAGGTCCCAGGTGATCAGGTCATTCGCATCGGCCTGGGCCTGCAAGTCACGCAATTCGGCCCTGGTTGATGTACTTGTGCAGGAGGTTAAAGCAGCCGGTGAACCCGAGGGCCTTGATCTCTTCGAAGAGGTGCTTGACGGGGACGGCGGGGTCCTCGGCCCGGCGCTTGCGCAGGTGCTCGCGGTAGGGGTCGACGAGGCTGGCACGGTACTTGGGGACGCGGAGCATCCGCTCGGGCCGGTCGGCTCGCGCGTAGCGTTTGACGGTGTTCAGGGCCAACTGCAGGCGGCGGGCGCACTCGAGCAGGCCGTGGACCTGGTGCCAGCGTTCCAGGGTCGTCTGCGCGCGGGGCGTTCAGACGTCGAGGGAGCGGGCGATGCGTTCGTGTTTCATCGTCTCGTCGCCCTCCCGGGTGATGGCGTCGATGTCCAGGTGCCCTGAGGAGACAGCTGCTGCAGCGAAGGCGGAGCCGAAGCGGTCGGAGAGGCTGAAGCGCATCTCGTCGTTGAGTATCGCCGACAGGGCCAGGTCGGGTCGCGCCGCGTACACTGCACCGACGGCTGCTGCGGCGGCGCTGTTGGCTTTGAGGGCGAGGTCCTGCCCGTGCAGGCCGATCGTGACGCTTTCGAAGTCCTCGGTCATGCGCAGGTTGTGGGTGAGGCGCTCGGCGTTGTCGAGGGCGAAGGGGGAGCCGGTGACGGCAACGAAGCTGGAGATGGTCGCCGTGTGGATGGCCGGTTCGTTGATGAGGTAGTCGACTGTGCGCTGTTCGGCGAGGTCGGAGGAGCCGGGGAAGCCGAAGAGGGTGTAGGTGTAGACGTGGATGCCGGCTGCGGCGCAGCTTTGGAAGATACGTCCGTAGTGGCGGTGCTGGTTGATCTTCTTGCCGAGGGCGACCAGGGCGCCTTCGTCGGCGGACTCCAGCCCGAAGTAAGCCTGTCGGCACCCGGAGCGCCCCAGCCGGGCCACGAAGCCGGTGTCGGTGAAGCGGCGTTCGGCGATCGCGTAGATCTCGAAGGCGATGTGCTCAGGTTCGATGAGGGGCAGCAGCGCATCGAGGAGGTCGGGTGGCATTGCCTCGTCGACGAACCGGAAGTGCCGGATGCCGAAGGTGGTGCACAGGTCGGTGATGTCGTCGGCCACGCTCTGCGCGGATCGCTGGCGGGCTTGGGGGTCCCAGGACTCGTGGATGGTGCAGAAGGCGCATTTTCCCCAGTAGCACTTGCGGCTGGCGAGCGCCGGCAGCATGGGGGTGAGGCTGAAGTAGTCGTGCACCGGGTAGTCGCTGAAGTCGGCCTTGCCGGTGTGTTCGATGGGTGTCACCTGGCGGCTGGTGTAGGGATTGACGATGCCTGCCCGCTCGGGCGCGGGTGTCGGCTTGGACAGGATCCGGTCCTCGCTGGCTGGCACAGGCGCCTCGTCCTGCAGCCACTGCAGCAGCGACAGCAGCGGCGCCTCGCCCTCGCGGGTGACCAGGTGGTCCCAGAACTCGCCGAGTTCCGAGGCGATCACGGGGCGCAGCCGGGTCAGCAGGGATCCACCCCAGATGATGCAGGAGTTCTCGCCCTGGATCTGGCGTATCAGATGGGCGAGCCGGAAGGCGGGAAGTATCTGGTCCTCCACGCTCAGATTGATGCCCACCACCGGGCCGGTCTGTGCGAGCAGTTCCTCGTAAAGGGCGTCGAAGGGCGTGTGTGCGGCGGTCGCGAAGGCGCGCACGGACTGCGGGTCCCTGCGGTCGTAGGGGGTGCGCAGGCCGCGCATCGTGAGCCCGTACCCGTCGTGCCGTGTGCCGAAGCGGGCGAAGGCTCCTTTCATCCATGCGTCGAAGCGCAGGGCGGCCAGCACGGCGGGAACGACATCGTTCGCCTGCGCGTACGTCTCGCGGTGGGCCGCCAACTGGCCGCCTGAGGGGGCGTGCAGCACGTCGGCAAAGAAGCGCTGGTTGGCGTCGTGACAGGTGACCGTGTGGGATGAGTTGCGTTCCACGTACGCCTTGAGCAGCGGCAGCGCACTGTGCGGCATCGCTGGATCGTGGGCGGGAGGGAAGACCAGGTCGAGGTGCATGGTGTGTGCTCCCGGGGCGTTTTCAGTTGAGGGCGTACCTGCTGGTCGTGTCCATCTGGCGCATGATGTCGACCTGCTCGAGGACCTTTCGGCCGAACTCGCTGCGGCAGTTGGAGGAGATGAAGGCGCGGTTGAGTAGCTCGGTGGCGCCGGAGCCGGGGTTCATGAAGAAGTTGATCCCGAAGTAGGCGTCGTCGTCGGCCACGATGCAGTGCATGACCGGGCCCACGCGGGTCTCGAAGTACCTGAACCGGTCCACGACGTCCGGCTGCAGGGAGCCCTCAGCGATCCGGTCGCGGCAGATGTCGGTCAGAACGCCCCGGTAGTGCTGCTGCTCGCGGCGCATCACATCCGGGCTGCCCAGGGTGAGCATCTTCGACATGCTCGTGTATGTCTCGTTGCTGGCATCACAGGCGACGGCGAAGACCTCGACGACCAGCCGCGGGTGCTTCCTGAGCTGGCGGAAGATCTCCTCCAGCAGCCCGACATTGAGGACACGCGAGTTGCGCCAGGTCACCACGCACAGGCGGCGGCTGACGCGTTTCACGGCATCGCTGGCGAACGCATCCGTCCAGTAGCCGTCCCGGTACATCTGAGCGCCCGTCAGCCCGGGGCCGTCGGTGGTGCCGGGCACAAGTATGCGCGTGGCGGCTTCCAGTTCCGCACTGAGTTTGAGCAGGTCGGATTTGACCAGCTCCTGCTGGCGGGGTGAAGCGCTTCCGTCCAGTGTCTCCGCATCCGCGGTCAGCGAGGAGTTGAGATCCCGCAGCCGCAGGGCTTTGGAGACCAGTTCACGTTCATCCTTGCGAGCGGTGCTGATCCGCTGCACGCGCAGCAGGATGACGACGGAGACGAAGACGCCGCCGATGCCGATCAGGTTCGCGATGAGCCCGATCCACTCATTGGCCGTGTCGCTGACCGGAAGCGCTGCGAGCATGACTACCCCTTCAGGTGCGCCACGAGTCTGTCGATGAGTTCGTTGTCCAAGCGGTCGTTGGACTCCACCGTGATCCCGGCCACGTGCGGGGTGATAAGAACGTTGGGCCGTTCGGTGAGGTCTGGGTCCGCATGGTCGTAGTCGCCGCCGTATCCGGCCAGGCGCCCGCTGTCCAGGGCGGCACGCACCGCCTGCTCGTCCACCACCTCAGCCCGTGAGGTGTTGACCAGGATGGCCCCTGCGCGCAGCGACGCCAGCGTGGTGGAGTTGACCAAGCCGCGGGTCTCCTGCGTCAGGGGGACGCTGATCGACACCAGGTGACTCTCCGACAGGATGTGCTCGAGCGTGCCGAACGCGACCTCCCCATCACCGCCGTCCTGCCGGGTGCGACTGGTGGCGACGACCCGCATGCCCAGGGCGGCTGCAAGGGTTCCCAGCGTGCTGCCGATGTTCCCGTAGCCGATCAGCCCCAGCGTCCTGCCGCTCAGTTCGAACGGCAGGGACGGCAGGCCGCTGCGTGACTTGCCGTCGGCGACGAGCCGGTCCCCCCACTTCAGCTCCTTGGACAGGGCGAACAGAAGCGCGAGGGCATGCTCGGCGACGGACCTGACATTGGCCGTGGGACAGCGCTCCACATAGATGCCCGCCTCCTTAAGCGCAGGGAGGTCCAGATGGTCGGTGCCTACAGAGAGCGTCCCCACGATGCGTGTACGCACAGGCGCGTCACGCAGCATGCCCGCGGTGATCCGCTCGCGCGCACCGATCACCAGCAGATCGTACTGACCTAGAAGATCACGCAACTCGTCGTGGTCGGGACGCGCTGGCAGGTAAGTCACCTCGTCCGCGATCTCTTTGACTCTCTCGGCGAAGTACGGATTGTCCTTGAGGCTTTCGATCGCCACCGCAGCACGCATGTCATTTTCCAATTTCTGGGCCGGTCACTTCGGAGGTTCGGAATACAAGTCGATCATTCGGCACGCCCAGTATCCAGCTTCGATCACTGTGGCTCTGCGGAAGCAGACCGGAATGCAGTGCGACGGCGCATGCAATGTCTCTTTCTCGCCCTTGCGGCCGTGGATCGAAAGGATTGGCGCCCCGGCAGCCAGCGGCTGCCCCGGACGGCAGTGCAGAGTAACGGCACCCGACAGCGGGGCAATCACGTCGGCCATGGTGCCCCAGCGCTGCGGCATGCCACGGGCTTGCGCCTGGCGGGCTTGGGCGTCGATCTCATCGAGCAGCCGATCGGCCCAGGAAGCCACCAAAGCGGCGGTGGGAATCTCATGACTGGGAATCTCCAGCGTCACCGCCACATGCACGGCACTGTCTTGGCCAGCCCGCAGTCGCAAGTGAGCTTCATCGAAAGGCCCCGACTGCGGAGCGCCGTACAGCACATGAGGAATGTCGTCCAGCGTGACCAGACGACGATCGGCGGAAGGCGCATACAGATGAGGCCAGCCGAACTCGGGGGTGTGCACGTCGATGACCACATCGTAAGGGTGCGAGAGCTCCCACAGCGCCGACGCCAGCACCGCATCGGCGCTGCCGCCCTGCTGTCGGGGATCGCCGAACATACGGTTCCAGTTCGTACCACCCGCAGAGATCCGGCCGTCGCCGGTCGAACCGGAAGCCAGATAGCGCCTCCAGCCGACCGGATTGGCATTGGGCACCACACGCACCCGATTGGCCGGCGGCCTGGCCCGCAGAGCGCGCACCACCTCGTGCAGCACGAGCATCGCTGCGCTCTCGTTGGCGTGCAGTTGCCCCTGCAGATACACCGAGCGCCCGCGCGCCGCCCCCGACGGTGTGAAGTTGTGCACTGCAAGGTCGAGTTCACCGGCAAGAGTGAAACCGGCCGCCGCGGTCCGACTCATGTGTGCTGCCCCTGACGGATCCAGTAACTGGAGAGGATGATCCGAGGTGTGCGCACCAGCGGGCGGATGCAGTGCAGACCTCGGGCGTCGAACAGAATCAGCGTTCCCGCCTTCCCCGTGACGGTGCGGGGCCGGGTGCGCAGACGCGCACACAAAGCCGCCTGCTCGTGCGGCCACAGACAGCCGACGTAGGCGGACGCATCGTCGTGGATGTACCCGTCCGCACCGGCTTGGAACACCCGGGCGATGTCACGGTCATAACGCCCGCGCCACCTTCCGTAGTGTGTTCGCGGGATGTAGGTGAAGGGTCCGTTGTCGTTCGTCACGTCCACGAGATACAGGAAGGCTTTGTAACGCGGGCGCCAGGTGTCCATGTGGAAGAAGTGCTCGAAAGCGCCAGTGTGACCTTTCACGGTCCGGTACTGCACCGTAGAGCGGTGCATCACCGCCGTAGGCCCGAGAACAATGCGCATGGTGTCGGTGACGAGATCACAGGCGAAGAAGGCGCCCAGTTCCCCTATACGGGCCGCATCGGAGAAGAAGCGAGTCAGAGTCCCCTCGGGGGAGAGCTGACATTCCTCGAGGGCGGGGATTGCTTCCCGCATTGCAGCCGTCTGCGCCGAGTCGAAGAAATCAGGAACTACCACCAGCCCGTCCCGCAGCAACCGATCCGCAGGCGCCTGCGGATCCCGCGCGGACCGTCGGCGCCGCATGTACTCGAGCCGCAGCGAAACAGCCTGCCGCCTAAGGTCGATGCGTCGACTCAAAGAACTCATGAATCCCCCGGCTTACCAGTCATCGCAGACGACTTAGCGGGGATAAGGCATGTCGGCCCGGGTACGTGATGGCCCCCTCGAGAACAGGCCTCTCCCGGCCGCCTACCTGGTGTCTTGCGCACGCAGTGTAGCGGCGCACCGCCCGGCTCGTGAACCGGACGAGCAGTAAACCCGCGACTTGGCCGAACTCGCCCGCCACGAGGCTGAACTGTTGCTTTGCAAGCGATCAGAGATGCGGGTAACGCCGTTGTGCATAGCCCCCTGCGACAGCGAAGCCCGAGGCCTGGCTCGCGCTGCAGCCCCACAGCGTCCCTGCTGCGGTCGGCTGCGTTGTAATCAGCCCTACGCCGACGAGGCGACGCGCTGGGCTGCCTCGGCCCGGGGCCCGTGGTCTTGTCCACCTCGGACGCCATCGCAGTTGCACCGTGAGATGGTCCAACTGTCGTTCCGTGACCTGGAGATCCACGCGTAAGGCCGCGAGTCATCTGCTGGCTTCAACCGCATTAGACGCCGTACGCGGCCGCCGGTTCCCGCAGGGCGTGGTCATCGCGTTCGTCCTGGCGTGCCAGCACTGTGCGAAGAAGAGCGGGGTTCCCTGTGCCTGAGTGCGCCCGGAGACGTGTTCCTGGCAGGACGCTTGGGCCATCCTCCGACACGACTTGCTAATTTTCGGCCGGAGACGGAGATAGGAGTCCGGGCTGGGAGGCCCTTGGATCCAGAGGAACTGAAGCTTGTTCAGCGGGAACTTGCGGGTCGTCCCACGTGTATCAGCCTGGTGTGTCCGTGTGTTCAGTCGAAACGCGGGGGTGGGCTGCGAGGTGGCGGGCTTCGGCCGTGACCTCCGCATCGACCTGTGCCGCTGTTGTTTCGCCGTATTCGAGGGTGTCGTACTCGTCATCGAGTTCGGCGAGCCGTTCAGTCAGGGGCAGCTCATGTCCGTAACGCTGGTGAATCCGGAAGGTGAACTCCCGAGGTGTCAGCTCGCCGGCGAGCATGCGCGAGCGAGCGCTCGCACGCCGACTTCTTGGCCGGCATCACTAGCGAACGGACAGAAGGTGAGGCCGAGTTCGTGGAGCGCTTCTGGGAGCAATTCGTGTACGTCATAGTCCGCCTCGGCGCGTGTGCAGGCAGCCAGGGCCCGAAGTCCAGGGCTGTCGAGTCCGGCGACGAGCGCGTCACAGGCGGCACTGACGACATCGACGGCGTCGATTTCGCCCATGCTCCAGAGGGCGGCATGGTCCTGCAGGTCGCTGGCTGCTGATTCGATCGACATCACCCGCTCATGATTCCCTCGTGGGGTGTCTGGTCGATCGGATTTTATTGAAGGCGCTGTTCAGCGGCGCTCTCCAGCAGCACCCGTGCCGAGTCCGCGTAGCGGATGGCGGTCTTCTCATCGATACCGAAGACGAGCGCCAGGTGCAGTGGGTCGGCGCCGTGGGTGAGACCCTCTTCGATCTGGCGCTCGACGCGGAGCCTTTCAAGGGTGGCGGCGAGGTTGCGGGTAGCCCGGGTGGCTCAGAGTTTGCCTTCGGGGCCGAACTCGACGGCCGTCTGCGTGATCAACAGGTGGGGGTTGGCCGTGTTCGGCCAGCGGTTGCGGCGGTAGTCGATGCGCGAGCACGACCCCCTGCCCCGTCGGTCTCGGTTTGCTCCAACTCCTGCGCTGATACCGGGGCGCGGAACTCGAGCAGGTTGCGTACGACTGCCGGCGCCCCGGCCATAGGGACAGCGACTCAGCGCCGCTCAGGAGTACGAGTGGGATGTCGCAGACTTCGCGGAGCCGCTTGGGCCTCCTGACGTTGGTCATGCCTACCCCGTGGCTGCGGCGCATCCGGCATCATCGCGGGGAAGCCCGACAGCCGAGCCGGTCACGCCTTTTTCGGCACCGCCACCGCAGCAGCCCACATCATCTGGCTCCGCACGTGATCGCCGGGACTCCTAGGTGGTAACACTCTTGCGTCGGCGTAGGAGTGCCAGGGCGGCGACGGCAGCGAGGGTCATCCATGTTTTGCCGAGGATCTGGCCCGGGAGGTAGTCAAGGGAGTCGAAGGCGAGTTTGAGGAAGAGAAGGCTGTCGACGACGAGCCCGACGGCGTTTGAGGCGAGCATCGCTGTGAGCAGTCCTCGCTGGCGCAGTGGCTCATAGACGGCGAAGTCCATGCTTTCTGCGAGAGCGAAGGCGGCAGCGGAGGCCATTGCGAGGCTGGGGTCGGCCAGGAAGTATGACAGGACAGTGCCGATGGCTATGGCGGCGACGACGGCGCCTCGGCTTGTTGCCTCACGCGCGAGGTCGCGCAGGACGAGGGCTAGGCCCACGACGTAGACACCGGCAGGTGCCACATAGCCCAGGCCAACAGGTACGGCGCCGAAGTGGGTGACGGCCAGGTTGGCGGCCGGGATGGTGGCGATGTAGGCGATCAGTGTGGCGATGCCGGCGGGAGCGGGGACCTTCACGTTCTACTTTCTGTCTTTGGTGCGGGGATTACTGCGCTCGGCTCCAGCGGCGGACCGGACGGGCGGTGGAACGAACGTGCAGACAGTACAGCGCACGGCACTGACAACCGGAGGCGTCAGTTCCTGTCTGAAGTGCCGAAGGTCGGCGCGTGGGGCGCGGCGGATGCGGGTCGTCGCTGTTAACGTGCGGCAGCGCTGCTGGGCCTTCGTGACGTCCCCTACGAGGCTGCTGAGCGGCGACGCATCAGTGCCGCGGGCGCCAGTTCGCTCTTCCCGTCGCCGGCCTGCCTCGTAGGTTGATGCCGTCACCGACAAGCGCCGTGCTGATGGTGGCCAGGCGTGGCGCGCGCGGACAGAACAGCCCACTCCTGGCCGGTCAGTTATTTACTCAGGGGTGTAGCGAAGGGTCGCGATGGCGTCGTGACTGTGGATGCTTTCCAGGTTTTTCGCCATAACGGCGTGCTCGATCCCCTTTTGGCGACATGTGAGGCTTATGTCGCGGATGATGTCTTCGACGAAGACGGGGTGGTCGTAGGCCTGCATGGTTACGACGCGTTCGTCGACTCGCTTGATGAGGGGGACGACGGGGGCGGAGCCGGCAGCGCGCAGCAGATCGACCATCTCGTGGACGGGCAGGGGATAGGGGCCGTCGGCGGTGCCGGTGACCTGCAGGGTGATCTCACTGCGCTGGTTGTGCGCGCCGTAGTCGGAGATGGCTTTGGAGCACGGGCACAGGCTCGTCACGTCGGTGGTCACCGCGGTGGTGACGGTGCAGCCGTCCGGGGTGATGCGGCCGGTGATGGTGACGTCGTGGGTCTGCCACGACTGTCGTTTACTGGCGGGCGCGGCCACCATCGTGGCGATGGGCAGGGACAGCGTCAGGATCAAAGAGGGAGCGTCCAGCAGGGTGAGCCCGCGTTTGAGGGCGATGGGCAGCTCCTGCGGAGCGAGGGTGGCGAGCTCTTCGTGGACGAGGGCGATCATGCGGCTCATGTGGGTGCCGCGCCGGTCGGCCTGCAGGCCGACGGTGACGCTGACGTCGGCGATGCCTTGCTGGCGCGTGTGACCGTCGTCGAACGTGAGGGGGTAGCGCAGGCCGCTGATCCCTACTTCGTCGATGGCGATGCCGCGGGGGTCGATCTCGTTTTGGATGTCGTGCATGCTGCTACTCGCCTCGGTATGTGCAGCCGGAGGTGCAGGTCTCGCGCACAGTGATCGCCGACAGGGCGGGCAGTTCGGTGATCATCCGGTCCCAGATCCAGCGGGCCAGGTTCTCGCTGGTGGGGTTTTCCAAGCCTTCGATGTCATTCAGGTAGTAATGGTCGAGTTGTGCATCGATGGGACGAAATGCCTGCTTGATGTCTCCGAAGTCCATCACCCAACCCGCGTCCGCGTCGACGGGTGCCTCGACGTGGACGGTGACCTTGTAGGAGTGGCCGTGAAGGCGGGCGCACTTGTGGCCCTCGGGCACGCGCGGCAGGCGGTGGGCTGCCTCGAAGGTGAACTCGCGAAAGATTTCCATTACTGAATTCCCAGATACTTGTGCGTCTGGAGAGAAAGTGTCCAGCGCGGGTTCTTCATGCAGTACTCGACGGCGGCACGGGTGTGGGCATCGCGGTGGGGGTCATCCAGCGGTTGCAGTCTGAAGTGGCGGAAGTCGAGGCCCTCGAACTGGGCGGGGTCGCCGCCCGCCTGCGGATAGACCAGTTTGAGTTCGTCGCCGTGGGTGAGGACCACAGTGGAGCCGATCTTCGGGCTCACGCACAGCCAGTCGATACCCCGAGGCGCCGGGCGAGTGCCGTTGGTTTCCACCGCAACTTCAAAGCCGCGGTCGTGGAGGGCGTCGATGGCCTTCTCGTCCAACTGCAGCAGGGGCTCTCCTCCGGTGCACACCACGAACCGGTGGGCGCGATCGGTGGTGGGCCAGGCGGCTTCTACCGCATCGGCCAGGTCGTCGGCGGTGTGAAAGCGGCCACCGCCTTCACCATCGGTGCCGACAAAGTCGGTGTCGCAGAACTGGCAGATGGCGCGGGCGCGGTCACGCTCCCGCCCTGTCCACAGGTTGCAGCGAGAGAAGCGGCAGAAGACGGCCGGGCGCCCGGCGTGACTGCCTTCCCCCTGGAGCGTGTAGAAGATCTCCTTGATCAGATAGGTCATGCTCAGACGCTCTGGTACTGGACCGGGTCCTTCACGCCGGCCTCCGCGAAGCCTTTCAGGCGCAGCAGGCAGGTTTCGCACTTGCCGCAGGCCCGCCCCTTTTCGTCGGGGTCGTAGCAGGAGGAGGTGAGGGAGTAGTCCACACCCAGGCGCAGGCCCTCGCGGACGATGTCAGCCTTGGACAGCGCGATCAAGGGGGAGCGCAGCGTGATCTTGGAGGTGCCTTCAACCCCCGCCCGCGTGGCCAGATTGGCCATGGTGGCAAACGCCTCCATGTACTCCGGGCGGCAGTCCGGATAGCCGCTGTAGTCCACGGCCGTGACCCCGGTGAAGATGTCGCTGGCACCGACGGTCTCGGCAAAGGCCAGCGCGAACGACAAGAAGATCGTGTTGCGGGCCGGCACGTACGTGATCGGTACCCCGGTGGCTGCCGTGTCCTCAAGAGACTCGTGCTTGGGCACCTCGATGTCGGACGTCAGCGCGGAGCCACCGAAGACCCGCAGATCGATGTCGGCGATGACGTGCCGGGCCACCCCCTGCGCCTCGGCGACCCGCTGCGCCGCCTCCAACTCGATGGAGTGGCGCTGACCGTAGCGGAAGCTGAGCGCATAGGGAGTGAACCCCTGGTCCTTGGCGATGGCCAGCACCGTGGTTGAGTCCAGGCCGCCGCTCAGCAACACGATCGCGGGACGGTCCATGCTGTCACTCCCTTGTCTGGTGTTCAGTTACCTCTGTTGAGACAAGCGAAGCCTACCCCCGTAACTACCGGCTACAGTAACCACAACAACAGACGAGTTACGGAAGCCAGAGGTCGATCCGCAGTGAACGAGTTGCCCATCGTGGTCACGTGCACGCACCGGAAGACCTCACCCCCCACGGCGGACCTGCGAGCGCGCGAACTGCCCACCGGAGACGTGCCCGAGCGAGCTGCCGAATGGGCACGCCGCCTACGCGACACCCAGGGACGGCAAGTGGCGCTGGAAAGCCTCTACCAGGGCGACCAGTGGCGCCGCGCCCAGGACCTCCAAGCCGCTGCCTCCCGAGCAGGATTCGCACCCCGTCTCTATGTCGCCTCGGCCGGACTGGGGCTACGCCCAGTCTCCAGCGCCGCACCCTTCTATGCGGCCACTTTCGTGCCGCGACATGCAGATTCCGTGGCTTCCTCCGGTACCCAGGCATCCCACTGGTGGGATCATCTGCAGCGCATGGACGGTACCAGCGATCTACCCCGCCTCGCGGCCGCCGCCGGACGCGTCCTGGTGGTGCTCTCCGAGACCTACGCCCAGGCCATGCACCGCGACCTGACCGCGCTGGCGGCCACAGGATGCGAGGTCGTGCTGATAGGAGGCGCCTGCGACCTGGACGGCATCGTGCGCGTACCCGCCAACGCCGCCCTCCGCCACACCCTTGGCGGCACTCTCACCAGCCTGAACGTCCGCATGGCCGCCTCCTGGCTCGAACACTGCGCACCGGGACACCTCATCAGCCCTGCCGCACAAGCGCGTTGGACGTCCTGGGCCTCGCAGACAGCCCGCCCCGAGCGCTACGCCCGCCAACCGATGTCGGACGAGCAGGTGATCGACTTCATCCGCAAGATGAAGGACCTCTACCCCGATTCCTCCCGCACCCGCCTCTTGCGCCTGCTGCGAGATGAGGGGATGGCCTGCGAGCAAAAGCGCTTCGGCGCCCTCTATTCTTCAACGATTGGCGGCCAGCGATGACCTCCATTGTGCTCAAGCGCCGCGCCCTGCGGATCGAGCAGCACCCCACGATCCCGCTGTATGTCTTCACCCTGGCGGCGGAAGAGGTGCACCAAGTCGCCGATGTCGCACGGATCTCTCGGGACGAAGCGGGCAAATTGATCGGCTACCAGCGCCCAGAGAAGAAGCAGCACGTCAAACAGATCCTGGAATACCTCAACGGCGACGAGGTCCTCTTCCCCAACGGACTCATCCTCGCCCTGCCCTCCAGCGTGCGGTTCAAATCCAGCCCCGGCCCGGGCAGCAGCGACGGCCTGTGCACCTCGGGCACGCTGGAGATCCCGCTGCCCGATTCCCCCGACGCCCCCCGGCCGGCCTGGATCGTCGACGGCCAGCAGCGCAGCCTCGCCCTGGCCCGCACCAGCAACACCCGCCTGGCCGTGACCATTGCCGGCTTCGTCGCCGAAGACCTGGAAACCCAGCGCGACCAGTTCCTGCGCGTCAACACCGTCTCCCCACTGCCGACGAACCTGGTCACCGAACTACTCCCCGAGGTCGGCACCCTGCTGCCGACCAAACTGTCCGCCCGCAAACTCCCCTCGGTCCTGGTGGAAGCCCTCAACCAGGACAAGGACTCGCCATTTCGCGGACTGGTACGCCGCCCCTCCACCACCGCGGAGCAGAAAGCGGACGCTGTCGTCACCGACAACAGCCTCACCACAGCGATCCAGGAATCCCTCAATTCAACCTCGGGCGTGTTCTTCCCCTACAAAAACCTCTCCAACGGCACCGTCGACACGGCCACCATCCGCCAGATCCTCGTCATCTACTGGACCGCCGTCCGCGACACCTTCCCCGACGCCTGGGGCCTGCCCGCCACCCAGAGTCGGCTGATGCACGGCGTGGGCATCCGCTCCATGGGACGCCTGATGGACCGCGTGATGATGGCCATCGACCCCGCCTCCCCCCACGCCGTGAAACAGGCCCAAGCCGAAATCGCGCTGATCGCACCCCACTGCCGCTGGACCCAAGGCCGCTGGCCCGACCTGAACACTCCCTGGAACGAACTACAGAACAACCCCCGCCACATCAGCACTCTGTCGAACTACCTCCTCCGAATCTATGTGCAGGAAAAGGCCAAAGCGGCGTGAAATTCTATTTCCCTGACAGCCAAGACCTGGTGAGCCCCACCTACGACTTCATCAACGACGAGTACTCGCCCTACCGAGTCCGTCAGCGCGATGACGTCTACGCCCACCAGGCCGTGACGCCGATCCCCTACGACGGGATCCTCGTCAGCAAGGCGGTTGTCGACGGATCCATGAAGGGTGCAGGAAAATACTCCGCCCCGCAGCGCGAGCGTTTCTACCGCCTAGGCGTGAGGAACTTCTTCCGCCTCCCTGACACATGCTCCACCATCGGCGACTGCGGCGCCTTCAACTACATCGACGAAGAACGCCCACCCTACGAAGTCGACGAAGTCCTCGACTTCTACGGCAGATGCGGGTTCGACGCGGGCATCAGCATCGACCACATCATCTTCGGCTACATCCCGGAAGAATCCGACGATGAACCCGAAGCCGCCTGGATCAACCGCCAGCAGATCTCCCTGGAACTAGCCGAAGACTTCATCAACGCCACCAAAACAACAGGCGCACGATTTCAACCCGTCGGCGCAGCACAGGGATGGGGTCCGCACAGCTACGCGCACAGCGTCCAGCAACTGCAGAAGATGGGCTACCGACGGATCGCCCTAGGCGGCATGGTGCCGCTCAAGTCACACGAAATCCTCGCCTGCCTACGCGCCATCGACGACGTCCGACACCCCGACATCGAACTGCACCTGCTCGGCATCAACCGGGTCGACAGCATGGAACAGTTCGCCAGCCACGGCGTGACCAGCTTCGACAGCACCTCGGCCTTCCGCCAGGCCTTCATGGACGACCGCAACAACTACCACACCGCCACCGACTCCTACACCGCCATCAGAGTCCCCCAAGTCGACGGCAACCCTGCCCTCAAACGGCTCATCCTGTCCGGCAGCATCTCCCAGTCCCAGGCCATCACCGCCGAGCGCGCATGCCTACGCGCCCTACGAGAATTCGACCGCGAAGAGACACCCCGCGAGGAAGTGCTCAGCGCTCTGGAAACCTACGAATCCCTCGTCCTCGGACCGAAAAAGAAAAGCTATCTCGGACACTATGAGCGCACCCTGAGTGATGCGCCCTGGCGCACCTGCCCCTGCGCCCTGTGCAAAAAGCACGGAATCGAGATCGCGATATTCCGAGGATCGGAACGCAACAAACGTCGCGGTTTCCATAATCTCACCGTGCTCGAGGCGAAAATGCGCTCCCTCAGCTTCACGTAAAGCTTAAACCTTTTCGCTTTTTTAATTCATTCCAGGAGATGCGATGGCCGACCGATACGAACTAAGGCTTCCGGCGCTCGAAGTGCGCCAGGGCAACCGAAGGATTTACTGCTTCGCCATCGACGGGAAGAAACTCCACAGCTTCGCCGCCGTCTCCCGCGTACGCCGGGACGACAGCAGCACCCTCCAGGGCTACCAGAGGCCCGAGGTCCTCAAACACATCCGCGGCATCCAACGCTACCTCGAGTCCGACAACGCCATGCTCCCCAACGCCCTGGTGCTGGCCTTCGACGACTCCGTCCGCTTCGACACCACAGCACGCCGCAGTAACGGCATCGACTACTCCATCCCCGGCGAGTTGGTCATCCCCGTCGATGAGTCCCTCCCCGACGAGGACAAACCGGCCCTGATCGTCGACGGCCAGCAGCGCAGCGCCGCCATCCGCGACGCCGACCTGGCCGAATTCCCCGTCGCAGCAGTCGGCTTCATCGCCGATACCCAAGAAGACCAGCGCTCCCAGTTCATCCTGGTCAACAACACCAAGCCGCTGCCCAAGGGCCTCATCCACGAACTGCTGCCCGAAACCAGCGGACACCTGCCCCCCTCCTACGCCCGCAAGCGCCTGCCCGCCCAGTTGATGACCCGCCTCAACACCGACGGCCAGGGCCCCTTCTACGGCCGCGTCGCCAGCCCGACCTCACCGCACGGCAACATCAAAGACACCGCCCTTCTGCGCATGCTGGAGCACAGCCTCTTCGAAGGCGCCCTCTACCAGTACCGCAACCCCGAAGACGGCTCCGGCGACGTCGACCGCATGCTCCTGCACCTGCGCTCCTTCTGGACCATCGTGCAAGAAACCTTCAGCGACGCCTGGAAACTCCCGCCCCGCCAGTCCCGCCTCACCCACGGCGCCGGCATCCAGGCTATGGGCTTCGTCATGGACAGCCTCACCGACGACATGCCGGCCGAAGACGTCGACTGCGACCACGTCCGCAACGCCATCATGGGCCTGATGCCGGTCACCGCCTGGACCTCCGGCATGTGGCGCTTCCCCGACGGCGAACAGCGCCGCTGGAACGGCCTGCAAAACACCCCCAACGACATCCGCCTGCTTACCGACCTGCTGGTGCGCGCCGTACGAGGCTGACCCGGTTCACCGTGTCCCATTGAGCGCGATGGGACACGGTGAACAACGCGATCTGGCAGGGGCTTACTTGGTGCGCCGGCGTCCGCCTGCAGCCGCCAACTGCACGGAACGAGAGTGACGCTGCAGTTCATCGACGATGGCACGCACCACCGATACCGACCCCGCGCCCTTCGGGTACACCACCGCTTGGGCGTGCTGGCTGATGAAGTTGGTGGCGGCGTGGGTGGCGCACTGGGTGATCAGCACGCTGAAGTCGGCGTGCCGTGCCACTTCCCGTAGCCGACTGGAGCCGACCTTGTCCGCGGACAACGAAACCTTCACCTGCGGATGGTGCTCTGCCATCCAGGCGTGGACTCGATCCAGCACCCCGGCGTCCATGCCGTAGATCAAAACCTGCGCCGGCAGGATGGTGATGCTGTCCTCGCTGCCGCCTGGCTGATGCCAGGCCGGCCAGTCAAGGTCCAACTCCAATTCGCTGGACAGGGAACGTGCTGAGGCTAGGCAGGCCTCATCGAGGCGCTGGGCGTGTCGATTCAGCGGGCTGAGCAACTGCAGTGCGGCCTGGGCCCGCACCTGCTGATCGGGGGTGGCGAATGCTGCCAACCGGTCGACGAAGTCCAAGGCTTGGCTGGCGGTCTCCGAGGCCACCCACTCCTGCACCCGCATGGTCAGATGTTCGAGGAACTCGTCGTAGTCCTCCGCCGCGGGGGAGGTTCGCAAGAACAGCTCCAGCAGCAGATCCAGCACGGCCAGATTCGCTGGATCGCGTCGTTGCCCGATACTGCTGGCGGTGATCTGCGCCAGTGTCAGCGGCAGGGACAGTCCGCTTCGGGAGACCTCCTGCAAGAACGGTGACAGTGCATACCGCCACACGTTCTCATAGCTTGCATCGCTTAGCCCGGACAGCAAAGCGGCCAGTGCGGCGTCCGCGGCACTATCCGCTGCCAGGGGCAACTCGCTGCTGCCGTCGGACTCCATGTCCCGGCAGATACGCAAAGCGGCCTTATCTCCCTCGGCCGCGGCAGCGAGCAACTCTTCCCACGAGGCGGGCTGCCATGCCAGATCGTCAGCGTCAGAATCCGACGGCGCTTCATCGGCTGACACGCTGACGTCAGCGGTAGGCTCGGCTTCGATGCATGCCGCCTGTGGAGCCAGGGCACGATAGCGGTCCAAACCTGGCGGCACCGCCGAGGAGCGTTGCACCGCATCCAAGGCCGCAATAGCGCCGGCCAACTCGACTTCCTGACCTTGCGCCAGCAGGCCTAGGAGCAAAGTGACTGCGGCGGAATCACCGAAGTGCACTGGCTCCGCATCGGCCAGTAGTGCGATCGGCACTGGTGACTGCGCCAGCGCCGCGCAGGCTTTCTCCACACCTTGCCCGGTCAGCGCCGGCTCGATGCAGGTGGCATGCAGCGCGCTGAGCACTATCTCCTTGACCGCGCGTGGAGGATCCTGCAGTAGCACCTCACGCAACCCCGGCACAGCGAGGAGTTCTGACGCCTGCCCCATCACCGCCAGCCGCTTGATCTGCAGGTGCTTGAGATTGGTCACCGACAGACCGCCCTGGCGGGCAATCTGGTCCAGCAGTTCCGCCGCCACCTGAGGAGCACCGCCCACCAGCGCGGACTCGAAGTCCGTCAGAAGCCGCCCCAACGGCTTGGGCGCTGACCATGCCCGCTGCGGACTGTTCTCCACCAAGGCCAGCATCCGTATCAGCGCCCCATGCAACGCCTTGCGTTTATCGACCGGAGCACGCAGCTTGAAGGTACTAGAGGGCCCATAGCGGGCGGCAATGGCCGCCTCGAGCACATCACCGTCATCCAGCTTGACCGGTATGTCATAGCCGACCTTCACCAACGACGGGCCGGCGAACGCGAGCAGCAGATCGCGCACTACGCCCGCCTCGTGCGGCCGCCGGGCTATGACGTAGTAGGCGGACTCACCCGTCGCCTCCCACAGGCGCGGCAACACCAAAGGAACTCGCCGGCCCCGGAGGGCACCCTCGCGGAAGGAAGCGCACCATTCAGGATGCTTTCCCGCGTCATTGTGCAGCGGGTCGAGAAACAGGTTGACGAACGCCGCAAGCAGTGCGGCGTGGTCCCTCTGGCTATCCTCGAGGCTCATCCGGCCTGCCCCCATTCGTGCTGAAACTCCACCAGAGCCTGAGCGGCGCTGCGCTCGTCCACGGCGTAGGTGATCTGCTCCTTGTTGCGGGCCAGGCCGTTGCGGGTGAAGTTCATTGAGCCCTGAAATATCCATCCCGGACCCACCAGGCACTTTTCGTGCACAATGTCGTCTTCGATCACACGCAGGTCGCAGACGTTATCCGCCCCGGACCGCAAGCGGTGCACGAACGCTTCGTTGGCCGCGGCCGGCCGAGTCACCACCCGTACGCTGCTGCCAGTTCGCGCCAGCAGCAACAGCAGATCCGACAGCCGACACCGCTCGGGCGGGTCCTCGCCAAGGAGATAGTCGAAGGCGCCGTCGGAGTTGTCCACCAACTCCACGTCGCTGATCCACGCCGACACCAGCCATACCTCACCGGTGCCGACAGCCAGTTGCGCCAGCAGTGCGGTACGGATCAGCGAGTCCGCACGCAATGCACTGCGTGCATTGGTACGAAGTGTCCGTCCCGGCATGCTCACTGCTCCGACTCCTTGATGACAGCCCGCACCAGGACATACTGGTGATCGCGGCTTACTTGAGTAACTTCGCCGTACAGGCGCATCACACCGCGGTCCACCTCAACGAGCGGAACCTGCAGCATCACCGCCCGCAGCACCTCCGGCTGATTGAGCGGCAGCGCCAACTCCACTTCCCTGGCCTGCGCGAGCATCTTCTGGTACTGCGCCACCCAGTCCTGGGAGGTGACCTTGATCCGCGGGACTTCCTGCGCGTGCACTGCAGCTACCAGCAACCTGTCCAGCACAGCTGGCTGTTCACCGTCCCGGTAGGGCTGGTACGACTCCAAGTGGTGGTTGCGGGCTTGATCACCGCGCGGCCACAGCATGCTGAACGCCTGGTCCGACGTCAAAGGCCGCGGCAGGGGCAATTCACCGGCTCCCGCCGTATACGCCACCACTCGGGCATCGACCTCGATACCGAGCGCTTCCTCCAGACCATCCCAGGCTTGGATCAGCGCCCAGGCCGCGGCATCTGTCATCCGGTCCGAGCCTGGGCGCAGCAGGCGCGTCGCCAGTGCCGCCACATCAGCATGCCGGGGGGTGCCATCCAACACCGCCCATGCCCTGCGGACCTGCTCCAGTGCCTTCCCTGCTTGGCCAGCGGACTGAGCAGCGCGTGCCTGTGTCATCGCCTGTGCCAAATCCCCGCCCGGCTCCTCAGCCACGACATGCCGCAGCAGATCCGTTAGCCGCCGGTCGGTGTACTCATAGGCGTTGGGCCGCAGCGCTGCTGCCACCAGCGCCCAAAACCGGGCCGGGTCTTCGCCGTAACGGTAGGCCAGCGACTCAACGATCCCCAGCCCACCCTCGGACGTTTCACTGATCCAGATCGTGTCGACGTCGTTGCTGCCGGCCACCACGTCGATGGTCACGTCGCCGTCCTGGGAATCAGGGCAGGTACGCAGCACCGCCTCCAGGATCGCCGCAGCCAACGTGTCGCGGTAGGCGCGGCGGGCCAGATCAGCGGTGACGGAGGCGATTTCGGCGGAGAACAGCAGCGCACCCGCCTCATCCATGGCCTGCGCCACATCCGGCTGCTGGCTGAGGCTTTCCAGATCCGCTGTCACCCGGTCGGTAGCGCTCCCTGCTGCTTGGGCGCCACTGCCAGTTGGGTCCTGCCGGTACAACATCCGAATGATCTGCGGGACCTGATCGCGCCACGCTCCGCCTGCCAAAGCGGCATGGATCGTCTGCGGCGTTTCCTTGTGCAGTCCCCGAAGAGCGAATGCGGCCAGGTAGACCAGCGCCAACCAGCCCCGCTGAAACACATTGGCGTGTGCACTGATCCGCGGATCCTCAGCGACGATCCGGGTGAACGCTTTAGTACGCCACTTCGGGGAGCACAGATGCTCCACGACGCGCGGCGCCGTGACATCCAGAGCGGCAACCCGGACCTGGAGCGCATCAACGGATGACGCAAACCCCATAGCGGCAGCCTCACCGTCCAGCGCGTAGCGGACCGACACTCGCTCACGCTGGGCCGGCGTGCCTCGTGCGATGTCGCACTCGGCACCGTAGGTCATGCGGCGCACTTCGATGGGGTTGCCCGCCGCGTGCGTGGCGAAGCCTACCTGCGCGATGCGGCCCTGCCAGGATGCCAGATCAGGCACGGTGGCCTCGGTCGGCCCGCTCGACCAGTTGTGCACGAATTCACTTGCCCACAGCGGACGGCCCTGCGAGTAGCTGGCCACATCGTCGGGCGGTGCGGCCAGGCTCATCGTGTGCGGGCGCATGACCACCAGCGCCCCGAGGTCTACTCGGCCGCTGTTCCACTGGCCCTGCGGAAAACCGAACTTGACGATCCCCTCCAGATCGAGGGTGACCTCCTCGGCGCCCGCCGGCACCTCCAGCCAGGTGCGATGACGGTCGCTTTGGTAGCCGAAGCGGCGGCTAACCCGACCGGGAACTGCTTCCGCCAGCGCCCGCCCCACCGGCAGTCGTTCTTCGTTGTCGGTGGGGAAGGGGAGGTCGAATTCCACCTCCGGAAGGTTCAGCGGATCAAACAGCGAGCGGGTGATGAACTCCGGCAAGAACGCCGCAGGGGCCGCTCCGGCATCGTTGTGCGCACCATTGCCGCCCACCAGAAGGCGCCGCACAATCGTCGGAGCGACCGCCAGCATCAGCGACCGTGGCTGCTCCCACAGCAGTGCCAGCACACCGTCGTCATCCAGCGCCAAGGCTCGCTGCAGATGCATCGTAAGTTCGGCCAGCAACGCATCGTCGCCGTCCGACAAAGAAGCAACAACACTAACTATGTAGTGCCGCGCTCGTGCGTGCTTCTCGCTCGGCGCCGGATCGGCGGTGCCGGTCAAAATGGAGCGTGCATCCACCGCGAGGCCCTGCTGACGTAGCCGGATACCCAGCCAGTCCACCAGTGCCTGCGCGCCTTGAATCTTGATGATGTGCCGATTTGTCAACGGCAAAGTCCGTGCGGCCACCTCGGGGGAGAAGAGGGCGTCATAGCCTTGATAGGCCAATCGGTCCCGGCCGAAGTCGGACAGCGTGACAACCGTCAATGGTCGCGTGCCGCGTTCACGTCCGGCACGGCCACGCCGTTGGAGGAAGGACGCAGCGTCATGGGGAGCTTTGTGCTGCAGCACCATTCCGACACGAGGATCGTTGAAGCCCACCTCCAGTGACGCGGTCGCCACCACCAGGTGGGCCTCTGCGTCCACGCCGGCGTCCTGCGACGAGGTCCGCCCGATCAGCAAAGGCCGCTGGGACAGATCCGCGCTGAGGTGGTGCCCGATCTGTTCGGGGAGATTCCACGATTGGCCGGCCGCATACCGTTCGTCCTGGGCGGGCAGATCCGGACTGCGCAGTGCCGCGAGTACCGGCTTGTCGCGCTTGCGTCGTCCTTGTCGGCCGTTCTGGCCGCCTTCGGCGTCCCGCAAGTCGTCGTAGAGCCGGTTGGTGACGTCCAGGTCGTCGGTGAACAAAAAGCCGCGGCTGCCATGAAGGGACTGCCGCAATGGGGTGGTGGGGGAATCAAGCAGTCGGCCCTGCAGCATGGCGGTCTGGATCGCCACCGACAACAAGCTCACACCCGAGACAGGATCGCCCCGCAGCGCCAGCGCGTACTCGCGGCCCTCGCTCTCCAAGTCGGTCGGGTGCGGTTCGATCAAGGTGACCTTGTCGGATTCCAGGCCGGTCAACTGCGCCATGAACTGATCGGCGTGGCGCAGCGTGGCACTCAGCCCCACGAACGTCACCGGGGCACGTCGGGCATGACGCCACCGCCGCAGCAGCAGGGCAGTCTGCGCTCCGGTCGCCCCGGAGTGCGTGTGCACCTCATCCAGCAGTACCACCCGCGGCCCCGCCCCCGGCACCCAGCCCAGCACCCGCCCCAACATCGATCCGGCGCTGGCACGATTGAGCATTTCGGTGGTGGTGAACAGCAACTTGGGAGCGTCATTGCACAGCGACTGCCGTGTCAACGCCACCATCTTCTCGGGCAATTCGCGCTGACACTGCGCACACCGAAGTACTTCCCGCTGCTGGGCGATGTCGCGACGCGACCAAATCAACTGCCCGCCGTCGCAGGAGGGGCATCCCAGGTAGGGGCAGACGAACCCGTCCCCCAACACCGGCCACGCCGTGCCCGCGCGATGGGTATCAGGCTGGGTGAGGTTCTTTCCCTCCCACGGGGTTTTCGCATACAGCACACCGATGCGCGGCGCGCTCAAGCCCTGCTGCAGCAGGCGAAGATTTCCCGTCACCGCGTCGCGCAGCTGGTCTCGCAGCAACTCCACCCGTGGATACAGCGCCAGGGTGTGCACCGCGTTGCGGCGCCGGTCGTGCGCCAGGGCCGCATAGTCGGGCAGGTAGAAGGCCAGCGTCTTACCGCTACCGGTGCCGGCGCTGACCACAATCCCGCGCGAGTCGGTGGCCTGCAGACCGTGCAGGACCGCTTTGGTGGCGTCGACTTGGAACCGGGACAGTGCATAGGTGCCGATCTGGCTTCGTGCCACCTCGGCATGCAGGTCTGTCCAGCCCGGCACCTGGGCCATCTCAGCGATCGCCTCGTCGGCGGCAATGTTCCGCTTGGGGTAACGGCGTTCGGCCACGTGTAGGCGATAGTCCGCGACCAGACGCCGGCCCTGTTCCCACCACCGGTCCGGAAGGGATGAGCCGGGCCGGTGATTGCGAGGAGCAAAGGATTGCCGCAATGTCGCCGCCAGACGCAGTCCTTCCGCCACGCGGGTGCGGTAGCGGACGGGACCGCCGGGCAGGCGGAACAGCAGCCGACGCTGCTCCAGGCTCGCCAGCAGGCCCTCGCCCCCTATCTCAGCGGCCTCCGGGTCGTTCTCGGCCAGCTTCCACAGCGCACCTACCACTTCGTCGTGCGCCAAGGCCCCCTCCGTCACCCCCCAGGACAGCAACGGCAACTCAAGGTCTTCAAGTACCGTCAGCGCACGTCCAAGCAGAGCGCGGCTGGGAACCGTCTGCGAAACCACCGACCGTCAGTCCGCCTTCCGAGTGACAGAGATCCAAACGTCCTGATCGTATTGACGCAGCAAAGCAATGTCATCCGCGCTCAGGTCACGCAGCGTCATCCCGCCAGCATCGATGCGCTCGACCAGTTGCGCCAGTTCCGCCGGTACGTCACTGGGCGCATGCGCCAATAGGCGCATCATGTCTGCATAAGCGGTGCAAAAGCCTCGGATCACTGTGCCGTCGACGACTCGCCGCTCGGCATACCCGCGCAGATCCCGCAGCAGTGCCTCCGCCTCACGCCGTTCCGCCGGAGCCAGCGCCGCAAAACGTCCCGAGGACACACCACTCACCTGCGCCCGAGCCCACTGCGCCCAGGCCTCTCGGATCGCTGAGGTGAACTCCTTCGCGCACGCCTCGAGCGCCTTTTGCGCCTCGGTGAACACCCGATCGCCCGGAAGACCGCCACGAGACTTGTTCACGAACCGCTCGTAGGCGCCCACCAAGGGCGTCAGGTCCACCGACTGCCCGGTGCGCTCCTTGAGCAGTGCAGCAATCGTCACCTGCCCGGTGGCCTTGTCCAACGCGCCACGCACCTCGTCGATGCGTCGCACCAGCCGCTCCTGCTGCACCGCATCCTTTTGCGCCTCGGCGATATGCCGCGCCTGATTTTGCAGTTCGCGTGCCTTGTCCAGAACCGAAGTGGTCACTTCTCGCCCTCCGACGCCGCCGGTGCGACCTGAGCGATCTGCTCCCAGGCGTCCATCAACGCTTCCATCTGCTGGCTGGCCGTGCTGGCGGCTGTCTGCCCGCGCTCTTGGGCGGATCGCAGCGCATCGCTGAGGAAGGCATCAGCCTCCTGCAACAGGCGATGCATGCCGGCCAAATGCGCATCCCTAAGCGGGACGACGCCCTGCAGCATGGCGGCCAACACATCAGCCTTCTCCAGGCCGGGGGTGAACTTGGCCAGATCTTTTTCCAACACCGTCACACTCGCCCAGTCGGCGTCCTGGATCTCCTCCATCAGTTGGCGGATCACCGGTACCTGACCGCCACCTTCCAGACCCAACTCCACCGCCACCCGCAGTGAAGCACCCAACTGGCCGAGCAGATCGGCTGAGCGCTCTCCTCGCGGGAAGCGCTCCCGGATCCCCTGGAGCAAGGAGGTCAGGTGCGCGTGCTGGGACGGCACCAGGACCCGCCACCCCGCCAACGACTGTGCAGCATCTTGGGCCCACTTGGGCAACTCCGTCTCGCCCAATTCCCACATCGTGAGGGCACGGCGCAGCAGTGGCAGTGCTCGGGCAGCGTCGACGACCTGTACTGCGCCCGTTCCTTGTCCCACACCGAGCGCTCCGCGCAGCGTGTCCACCAACGGCCCACGTTTGGCCAGATGGCTGATCAGGCTCCGTTGCCACATGTCTGTCCGGGAGGACGCATCCGGGCGCTTCCAGGATTGGCCGGAATCGAAGGCGGCGGCATGCAATTTCTCCAGCGGCATGCCCGGGTGAGCTTGGCCGGCGAGCGCTGCACCCATCAACGACACACGCATCCCCGCCACCAGATCATCGTCGGCGACTTGTGACTGCTCGGTGACACGTTCACGCAGGATGCGGGCGTAGCGGTCAGCCATGCTGGACAAGCGCACGACGTCCTGAGGCCTCACCCCGACGGTGGATTCAGTGCTCAGCAGGATCAGGCTCTTGAAGAATTCCGCGTTGGCGGGCTTCCGCTTGAAAATGACAGGCGAATCACCCCGGGCCAGAGCCTCAGCCGATGCCTGCTCGATGGAGACAGTGCTCGCCTTGTTGGTCCAGCCTGCCTTGTCAACTTGGCTGGAAGACAGTGGCTTCACCGGAGGGTTGAGCCAATCCTGTCGGTAGAAAGCAGCTCGTGAAACCATCGAACGCACGGTGGAGGCTTCCGCTGTCGGCAGGCCGGTGTCCCCGGTGCTCCAGTTCTCCACCAGGTCCAGACGCTTTTGCAGACTCGGCGGCAGGAGGGATTGCCCCTCATCGGGCGGGGCGACTACAGGGGACTTCACCGTTGCCTTGGGCGTCTGGGGGAGCGCGCTGGGACGATCAGTGTCGAGGGGGAGGTCAGGCAGGGAGAAGGCGGTGGCGATACCGCGTTCGAGGTTGACCAGTTCGGCGGGGCTGTTTGCCCAGAATTCCAGTAGTTTTTCACGGCGTGCGCCATCAGTCTGGTCGAGGTCCTCGATCTGTTCCCGCACCCGACTGGCCAGAGGCAGGTCTCCTGCCTCGCGGTTGCTCTTGAAGCGACCGCGGAACTGTTCGTCGGGGAACGAGCCCTCTTGGATGCTCTCGAAGCCCTCGGTCAGGACAGGGATCAAGGCCCGACTGAGAACGGTCCGTGGCACGAACGCTTTCGGTTGTGCCGCCGGAGCGACCGAGTGGACGGTCCGGTTGAGTGCGAAGCGGTTGAACGGGTACAGGCCATACCCTTCGGCCGACTTGCCGAAGGTGTCATGGCAGGGGGCTTGGAAGGGGCATTTTTCGCACTGGTTGGGCACCGACTCTCCGGCGTGCTCCAATTCCTTGCGACCCACCCGGGCAGCGTTGAGGTAGCGGCCGGCGAAGGAGGCGACGGCTTCGGGACTGTCCTCCTCCAGGACAAGATCCAGGTTGTAGACGTGACCACCGGTGGAGGCCTCAATGCGGGTGAGAGCCGTTTCCGGCAGATCGTGGAAGTAACCGCTGGTAATGGCCATGAGCGTGCGCATGGGAGCAAGAGCGGTGCGGCCCTCGCGCTGCGACGTCTCGGTGATCGCATCCAGCAGATCACGCTGCACACCCTGAATGAGGGCGAAGTCCTCGACCAGCAAGACAATCTCTTTGCCCTGCCGGGCGTAGATCTCCCGCACCTTCTTCATCGCATCGAGGACGCGTCCGCCGCCCAGCGAGGAGGTGGCCTGGACGGACTTCTCCCAGTACTCGTTGAGCATGTCCACCGCAGCGTCGCGCATCTGCGGCTTCGACAACAGCAACCGCAGCATGACCCGTGTGGGCGCGGCCACTCCGTCCATCACGGAGGCGACACTGAGCGGCAGGTCATCGACGGTGAAAAGGGGAGGACGCTCTGCATCCGAACCGCGATCGCTGAGCATGTGCTCGGCAAAGCGCGGGATGAACTTTCCCTCCTCCAACATCTGATCTTGCAACACCGGGTCCTGCAAGATCAACGCCAGGCCCTTCAGACCCGCGAGTTGCCGCTGCTTACCGCGCAGTTCACCAGCCACAGTCCCCGCAAGCGCGATCATCAACTCATTGATGAGCCGCAGGGCCAACGCAGAGGCATTCGTGCCGCTGGTGGAGCCTCTGACATCCGAGCGGATCTGAGTGATCTCCTCATCGTCGACCCCCTCCAGCAGCGACTCGATCACGTGCCGCAGGCTGGTCTTGGACTTCTCAAGGTAGATCACCTTGCGCTTGTCCGAGGGCAGCAGGTTCTCCCGCACCCAGCGCACCAGGTGCGACTTTCCCGATCCGGACTCGCCGACGATCGGCATGAGCACCGTGCCGGTGGCGGTCTTGCGTCCGAGGAAGTCCTTCAGGACGTCCTTTTCGCTGACTAGTTGGCCGGTGTTGGTGAACTGCCTGCCCTCGATCTCAGCACGCTGAATCTGCAGGGGGGTGTGTGTCGCCAAAAAGACTGCAGGGGAGGCCACCACCGCTTCGGTCTGGATGGTTGAGACAACCCGCTCGACGTCCCAGCAGACGTAGTCGCGCAGTTCAGGCATCGTCGCCCTCCAGCAGGGTGATGGAAGAACAAATACGGGGAGAGGAACGCTCCGGGTCGTGCAGATTGATGACCACGGAGGCGTCCGAGTCCTGCCCCAGCAGCAGCCACCCCTCGTGCTCGCCCCGCAACAACGCAAAGGACAAGGCCGCACCAGCAACCTTGGGAGCATCAACGACATAGCCCAGCGACGTGGCGAGGACCCCACCAGCCACCACAGGCAGTTGGTGGCGCAGCAACTGGACGACGCTCATGGAATCAGTGGCGCGGCCACGCTCGAGTCCATCGGTGAGCACCTGATGGACTGCACCTGTGCAGTCCGGCACGTGCCGATTGGCGGCGTGAGGCGCTGGCGCGATCAGCCCTAGGGCAGTTCCCCAAGCAGCGAATGCGGGCCAACGTGTGTCATTGGTCAATACGAGTTGGCCGTCCGGTGCGGTGCGATTGTGGACCTGGTCGACGATCGCCCAGTTGAAGGCTTCTTTGAAGGGGTCCCTTGACAGGATCCAGGCAAGAGCACGCCGGATGTCCTCGGGCGGATCCGGCACCTCCCCGTCGACCCCCAAAATGGCCGCACGCGCCACCTTCTGGAAGCCGGCAAAGTCGTCAACGGCGATCTTCTCCAGCCCACCAGCAAGGGACCAGGCGTCGTCTTCGGATACAACAGCCAGTCCTAGACCCTTCAACGTGTTCAGGGCGTGATGTACCGGGCCGGCGTTCTTCGCCTCCTCGCCCGGCTCCAAGTACATGGTGATCGTCTTCTTGGACACCGGCTTTCCCTCTGACGCGAGGAAACGTACCGCAGTCCACATGACTCCCGGCTGCGGAGTGGGGGTGTTCAGCAACTGCATCGTTAGAGCTCTTTTCTCGCATGCTCGAGGGAGACCGTGGTCGCATGGGTGTCGAGAAGGAGACGACCGGGGCGTTCTGGGTCTTCTGCCTTCTCGGGATGCAGCAGGTAGATCGGCTCGCCGTCGGACAGACGCGTCCAGGCGTCGGCGTCCACAACGGTGGCGTTCTCCTTCTCCACCCACACCACCAGGCCTTGGACCTCGTGCACCAGGCTGCCGTCCTCATCAAAGACCACCGCGGCCGAACCGGCCTGCTCTTGGATCTGACGTGCCTGCTCGGCATCAAGACCGGGACCGCCGAAGTAGGAGACTCCCAACCGCGCCAGGCGCACCAGCAAGGGCATCAACTCTGTGCCGCGCTCGTTGCCGCTGCGCCAATACAGGCACAGGCTCGCACTGTAGGGGTGCAGTCGGTGCAGCGGAGCCCTGCTGCGTGGCCATTCGGCGATGTCCGGGTCGGGGGAAAGGGGAGTGCGATACAGCGTTCCTGGGCCGCCGGGCGGCAGACCCTGACGCCGACACGAAGGACACCCGCGACAGGCCGGCATGGTGAAGTAGCCATCCACGGTGTAGTACTGCGCCAGGTCATCGGCCAGGCAGCGTCGACGCAGCAGCAGTCGCTCCATCCGCTGGAGGGCGCTGTCTTGAGCTGCTCTGATGTCGCGTCGCACTCGGTCGATAGCGGCGGCGAAATAGGCGGGATCGTTAGTCTGCCCGTCCTTGAGGTCGACATCCACGAGGTCGGGTGCCTGGTCGTAGAACGCGGTCAGCCTTCGCTGCCACGCCCCCTCGTCCTCCCCTTGCCCACGCTGCGGCGGCTCGGGAGGCCGGATCTCGATCAGGCCGGCGCGCACCATGAAGTTGAGGATCTGCTCGTTCCATCCGCGGTGGCGTTTGAATCCCTCGGCCAGGCGCGTCGGTCGGTGCGCAAGGTTCAGCCGGTAGAAGGTGCCCTCGCTCCTGGTGTGCTGCAAGAACATGCCTTCCCACCAGCGCTCCCACGCGGTAGGAGCGGTGATGAGGTTCTGGCGGTTGAGGGTGTGCGCGATCGCGCGATCTGAGGGAATGGTGGCGAGGTAGGCCAGGGACGGGCTGCCATCCCGCCCGCCGCGTCCGACTTCCTGGTAGTAGCGGTCCACCGTCTCGGGCAGGCAGGCGTGGATCACCGTGCGCACATCACCCAGGTCGACCCCCAGGCCGAAGGCGGAGGTGCCCACGATGACGTCGAACCGCGTCGGAACGGGGGAGTCGTCTTGGCGGCCCGCCCAACCAGACAGTGCCGCACGCCGCTCCTCCTCGGTGGAATCACCATGCACGGTACCCACCCGGTGCAGGCCGGCCTGCCGCAGCCTGTGCAGCCACAGTTTGGCGTCCTCACGCCGCGCCACATACAGCGCCATCGGCTTGGGCAGGCGGGTGACGGCCTCCAGTACGGCCTCAGTACGTTTTTCCTCGTCGGAGAAGGAGTCGATGAAGTAGGCCGGCTCTTGCCGCAACTCCGATGCCCACACCATTTTCGCCTGCCTCGGGCGGGCGAAAAGGTTCTCCAAGGTGCTGACCTGCTGCTGCGTGAGCGTGGCACTCATGGCAACGGTGCGCGGCGCCCACTGCTGACCGGCTGCGCTGATCCAGTTGCGCCGCTGTGCGGCCAGCGACTGAAAGGCCGTGCGGAAGTCGTTGCCCCACTGCTCGACGAGATGCGCCTCGTCCAGGATGAGGTAGTGCAAGTGCTTGGCGTTGGCAGCCTCCAACAAGGCCGCCTGCAGCCCCATGGTCACCGCCTCGGGGGAGGCCACCACCACCCCTTGGCGTCCGGAGACGATGTCGTCACGGATCTGCTGCTTGGCGGCGGTATCCAAAGAGCCGACATAGGCATACCTGCGCCGGGCGGCGTCGGGGTGGATGCGACTGAGCAGGCTGCGGATGCGGCGTTCCATGTCGATGGCCAACACCACCGTGGGAACCACCAGCACCGACACGCCGCCATGGGCGCCGGCCAGCAAGCATGCCGCGAGCGCCACCGGGGTCTTGCCATGCCCGGTGGGCAGGCAGACGATCGCCGTTTCCCCCGCCGGCATCATCGCCAGCGAGCGCGCTGCCTGCTGCTGGCCCCGGGACAAGTAGTGGCGGTAGTCCCACACATGCGCCCAAAACGGGTCAGCAGGTGTGTGATCCAACGCTCGCCGCATCGAGGAGTCAGCCCCCAAGACCGCCTGGCGGACCTGATCCAGACCCGCTTCGCACGCTGCGGCAGAGTCCTCCGCAGGCGCCCACGGCACGCCGCCTAGCAAGACGCGTTCACCGTCGAAGAGCACGTCCACGCCGCCCGCCCGCCACTGCTCGAGCGTCGGCAACCCCTCACGCAGGGGAACCGGGAGGCGAGCAGGGTTACCCAAAGCATCGGCACGCAACAGGATCTGATGCGTCAAGGTGACGACGTCGCGCCATCCGCTGGCATCACTACCTAGTCCGGCCAGCGCATCGCTCAACCGGCGCACCGTCCCAACCGAGGGCGCATCCATGCCCGCTGCCGGCCACGCGGCGAACAGGCGACGCGCCTGCCCCCATTCATCCATGCTCACGCCTGCACGTACTCCAAGCCCCTACGCACGACGCACACGGCGGCGACGATACGGATCACCGGACGGGACAACCCCTTGGCCAACGCCTGCAAGATGGCGGCATCGGTCACCAGGCCCTCGGTGTCGGTCACCAGATGGCCTGCGGCGCGCCGGGCACCGCACTGGGCGTTGAGGACGGCGGCCACCTCCAATGCCTGCTGCTGGGCTTCCTCGCAGGTGGCCGTCAGATTCGTGTGTTGGTGCAGGAAACCGAGAGCGGCCTGTGAGGCCTCGCGGGCAAAGGTGCCGGCGGCCTCCTGCCCGCCGAACAAAGCGAAGTACTCATCAGCGCGTGCGCTGTTGTAGTTACGGTCACCGTTGAGCTTGTCGTACGGTGCGTTCAGCCATGCCACCTGCGCCGGGTCGGTGACAGCCCGGTTGGTGCCCCCTTCCACCCACATCCGGCGTACGAACGGAGCAAGGATGCGGTCGGCTTGCCGGCGCAGGGCCCGCGCCGCATCCGAACTGTCCTCCACACAAGACAAAGCGGCTGCGACATCGGCTTCGATGAGGAAGTCAAAGCCGTAGTAGGGCTGAGGCTCCTCACCACGCGGCATGCGCCGGTCGATGCGGCGAAACGCTGCGGATTGCCCCAAATCGTCATTGAGGACCGCTTCACTGAGCAGGTCCACCAACGGATTGCCCAGCCTGAAAAGCCGCGTGCCCGCGTGCCGCAATGCCACTGAACGGTTGAACACGCCCGCCGCCAGCACATCATCAGTGATCCGCTGCTGCACCCGCCGCCAGTGCCGCGGCGCCAGCAGGGGGTGCGCCGAACCCACGTTGAACTGGATCGCCGGTACGCCGTTGACCGAGCGCGTCACGTGCTGCAGGCGGATGCCCCCACTGTCCTTGTCGGTGTAGCCCTCAAGCGCCGACTGGATCTGCTTCCAGTCCGTCTCCACATCGATCAGAGATTGTGGAACACTGCGCAGCCCCTGCCCGGCGGTGTGAATGGACTCCAACAGGTCCATCTTGGCGATCTCCTGCTGTTCCTCCCGCAGAAGACGACGTACTTCCTCTCGCTGCGCCAGCAGCCCCTCCGGTCCGGTTGCAAAGGCCTGCTCCCACACCCCCTGAAGGGATCGCGCGATGGCATCCTGCAACGTCGAGGTGGAGGCGTCGAAGACCTCATAGCCCTCGGTCAGCAACGCCGCCCACGCCTCGCTGAAGGAGGCATCGCTGCCGTTTTCATCGGCCAGACGGAACTGCGCGGCAGGCTCGTCACCACCTGCACCCTGCGCACCGGGGTAGCGGTCCACCCGCCCCAGTCGCTGCTCCAACTGATTGGCCGACCACGGCAGCCGCAGGTGAAACACGCCGTCGGCCACCTGCAGGTTCAGTCCGTCCTCGGCGGAGTCGTCCGCAATGAGCACCGCCTGCCCTGCAGCGTTCGACCACGCCGTCAGCGCATCCGCCGCACCCGCCGGTCCCTGAAGCCGAGAGTGCTCAGCCACCGTCAGCCGCCCGAACCGGCGCCTCAGATGGTCAGTGAGATAGCCGGCCATCTGACCCGGTCCGCAGAAGATCACCGACTTCTTCAGCCCACGCAAGTGGGGCAACAAGGCGTCCACCAGGGCGCGCATGTCCTCCCGAGAAGGCGCAGAGATCTCTCCTTGAACGCTGTCGAGCAGGCCGCGCTCGGCAGCCACCACTGGGGCTGCGGCCAGCAGCGCCCTTTCCTGCGCGCTCACGCCGGCCCGCTGTGCAGCGGCCTCATCGGCATCCACCCGCCATCGCAACACGTCGACGACGTCTTGAGGCAGGCCCGTCGCTCGCGCAGCAAGAACGGCCAGCACCATGCCGTAGGTGGCGCTCTCGCCGGTAGCTTGCTGGTTGTCCAGATGGTCACGTACCTGGTTCCACCAGCGCAGCACCAAGTCCGGCCCCGCGTCTGCAGTACCGGAAGGAGCCGGCATGAGCGTCGGCCGAGCCCGGCCCCGCACCATGTACGTCAACCCCATCGCTTCCGGCTCGGTGCTCTCCCGCAGCACCGCCTCGCGACGATGGCGGATCACCCGCCGGTGAATGCGGTAGGTCTCACTGAGATGAGCACGCACCTGTGCGACCCGGTAAGCGAAGTCGCTGCGCAGGCCTTCATCGATCAGTTCGTCCTCATCATCGAGCAACGTCAGCACATCGCTGGCGAGCTGGTGAAAGCGGGTGTCGGAGGCGGGCAGGAGATCGGCGATGTCGGCCAGGCTGTCGCGGATCACATAGTTCAACTCCGGATCAAGGGACTGCACGGAGTCGGCCAGCGCCGCGCGCATCACATACCGCTTCTCGAACTGTGCCTGCTGGTCCCACCGGTACAGCTTCGGATCCAGCAGGTGCAACAGGCCCAGATTGGTCAGGTAATGCGAGGTGACCGGCGTCGCCGACAGCAGCAGCAACCGCTGCGCAGAGTGCGCCAGCGCACACAACTCCCGGTAGGGCGACTGCTGCGGGCCCGACTGCACCAGAGCGTGCGCTTCATCGACCACCACCAGCGCAAAGCCCTCATAGGTCTGCCACTTGTGCGGGGTCTCGTGGGAGGTGACGACCAACTGCTCCTTGGAGAAGTCGCCGATGTGGAACTTCTCCTGAAGCTCGCTCAGCCACTGCCGACGAAGCGCCGCGGGCGCGACCACCACAACTCGCGCAGTCGGATCGTCCAGCAGCACCTGCCGGATCACATAACCCGCTTCGATCGTCTTGCCCAGTCCGACCTCATCGGCCAGCAGGTACCGTTGGATGGGGTCGGAGAGCACCGTCAACGCGGCATCGATCTGATGGGGGTAGATCTCCACCGAAGAGGACACAAACGCACTCATGCCAGCGCAGGCGCCACGCTGACGCACCAAGCTATGCAACATCGGCAGGCGTGCCTTCCGGAAGGGAGCGGTACTGCCTCCCCGCACGGCGAGACTGGCCACGGGATCCTGCACCGGCCGATCCCAGCGGACGTAGAGATCGTCCACGGAAACCGGCAGATCGTAGTCTGCATTGGGGAACCGCACGATGTACTCACGCTCACTGGCGTAAGCAACCCGTCCTGCGTTCCACGCCCCGTTGCGGTTGCGGCTCCTCCACCAGATGCGCTCCTCGACGTCGAGAAGCACCCGATGGGCGAGCCGGTCAGCAACCCACTGCGAGTGCGCCACCGTTGTAACCGGAGACTCAAAGTAGTCGACGCGGACACGGCCGTCCTCCACCGCTCCGATCTTGCCGATGCCCGGCCCCCCCGGCACCCGCACAAAAGTACCAATCCGCGAACCATCCGCGTGACCGTACGTCATGGCCCTGCCCCCCACGTGCTGTGCAGTCCGCCGTTCTCAGAGCCAACGCCCCCCAGGCGTTATAACTGCAAATCCTTCACCATTTGAACACATTCTCGGCGCGTAGTTGAACCCTTGAGGGTGTGCAGACTTCGCCGAGCGAACGGGAGCGCCTGTATAGATGTAGCGCACATGGGCCATAAGGGGAAGAATCCAGCGCTCTCATCACCCGTGCAGGTCGGACGCCCTGTGGCGACGCCTAATCCCCTCAGGTCAGGGCACTGCCCCCGTCGCCAGCAAGGCCAGTCACCGTCTCCCCCCGGAAGGGCCCACCTTTGCTGCAACTCGCGATTTCCCCCTTTTGAGCGACATGCCGTCCTTGCCGGCTCCCCCCCTACCTCCCAGAAGCGGAAGCGGCCCCTCATCCCAGAAGCGGGCGGATCAGGCAGCCTTCCCATACAGCCCTGCTGCTGGACGACCGTGCTATTGCGGCGCTGCGCCATCGTGACCGCCCGTTAGACGCCATCGTGAGAAGGCAGGGTAGGTGCCGCCACTGACAACGAGGGCAGGCCCCCGTACTTGGCGGCGTCACGAATCTGCCCTGTCCAGAAACCCGTCAGGTCACCGTGCCGGAAGAGTCAGCCTGTGACCACCAGTCTTCGCCCGCCGACACGGGGCAGGGCGGGAAGGCCGGATCGCCGTCAGGGCGATCCGGCATTCATCGCCGACGATCCCTCAGGTGACCATCAGCCGGCGTAGTAGTTTGCGGGGCGCGGCCACCCCTGTGAGGCGGACGTCAGCACCGCTTTCATCCAACCCAAACCGCAGGCGGCGGAGTTGTCGCGCACGTTCGGATGTGTGCGCAAGGTCTACAACCGGGCGCTGACGGCACGGGCCGAGGCGTGGACGCTGCGGACAGAGCGGATCACCTATCACGCCACCTTGGCGATGCTGACCGCATGGAAGAAGATCGAGGAGTTGACCTACCTCAACGACGTCTCCTGCGTCCCGCTGCAGCAGGCTTTGCGGCACCCGCAGGCGGCGTTCACCGCGCTCTTGCCGAGTACAGCACCAGCGCCTTCCGATACCGAGACGGCAGGCTGACGCTGGCGAAGATGCCCGATCCGCTGGACATCGTCTGGCCCCGCCCCCCCTTCCGGAGGGGACGTAGCCGCCGACGGTGACCGTTTCGCAGGACGCGGCCGGCTTGCTGGCACGCCCCCCTCCTGGCGGAGGGGCCCGGCATCAGGCCGTTGTTCATCACGGACGCGGCGGTCAGTGTCGATGCGGGCCTCGAGCAAGTTGGTGGTCTGGGCCCGCTCCCATGGCCTGGCCAGGTCGAACGCGCGGGATCGAAGGAACTGGCTTGGCCGCCGCAGCCTGATGGCGTGAAGTTCCGCGGCAGTGTCGTGCTCGCGTGCGGCGCGCCGTCCGGCGTCGAAGGCGACACAGATTGGGAGACGTCCGAGGAGTGGTCACTGCGCAGGAGGCTGCCCCAAGCCTTAGAAGCCGTTGTCTTTCCGAGAGTGACGGGTTCGTTTCCGCTGGTCAGGTGTAGGGGTGGTGTTTCGGCGGGAGGGACGGGGTGTCGTGTCGTCTCTTCGGCGGAGGTGCCGGGATGCCGTCGGTGATGGGGTTGCTGGAGGAGCGTGAACGCGCTGCTCGGCAGCGGGTGGAGGCCCTTCAGGCCGAGCTGCGGGAAGCGGAGGCGCTCTGGGAGCGGTTCGTGATTGCCCGTGAGACGGTGGGCGAGGTTCTGGCGGAGCCCCGCGGAGGCGAGGACGTGGCGCCGTTCGTGGTGGCCGGCGAACGGCCGGTGCAGGTCAGGCAGGCGGTGCCCGGCTCAGTGGTGCCGCACTGGGAGGAAGGGCTCACCCCGGCGGTTCTCGCGCCGGATTACCAGCGGATCATGGACGTGCTGGCCGGCGGGAACGGGATGCGCGGGGAGGCGATGGACTGTCGTCAACTCGCGGCCGCGGTGGGGCTGGAGCCGGTCTCGGCGAAGGTGGAAGGGGTGCGGTCGAAAGCCAAGCGGCTGGCCGCGCGGGGCTGGCTGGCGGAGGAACGGCCGGGGCTGTTCAGCGTGCCCGCCGGGCGAGGCGGCGGCTCATGACCATGCTCATCGCGCACTTGATCACCGTCTCCGAGGTGTCGGTGCGCGTCTCGTAGTCGCGGGCCAGTCGGCGTGAGTGCATCAGCCAGGCGAACGTGCGCTCCACCAGCCACCTCTTGGGCAGCACCGTGAACCCCGAGGCGTCATCGCTGCGTTTGACCACCGTCAACGCGATCCGCAGGAGGCTGCGGGCGAAGTCGACCAACTGCCCGGTGTAGCCGCCGTCGGCCCACACCCTCGTGATCCGCCAGTGCCGCTCGCGCAGTCGAACCAACAGGTCTCGGCCCGCGTCCCGGTCGGTCACCGACGCGGCCGTGACCGTCACGGCCAGCAGCAGTCCGAGGGCGTCCACCACGATGTGCCGCTTGCGGCCGTTGACCTTCTTCCCGCCGTCGAAGCCTCTGGTCGCGGCCGGCACCGACGCGGCTGCCTTCACCGACTGCGCGTCGATGATGCCGGCCGTCGGCTCCGCATCCCGGCCCGCGACCTGGCGGACCCGGTCGCGCAGCCGGTCGTGGAACTCGGCGGTCAGGCCCTTGTCCCGCCAGCGCCGGAAGAAGGCGTAGACGCGGTCCCAGGCGGGGAAGTCCGCCGGCATCGCCCGCCAGGTGATGCCGCCCGCGACCAGGTAGCGCACCGCGTCAACCATCTGCCGGTGGCAATAGCTCTCCGGTTGCCCGCCGCGGCCCTCGAGCCAGCCGGGCACCGGCAGCGCGTCGCGTACGACGGCCCACTCCGCGTCGCTCATGTCGGACGGATACTTCGGTCGCCTGTACGGCCGGTCCCCGGCGTTCCCGAACCGGTGAGCGAGACAATCACACGACAGAGAAGCCGAGTTGGACGACATCGATGCCGGCACGGAAGACTGCAGCACCAGGGGCCTCCTGTTGCTCGATTGGATTCGACACCCACGAGCTGTGCGGGAGGCCCCGCCTTCATGCCTGGCCGGACACGAGATCACCCGACCGAGTCGACGACCTCGAACTCACGCCCACCAAGATCGATAGAGCAACAGCTTCTTACGCATGCCGACAAACGGTGCGCCTCTGACCTGAGAGCACACAGCGACACCCCTAATATCGTCCTTTTGACGATAAGTCCGTGCCATGTCAAGCTGACAAAGCGTCAAGCCACCGTAATTAGGCTCTATTTCGGCATTCCGACGTGCTGCAGCGTCCTGGTTTCTGGGACCGCTGCCCATGCAGCACCGTTCGCGCGGCCCGTCCGCCGCGCGCCACCTCACCGTAGGAGCCTCCATGACCCACGCCCGCGCCCCGCAGCCTCGACTGGACGCGCGAGGCAGCGATCGGGCCGCCGGGGTACTGCTTGGCGCGGCTGCGGGCGACGCATTGGGTGTGCCCTACGAATTCCAGGCAACGTTGCGCGATGACCAGCAGCCACAGATGATCGGCGGTGGCCTGGGACCGTACAAGCCGGGTGAGTACTCCGACGACACCCAAATGCAGGTCTGCATCGCCGAGGTCGCGGCAACCAGAGCCGACCTACGCACACCCAAAGCCCTCGATGCGATCGCCACCAACGTTCGAGGGTACCCTCGGCCCCGTTTTTTCGAAGCAGTGCTGCGGCTTCGTCCGCGTTCACCCGGCTGATGCGTTGGGCGGGCGCGGTCGGGTGCTGGGGTTTTAGCGTCGTAGTGCCTTGCGCTGTGACAGGACCGCAGGGCTCGGGCGGCCCTTGCGCGCAGCGCCCTGGGCAGGGGCCGCCGCCGTCCCACCGGCCGTGTGGTGGCCGGAAGGGGGCAGGCTCCGGCCTGGTGGGCCCAGCCGTCCTGCGCGAGCGGATGCGCGCTTCCGCCGGTACCCGTGGCGCGGGCCTCCTTCCGGACGGGGGATGCGCAGCCCTGGCCGTTTCGCAGGGTGTCTGCCGGCCGGACTGCTGCGCACGCTGATGCGCAGCAGCTTTGAGAGGGCGTTAAGTCCGTTTCCGGTAGCGGCCGCGTCCGGGTTGTTCGAGGAGTCCCTGACGGACGAGTCGTCCCAGGCGGGAGCGGGTGACGTTGATCGAGGGCTCGTCGGTGGGCAGGCCGAGGTGCTCGTGCAGATCGCGGACGCGGAACACCTTCTCGGGGTGCTCGTTGAAGGCAGTCGCGATGCGCTGGTAGACGGTGGCGGTGGCGGTCTCCGCGGGGGCCGTTGCGTGGTCGGGAGGGGCGAGGCCATCGATGACCTTGCGGGTGGCGGCGAGCTCGGCCAGGCGGGCCTCGACCTCGGTGAGGGCGGTGGTGAGCCGCTCGATCTGCTCGCGCAGGTTGTCGGCTCGTGCGGCGGTCTCATCGTGTTCGGTCTGCAGCAGCCGCAGGAGTTCGCAGACGTTCACGCGGCCAGCTCCACGTCGTCGCGCCAGGCGGGGGTAGGGGTGGTGAGGCGGCGGAGCATGCCGGCGGTGGCAGCCCAGTAGACGCGGGAGGCCGCGTTGTCGGGCCGGTGGTCGTAGTCGCGGGCGAGGCGCCGGTGCAGCATGAGGGTGCCGTTGACCTGCTCGACCACCCACCGCTTCGGTTGCGGGACGAAGCCCTTGCCTGCGTCGTCGGGGTTGCGTCGGACCACCTCGACGGTGATGTCCTTCACCGCCCCGTGGATGATCACGGCGTCCTTGAAGCCCTGGTCGACCAGGACTTTCTCCAGGCGCATCCCGCATCGTTCGGCCGCCTGGTCCAGCAGGGCGATGCCGGCCTCGTTGTCGTGCGCGCTCGCGGCCAGGACCACCACGCCGATGATCAGGCCCATGACGTCCACGGCGAGCCCACGCTTGCGGCCAGGCGTCTTTTTGTTCGCGTCCAGTCCCGTCGTTTTCTTCGGCACCCCGGCCGCCACGCGGACGGACTGGGTGTCGATGATCACGAGGGACGGGTCCTCTAATCGTCTGGACCGCTCCCGCACCTGGCAGCGCAGGATCTCCTGGATCCGCTGGTCAAGTCCGTCCTGGCGCCACAGGGTGAAGTAGTAGAACACCGCCGACCAGGCCGGGAGGTCGTGTGGCAGGAGCCGCCACTGACAGCCCGTCCGGTTCTGGTAGAGCAGCGCGTTCACGACCTCGCGCAGGTCGCAGGAGCCCGGGTTCCCGGTCGCCGACCGCGCCACCCGCTCCTGCTTCCACGCGGTGACCAGCGGCTCGATCAACCCCCACTGCTCGTCGGACAAGTCGGTTGAGTACGGCATCCGTTCCATGCCCGCGACTCCACCATGCACACGACATGACGCGAGGATGGAACCGTCCCATCACCCACGAACGGGCGACATCACATCACCAGGAACGGGACTTAACGCCCTCTGAGAGGGCGTTAAGTCCGTTTCCGGTAGCGGCCGCGTCCGGGTTGTTCGAGGAGTCCCTGACGGACGAGTCGTCCCAGGCGGGAGCGGGTGACGTTGATCGAGGGCTCGTCGGTGGGCAGGCCGAGGTGCTCGTGCAGATCGCGGACGCGGAACACCTTCTCGGGGTGCTCGTTGAAGGCAGTCGCGATGCGCTGGTAGACGGTGGCGGTGGCGGTCTCCGCGGGGGCCGTTGCGTGGTCGGGAGGGGCGAGGCCATCGATGACCTTGCGGGTGGCGGCGAGCTCGGCCAGGCGGGCCTCGACCTCGGTGAGGGCGGTGGTGAGCCGCTCGATCTGCTCGCGCAGGTTGTCGGCTCGTGCGGCGGTCTCATCGTGTTCGGTCTGCAGCAGCCGCAGGAGTTCGCAGACGTTCACGCGGCCAGCTCCACGTCGTCGCGCCAGGCGGGGGTAGGGGTGGTGAGGCGGCGGAGCATGCCGGCGGTGGCAGCCCAGTAGACGCGGGAGGCCGCGTTGTCGGGCCGGTGGTCGTAGTCGCGGGCGAGGCGCCGGTGCAGCATGAGGGTGCCGTTGACCTGCTCGACCACCCACCGCTTCGGTTGCGGGACGAAGCCCTTGCCTGCGTCGTCGGGGTTGCGTCGGACCACCTCGACGGTGATGTCCTTCACCGCCCCGTGGATGATCACGGCGTCCTTGAAGCCCTGGTCGACCAGGACTTTCTCCAGGCGCATCCCGCATCGTTCGGCCGCCTGGTCCAGCAGGGCGATGCCGGCCTCGTTGTCGTGCGCGCTCGCGGCCAGGACCACCACGCCGATGATCAGGCCCATGACGTCCACGGCGAGCCCACGCTTGCGGCCAGGCGTCTTTTTGTTCGCGTCCAGTCCCGTCGTTTTCTTCGGCACCCCGGCCGCCACGCGGACGGACTGGGTGTCGATGATCACGAGGGACGGGTCCTCTAATCGTCTGGACCGCTCCCGCACCTGGCAGCGCAGGATCTCCTGGATCCGCTGGTCAAGTCCGTCCTGGCGCCACAGGGTGAAGTAGTAGAACACCGCCGACCAGGCCGGGAGGTCGTGCGGCAGGAGCCGCCACTGACAGCCCGTCCGGTTCTGGTAGAGCAGCGCGTTCACGACCTCGCGCAGGTCGCAGGAGCCCGGGTTCCCGGTCGCCGACCGCGCCACCCGCTCCTGCTTCCACGCGGTGACCAGCGGCTCGATCAACCCCACTGCTCGTCGGACAAGTCGGTTGAGTACGGCATCCGTTCCATGCCCGCGACTCCACCATGCACACGACATGACGCGAGGATGGAACCGTCCCATCACCCACGAACGGGCGACATCACATCACCAGGAACGGGACTTAACGCCCTCTGAGAGGCGGACGATGACCCGGCGCCGCCCCGCCCGCCAGTCGCGCCGCAAGCAGCAGGACGATGCCCAGTTCGTCCTTGTGGCTGTGATCGCGGCAGGGGCGATCGCTCTCGTGGTGGCGGTGGTCCACTGGCTGCTCGCGCACTGGTGGCTGCTGCTCGTGGCGGCTGTCGTCGCCGTCCCGGCCTTCGTCGTCTGGTGGCGCCAGCGGGCGGAGCGCATGCGCTGGGAACAGGTCCAGGCGCGCGCTCTGCGCTACGGCCTGGCCCAACTGGACGCTCTCTCCGACCGGCAGTTCGAGTTCGCCGTACGTGACCTCATGCGCCGGGACGGCTGCACCGATGCCGTCCAGGTCGGCGGGCAGGGAGACCTGGGCGCGGACGTGAAAGCGACTGACCCGTTGGGACGCCGGTGGGTGATCCAGTGCAAGCATCGCCGCGGCGGTGAACGCGGTGCCGCCGTGGGAACGCCGGAGCTGCAGGTCCTCAACGGCACGGGCCGCCCGGTCCACAAGGCCGACGTGGTGGTGATGCTGACCAACGGCAGGATCACCCAGCCCGGCCGTACCTTCGCCCGCCAGCAGCGCCTCCACCTCGTCGACCGCAACCTGCTGGGGGCCTGGGCGTCGCAGGGTCGGCCCCTGTGGGAACTGCTGCCCGCACTTCCCGCTCCCCGCAGACCGTCCTCCCTTTCCTGAGCGGATCCACCGAAGTCGCCGCATCGAATGCCGCAGGTCCTGAAGCGTGTCGCCAACAGAGGGCCGCTGATGCTCGGCGTGCTGACGCACACCGCGTGGCAGGCCAGAGGGCAGCCGTGAATGGCCGCATATCTGTGGCTCATCCAGCGGATTCGTGCTGGGCCTCGTCCGTAGCTGCTGCCTCTTGTTCCGGTGTACCAGCGGCGGTGTAGAAGACCGAGGAGCCTTGCTTGGTTCGGTGGATGCGGCTCTTGGCCACCAGGTTTTCGAGAGTGGTGCGCACGACCTTGGTGTCGATGGTGCGCTCGGTGTGGGCCTGCCTGAGTACTTCGGCGATTTCCGCCGCGGAACGGGGCTCGCTCTGCTCGGCGACATGCTGGTGGATGAGGTCGACCAGAGTGGGCTGCGCCGTCTTCGCGGCCTCCGTCTTGCCCTGGGAGCGTTGCGACGGTGCCTTCTTCGCCGACGGGCGTGTGCCGGATGCCGACGCCGACTTCTTCCTGGGGGAGGGAACTGTGGCGCTGCCGGTGCTGGCCGGCTCGGGTGGGGAGGCCGGGACACCAAGTGCCTGTTGCATGTTGAGCAGGACGGTGTGGTCTCGCTGCAGCGTTGCCAACTGCTCGTGCAGTGCTGCGAGTTCCGTTGTGACGCGTTCCTGCTCCTTGACGTTGTGTTCGAGGTCGCTGGTCACCTGGCTGACGTAGTGCGAAGTCAACTCGGTGCTGTGGGTTGTGCTTTCGGACATCGCTCGCTCCTCGGGTTCCTGACCTTGGCGAAGCCTCGCTGGGTCAGATGCGGCGCGTCAGGAAGGACGCTCTGGCCGCAGTATGCTCCGGCCCAGCGATATTACGGGTGGGAAGCCCTGTTTCCGCTGTGCGGTGCGCAGAGCCATGTGCCCTCGGATGGACATCGTCTCGGCGCGAGAGCTTCTTATCGATGGGGCAGCCGCGGATGCCACGTGAGGGGTCCCGGCTCCGTGTGAGGCGAGCGCGATTGCCACAACACCTCGTCTGTCTCCCGGTTGGGACACCATGCTGTCAGCGCCCGCAGGGCGACCAGCCGGTCGAGCAACTCGGCTGTCTGTTCCCAGGAATACCCGCCCAGGCGGGTGAGCACATCCATGCCGATGCTGCACACCGTGCGGTCGGCGCTGTGCGCGGACAGGATCAAGGCGATCAGACGCAGCGCAGGCGGCGAGGCCATGGGCAGGCGCAACGGTGTGGGGAGCAGTGCCCAGTGGGCGGCGCGGCCGCGTGATCTGCGGCCGGGAACTTGGTCCAGGACGGTGGCGTCGAGCAGCTGTACCTCCACCTGCGTGGGCCTGAGGTCGGGGCATCGCAGCCAGGCCGCGTGGGCGAGTTCCTCCCAGACTTCCCTGCGTCCGCGCAGGCGCATGCCGCGCAGCAGGCCCGCAGGCAGGCGGGTGTGACCGCGGGCGTCGGCGCGCAGCGTGCACTGGACGGCGAGCAAGCGGGCGGCGGGGGAGGTGAACTGAGGCAGCGCGGCGGCGAGGTAGGTAAGTGTCTCCCGCGCTCGCAGGTGTTCCTCGGCTCCGAGCCGGTGTGGGCCACGTGCGGGTACCGACGGGGCGGGGGAGTGGGGGCTGCCGAGTTGGGTGTCGGGGACGACGGCGGTGTGGCTGGTCGCGGCCGCGCAGGCCGCGCAGGCGTCGGCCAGCCGCCAGGCGCGGCCGCCGCGGCCCTGGGTGAGGGCGAGCAGGACCGGGCCGGCGCAGCCGCGGTGGCGCGGATGCCAGCGGCAGCCCTGGGCCCGGCACTGGCAGGTGCGCAGGTGCCCGGGCAGCGCGTCGGCGCGTGCGTGGCAGGCCAGATGGGCCAGGGCGGCGGACCGCGCGGTAGTCGCCTCGCATGCGGGCGTGCGGGCGGTGCACTGGGCGCAGACCAGGTTGGGGCCGCCTGCCCGCGGATGCAGTTCCACCGTCCAGATGCGCCGCACCGCGGCACCGCCGAGCCTCATCGGCCGACCGTCCTCCTGTCTGTTCGTGTCGTAGGGCTGGATCGCCTGCGGTCAGGCGTTCCGGACGGACGCACGGTAGTGCAGATCCCTGCACCAGGGGCGCGCGATCCTCTCCAGGGAAGAAAGTGCAGAGGTCTGCACTGACGGGGCAGAGGTCTGCACCGTCGGATGGTGGGGTGACGATCATCCCGCCCGATCCCGACCTCAACGCGCTGCGCGTCGAACTCGTGCGGCTGCGGGGCGAGCGCGGATGGACCTACGACGAACTCGCCGAACGCAGCAACCTGGCCCGGCGCACCCTCATCGACCTCGAGCACGGCCGCAGCACCGGGACCGTCACCACCTGGCACGCGCTGGCCCACGCCTTCGACGTCCCCATCGAACGCTTCCTCACCGCGCTGTGTGAAGGTCACCCCGTCCCGGGCACTCCTCAGCCCTGATCCGGCCGCTCATCGGACACGGACAGGAATCACCCGGCCGGGCGAGACGGCATCGAACGAAAGATCCACCTCTCGGGCAGCTGTTCCCATGTATGGGGCCGATCGTGTGACATCCCCGGAAGCCGCCCCCGGCCATCGGCGCGCCACCTGGCACGGTCACCGCCATGCACTCCCACCCCCTGCCCGCGGACCGTCACTGGGACGGCAGCCCCCGCCGCGTCTCCCGCCGTCGCGGTCTGCAGATCGCCCCGGCCAGCCGCAGCCGTCTGCTGCGCGCCGGGCAGAGCGGCCGCTGCCGTCACTGCGGCAACCGCGTCGACTGGTACCCGCGCCACGATGACCGCCCCATCGCTCTGCACCCTGCGGACGTCGCGGTCGTCGGAACCCCGGCGTCCTGCCGCTGGCACATTGGCGGCGGCATCGCCCACCCCCACGACGACGGCAGTGCCTGGTGCCGCATCCCTCACGCCGTCCTCTGTCCCCAGCAGCCTTTGCGTTCCCACATCGGCCATACCCGGCTCACCTCGTTGCGCCGTGACCTCGCCGTGCACTCCCGCCGCCTCATCGACACCGGCGCCTTCACCCCTCAGCCCTGCCCCCAGGCCCCTGCAGCTGCGCCAGCTGGCGAGGCCGGACAGCCCATCCGTCCCGTCGTCCGGATCCTCCTCGTTCCCTACCTCGGCCGCAGCCCCCTGGAAGACATCCGCTGCGTCGCCCAGACCCGCCAACGCCGCCGCTGCACCCTCACCGTCCTCGCCCCCGGCCACCTGGCGGGCCGCTGGAGACTCCTGCCCACCGGCCCCCACCACGGCCAACTCGCCCTTCCCGGCACCACGATGGCTGTTTACGACCTCAGCCACCTGCCCTACACCCACCAACTACGCTGGCGCGCCCAGCACTGCCCCGCCCACGCCACCGGAACCGCCCCCGATCTCACCCTCGCCGACTGGCAGGTCTTCGACCCCCTCCTGCACGCGGCGCACATCCGCACCCGCCTGCCGCACATTCCGGCACGCGGGCTGGGGGGCCGGTGACAGTGCAGCACGCCCTGGAAATCGTGCTGACACGGCCTGCGACGGCGGCCGAGCTTCGCTGCGCTGGCCAAGACTGGCCGCTCGCAGCCAACCACGACACCAGCCGCCTCATGGCCGTGGCAGGCGGTAAAACCCCGGAACGGGCCGCACACCGCCTGCGCCAGCAGCTCACCGGCCGACTGCCCATCGACGTGATCACGACCCACTACCCAGACGCGTACGGACACGTCCTGCTCAACATCGCCTTCCCTCCGGCCGCCTACACCGCCCTGGAACGAGACGCCCGCCACGCGGGCCAGAGCCCCGAACGCTACGTACACGCAGCCATCCACCGCGCCCTCGACGAGCACACCGCCCAGGAAGCCGACCGCCTCAACCACGCCGTCCGCCAACTCCTCGCCCACACCAGCCCCGCACACCTGATCGCCGCCGTCGGCCACGCACTCACCCAACTCCCCGAAAGCCCCAGGCCATGAACCCCACAGACGAACAAGCCGCGGCCGCCGACGCCTTCCACAGCGGCGACCACCTCGCCCTCCAGGCCGGCGCCGGAACCGGCAAGACCACCACCCTCGCCCTCCTCGCCCACGCCACCACACGCCGCGGCCGCTACCTCGCCTACAACCGGGCCATCGCCCAGGACGCCCGCACCCGCTTCCCGGACACTGTCCAGTGCAAGACCGCACACGCACTCGCTTACGCGGCCGTCGGCCGCCGCTACACCCGCCGCCTGAACGCACCCCGCCGCCCCGCCTGGCAGACCGGCCAGGCCCTCGGCATCACCAAGCACCTGCACCTCGGCGAGCGCCAGGTGACACAGAAGGCCCTCTCCAACGCCACCCTTCGCACCGTCGCCCGTTTCTGCCACACCGGCGACGAGACCATCACCCCCCACCACGTGCCCCCACTGCGCGGCCTGGAAGACCCCGACCTCCACGCCCAACTCGCCGCACACATCGTGCCCTTCGCCCGCAAAGCCTGGACCGACCTGCAACACCCGGACGACGGGGCCGTCCGCTTCGACCACGACCACTACCTGAAAATCTGGGCTCTCACCCGCCCCCGCATCGACGCCGACTTCCTGCTCCTGGACGAAGCCCAGGACACCAACCCCGTCGTCGAACAGATCTTCCTCAACCAGCGCGACCACACCCAACTGGTCATGGTCGGCGACTCCGCCCAGGCCATCTACCACTGGCGCGGCGCCAAAGACATCATGACCGGCTTCGACGGCACCCACCTGACCCTGTCCCAGTCCTTCCGCTTCGGCCCCGACCTCGCCGCGGAAGCCAACCGCTGGCTACGCCTGGCCGACGCCCCCATCCGCCTGACCGGCACCCCGGCGGTGCCCACCGAACTCGGCCCCGTCACCCGGCCGGACGCCGTACTGTGCCGCACCAACATGGGCGCCATGGCCCACGTCATGACCCTCATGGCCACCGGACACCAGGTCGCCCTCGCCGGCGGAGGCGACAGCCTGCAGGCCCTGGCCCTCGCCGCCCGAGACCTGAAAGACGGCCACCGCACCCACCACCCCGAACTGCTCCTCTTCCCCAGCTGGGGCGACCTGCAGGACTACGCCGCCCACGACCCCGCCGGCCGCGACCTGCAACCCCTAGTCAACCTCGTCGACACCCACGGCCCCGACGCCATCCTCACCGCCCTCGCCCACCTCACACCCGAACAGCACGCCCAGGTCACCGTCTCCACCGCCCACAAGGCCAAAGGACGCGAATGGCCCCGCGTGCTCATCGCAGACGACTTCGCCCGACCCAACGACAGCACGACCGACGAACAGACAAGCACCACGAGACCCCCCGACCCCATCGACGACGCCGAAGCCCGCCTGGCCTACGTAGCGGTCACCCGCACCCGCCAGCGCCTCGACCTGGGCGGCCTCTCCTGGATCCACCACCACCCCGACGGCAGCCCACCCGTCTGAGTAATCCGGCAATGTACGGACGTGGCCACGCGAGGTCGTACTGGAAGACCTCTGGTCCGTCTGTGCCTGCGAGGTTCCACTTGGCCCGTCGGTAATCCTTGTCGGCCGAACGCGGCCGTCACGGCAACGCACTGTTGCAGTGTTAGGCCGCGTTGGCGGGCGTCGGCATCAGTGTGTGTGCGGTGCGGGTGATGAGGTGGGCGGCTTGGTCGATGTCGGTGTCGGTGGTGGTGCGGCCGATGCTGAGCCGGAGGGTGGCTCGGGCCTGGTTGCGGGTGAGTCCGATCGCGGTGAGAACGTGGGAGGGTTCGCCGCTTCCGGTGTTGCAGGCCGAGCCGGTGGATGCGGCGATGCCGGGGAGGCGGTCGAGGAGGTCGGTGGCTTCGATGCCGGGGAGAGTGAGGCTGAGGTTTCCTGGCAGTCGCCGGTGCGGATGGCCGTTGACGGTGGCGCCGGGGAGCGTGGCCAGGAGGCGGTCCTGGAGCCGGTCACGCAGGGCCCGGATGCGGGTCGGGGGCGGGACCGCGTCCGTGGTGATGAGGTGGGCGGCGGCGCCGAAGCCGACGATCGCGGGGACGTTGGGGGTGCCGGCCCGCAGGCCGCGTTCTTGTCCGCCGCCAGTCTGCTGTGCGGTGATGCGGAGGCCGCCGCGGATGTAAAGGGCGCCGATGCCTTTGGGGCCGTGGAGTTTGTGGGCGGACAGGGAAGCGAGGTCGACGCCGAGTTCGGCGACGTCGAGGAGTCCGTAGCCGGTGCTCTGGGCGGCGTCGGTGTGCAGGACAATGCCGCGCGGGGCGGTGATCTCGGCGATGGCTGCGAGCCGTTGCAGGGTGCCGATCTCGTTGTTGGCGTGCATCACGGAGACCAGCACAGTGTTCGGGGTGAGGGCGGCGGCGATGTCGGCGGGGTGGGCTCGGCCGTGCCGGTCGACGCTGACGCGGGTGAGGGTGTAGCCGTGGTGATCGACGAGCTGCTGGCAGGCGGCGAGGACGGCCTTGTGCTCGATCGCAGTGGTGACGATGTGGCCGCCGTGCGGGCGGGCGGCCAGGGCGGCGCCGAGGATCGCGAGGTGATTGGCCTCGGTGGCGCCGGAGGTGAAGACGAGCTCCAGTGGGTTCTTGGCGCCGACCAGGTCGGCGACCTGCTGGCGGGCGGTGCGGATCGCCCTCGCGGCGGTGCGTCCGCAGGCGTGCGGGCTGGAGGGGTTGCCGTACTCATGGGTGAAGAACGGCAGCATTGCCTCGAGAACGCGCTCGTCGAGTGGAGTGGTGGCCTGGTGGTCGAGGTAGATCGGTGGGGTGTTCATACAGCCCGCTCCTTGTGTCGGGCGGCGGCCGGTGCCGTCGCGGCGTACTTGCGTTCGCCGTCGACCAGGTCCCAGTAGACGGTGCGGGGTTCCTCGAAGACGGAGAGCGCGGTGGCCAGGCAGTGCCAGTTCCGGTTCGGCTGGGACCGGGCGAGGAAGAAGGCGTCCTCGAACAGCTGGCGGGCACGTCTGGCAAGGGCCTCGCGGGTCGGTTGTGGTCCGAACAGGTGCAGGTAGCCGCGTTGCCGCAGCCAGTGTTCGGCGTGCTCGGCGCCGGTCTCGCCGTTGAGGTGGCCGCCGTCCGTGAGGGTCTGGGAGGCGAGCCGTTCAAGGCGACGGATGCGGCGGACGTCCTCGCCGCCGGGGCACTGGTCCCCGGTGATCTTCCACTCGTGCCAGCGTGGCGGCTGGTAGCAGGCGAAGTCGACGTCGTGGAGGTGGGCGGTGACCTGCGGCGGGATGTGCCCGCGGGTCAGGTCCGCGACGTCGTAGCCGGGCCCGAGGGCTTCCAGGGTCAGCGCACCGGGGCGGCCGGGGCCGGGCCTGTCCATGCGGACCAGGACGGTGAGCCGGTTGGTGAAGCGGTTGGTGGGCTCCGCGAGGATCACCGCCCGCCCGTCGTCCAGCAGCTCGGCGGCCCGAGGCCCGATCTCCTTGATGGGGAAGGTGTTGCCGCCGCGGTAGTACTGCTTCTTCTCCACCCCGCCGTCCGAGCGGATCATCAGCGTCTCGGCACCGGTGGCGGCGGCCAGAATCTGGGCGGCGGTGCGAACGGTGCCTGCGCTGTCGCCAGGCTGGACGAGGCAGGCGTTGAGCACAGGCAGTTTCAGCGAGTGCAGCAGGGCCATGGTCTGCCACTTCGGCCAGCGTCGGTCCCTGGCTGCCGCTTCCAGCTCGGCAGCGGTGAGCGCATGTAACGGGCGGGGCAGGGGTATCGCCATCGCGCCGTTCCCCTCTCTCTTGGCTCAGACGGCGTCCGCAGGGCGCAGGTCGGCGGACAGCTCGGCGAACGTGCGCTCGCGGTGGGCGGTGAAGGGGTGATCCCGCCAGTCGTAGAAGTCGCCGATGCCGAGCTGGACCGCGCAGACCCGGCGTACGAACTGCCGTGCGAAGCCGGCCGAAGGCCAGTAGTAGTGCTCGCCGGGCCGCGGGGAGAGGTAGAGGTAGGAGCCGTCCGCGGCCTCCGGGAGGGCCACCATGGAGGTGAGCCGTCGGCCGGGGCCGCCGGTCTTCTCGTAGGCGGCGGTGATCGCGTCCGGGTCGGGGACGGGGATCAGATGCAGGTGGCAGTGGCTGCAGCACGATGCCCCCAACTCGCAGTCGCGCGGGCCGTGTTCGGCCAGGATCACCGGCCCGTAGCGGGCCTGGATCAGTGTGCGCATCTGTTCGGTCTCCTCGGCGACCCGGGCGAGTGCAGCAGGGGTGACGTCGGCGGCGGCGTCCAGGTGCTCAAGCGGCATGAACAGGCAGTAGCCCGGGGTGAGGGAGCCGATGGTCGGCAGCAGCACCCAGCCGCCGGTGGTCTCGGTGATGATCCGGGGCGTGTTCTCGCGTGCCGTGAACTCGGTGCAGAACTGGCAGTCCATCACGATCACCTCTGACTCGGATTGGCGGGAAACTCGTCGGCGTATCGGCTCTTCAGGTCGGACTCGTGGCCGTAGAAGGGGTGGGGTGCGACGTCGTCGGAGCGGGGGCCGTACAGGGCGAAGACGAGCAGGCGCCCCAGCGGCATGCCGTGGTGCAGACGCAGGACGGCGGGGCCGGTGTTGACCAGCTCCAGCGTCAGATGCCCGTTCCAGCCGGGCAGAACGAACGGGCTGGTGACGTGGACGGCCAGGCCGACACGGGCCAGGTGGCTCAGTCCGCCGATCATGCCCATCACTCCGGGGCCGAGCCGCAGCGGCTGTTCGACCGCGCCTAGCAGCATCTCGCCCGGCCTCATCTCGTAGCTCGTCCAGTGGGTGACCGGCTCGCTGTAGAGGCCGTCGATGCTTGACTGGTCAGCCAGGTCGATGACCCGCGCGCTGGGCGCGGTGAGCGGTTGCAGTGGTGAGCCGAGCGTCAACAGCAGTCCGTCGCCGCGGAGTTGCCCAGGCCATTCCATAGCGTTCTGTGTGATCAGGCAGGTGATCGACTCGGCTGAGAGCATGGCTCATCCCCCGGGGCCAGACAGTGCTGTGGTCATCGCCTTTCGAATCGAAGGCGGTTGCTGAAATGTTCCCCGGGATAGTCCGCGATATCCATATGTCCGATCGGACATTTAAAGGTTTTCTCGGGGTGAAATGCGGAGAAGTTCAGTTCCGCTGGCCGTGCGGACAGTGCAAGCTGGGCGAGTCCGCGTCAGGAGGGGGCGTCATGGTGCCGTCGTTGCCGTCCGGGCCGTTGAGGCTGCCGGGTCCGGAGGGGTTCCGCGCCGACCTCATCTCGTGTTCCCCGGACCTTCTGGATCTGACCTGGGACCAATTGCGGACGCTGATCATCGTGAGGGAGACGGGGACTGCGCTGGCCGCGGCGAAGATGCTGGGACGCGAGCAGTCCAGCGTGCAGAAGCAGCTCGACATCCTCAACCGCAACTTCCAGTCCCTGACCGGCGAGTTACTGGTGGTCAAGCAAGGCCGGGGCCGGGACTTCCTGTTCACCCCAACCGGACTGGAGGTCGTCGAGCGGGCGCGGGCGACCTTCGCCGACTGGCTGCAGGGCATAGCTGATTCCCGGCGCCGGCTTGGCTCGATGCTGACGGTGGGGACGACCGAGTTCACCCTCGGCTTCCTGGGGCGGGTATGGGAGCGAGTCGCCCCGACGCTGCTGGAGCGGGAGGTCGAGCTGAAAGTCGTACATGTGCGGACCCGCGATTTTTGGGCACGCCTGGACTCCAACCAGGTCGACCTGCTGTGCGGCGGCCTCGCGGCCGACGCCGCCGTCGAGCAAGTCGCCCCTGAATACGACTTCCTGGAGTGGCATCGTGAGGGCCTGGCCCTCCTGACAAACCTGCCGGTCCGCGAGCTCGCGGCCAAGACCGTCGGTGTCGACCGGCTGCGGAGTCTACCGCTGGTGATCCCCTCACGCGGCGTGATCACCGACTTTGTCGAGCGCTGGTACGGGCCCGACTTCCGCTCACAGCTGCAGATCGCCGCCGAGATCGATGACATCTATTACGGACTCGCCCTGCTGCGCTCCCGCATGACCTATGGGTGCATGCTGTGTGCCCGCTCGATTGGGCAGGCCGCCATCGACGGGCGACTGCCCACCAGCGAGAGCTTCCGGCTCATCGACTTCGCCGACGACTTCACCCCCATGCTCCAGCTGGTCTCCGGCGTCTTCGCCCGGAAAGGGGAACGCGAGACGTACGACGCCTCTCACCCCCTGAACATCCTGTGGGACGCCTTCCGTGACGAGGCTGCCTCCGGCAGGCCCCTGCCCCTGTAATCCCCGCTCTGGAGGACCTTCGTGCTGCTGGCCTCGGTCAACCTCAACAAGCGTCTCGGCGCCACCGGCGCCCGCTCCAACCTTGCCACCTGGCTGCGCGAGCACGGCGTGAAGATCGTGCTCGCGCAGGAACCGTACAAGCCTGCCGACCGGACGCCGCCAGCCCTGGCGGGCTTCGCGTTCGCCGGCGGGGACGGGCACCTGGCCGCCTGGGTCCACGAGAACCTTGCCCCGCCAGCCGTGTCCTCGCCTGCTCCGTGGGTGCAGCGGGTCGAGCTGGAGTGGCTCGTCGTCCTTCAGGTGCACCTCGACTCCTACGGCAGTGCCTCCCGGGCCGCCCAACTGACCCAACTCACCATGATGGCGACTGCCGAGAGGGGACGCCCACTGCTCGTCTGCGGGGACTTCAACCTTGCGCCCCGTCCCGCGGACGGCCTGTTCGGCGAGGAGACTAGTGACTTCACCACCCAGGCCGAACGCACGGCTCTACGGCAGCTGATGCGGGTCGCGGGCCTGGTCGACACCACCGCCGAGGAGGTGCCAGCCTTCACCTTTGAACGGGTCTTCAACGGCAGGCCCAGCCGCTTCCGCTGCGATCTCGCCCTGCTCAGCGACCATCTGACGGCGACGACCACCATCACCGTGGACGACTCGGTGCGAAGTGGTCCAGCGTCCTTCACCGACCACTCCGCGCTGTTGATCGACCTGCCTCTGACCCTGCAGGCAGCCGAGCCGGACGACGTGCTCTTCGCGCTGAGCGAGCTGACCGGCGACCACCCGGCTGACACCTCAACAAGGCGGGAGTACCAGCCCCATAAGACCGCTATGAGCCGCCAGGCGCCCTCACCGGCCTCCCGGGCGGTGACCAAGCACCTGACCGGCCCGCTCGGCATCCGGAGCATCCTGGACCACGGATGCGGCCGCGGCGCCGACGTCGCCCACTACCGCTCGACGGGCCTGGACGCGGAAGGCTTCGACCCCCACGACGACTTCGGCTGGCCCCGGCCCCAGCGGAGTGAGTTCGACCTGGTCACTTCGATGTTCGTCCTCAACGTGCTGCCCGACCCCTGGCAGCGGATCCAGGCTCTCAAGGACGCGGCGTCCTTCGCCCGCCCCGGCGGGTATGTCGTGGCAGTCACCCGCTCGCCCGAGGAAATCACCAAGGCCGCTGCGGACGGCGGCTGGAGCATCCACCACGACGGATTCTGGTCCAGCCAGTCCAAGGGGACCTTCCAGCGCGGCATCGCCGGCGGCGAGATCACCGCCCTCGCCCGCCAGGCCGGCCTCCAGCCAGCTGAGGGCGCCCCGGTGCTGCCGTTGCCCGGGGTCTGCTACGCCGTCCTGACCAAGCCGACGACGTAAGGCGTACCAGCGAACATCCTCGGCTGCCTGCAACCTGGTGCACGAAGTCGCGTACCAACGAACGCATGCAGTCGCATACGACATTGCGTACCAAACGACGGCCGAATGAGCCGCGCGGTTAGCGGTTGCCGGTCCAGACGATCCGATCCGCGAAGCCTCCGCGCTCACTCGCCTTGATCTCGCGGATCTTCTCCAGCTGCCCCGCGTCGACCCCCAGGACCGCGGCGAGCGCGTGCAGGACCTCCAGTACGTCCGCAAGCTCCTCCGGCGCCTCGGTGTCGTCAGCCGCCAGGAACTCGGCGACCTCCTCGCCGAGCTTGTCCCGTAGACGGTTGCGGTACTCCTCTGGACCCGCGACGTAGGTGACCGGCTCGGCTCCCTTCTCGCGGATGATCTGCGGAATCCGGTCCCGCACCAACTTGCCGTACCCGCCTTTGCGGTTCACCGGTTGTTCTCCCGCAGCCATCACCGTGAGGCGGGCCCCGATGGCCGCCCCTTCATGCCGAGGCAGCCTAGGCAAATCGCCTCACTACTCGCCATGTAAACCGCCATTCCCACCCGTTCGGCTCCAGGATGGCTCAGAACCAGCGCCAGCCGCGCGGAAGTGGGCGCCGAGCCGTCTGAAGGGTCCGTAGACGGCGCAGATCATGCAGAGGCAGCTGGTGGTTGCTGTGTGCTGTTGGTTTCTTGGCCGTTCGTGTTGCTCTCGGGCGAGTCTGCGGAATGGTGCTTTTGGAGGGCACCGTGGACGTCACCGATGAGGTTGATGGTGGTGACGCGGGGGCGTGAGCCGAGGCCGTTGAGCGCGATGACGGAGGCGGTTCCCCAGACGAGGGCGGTCAGGCCGGCTGCTGTGGGGCGTGTGGTGGCGGGTGTGCCGGTCCAGGTCATCCAGATGGTTGCTGCTCCCCACAGCGCCCAGGTCAAGCGGGCTGCGAAAGCACGGGTAGCGGCGGAGAGCAGGCCGATAGCGATTCCGCCTGTCAGCCACAACGTGTGGACTTCTGACGCGGTGAGCGGCAGTCCGCCGGTGTGGGTGGCGAAGAAGCGGGTGACGGGCTGGTTGATGGTGGCCCACACCGCGCCCGCATGCTTGGCCAGGGGGCTGAAGAACCGTTCGAGAACCACACTGAGGGGAGCGAGTGCGAGGAACACCAACGGCGTCAGGCAGATCAGCAGCCACCAGGGCGTGTGGGGACTCCAGGGTCGGCGCAGGAAAGCCTTGATTTCATCGGCGCGGGTGTCGATCCACCGGCCGTCCAGGATCTGCAGCCACCGCTGCCGCACTGGGAGCCGCCGCTGGCCGGGGGGCGGCTGCGTGGCGGGGATGGCCGGGGCTTTGAGGTCGGCGAGTACGTCGGCGAGTGCCGCGCGCAGCGTCTGGGCAAGACTGCGGTCGTAGCCGCACACCGTGACCAGCGCCATGACCGCGGCACCGGGAAGGGTGAGGCAGAGCCACCACAGGTGATCGTTGCGGGCGAGGGACGTGGTGTAGCCGGCCCCGGCGGCCGCGAGTATCGCTGTCAGACCGCGCATCAGCCGGGGAGCGAGATCACCGAGCAGGACCGGGAGCTGTCGCGGGAGCGGCTCCCGGCGGAAGGCGGAGCGTATCCAGGGCCAGGCCACGGCGATCCAGTGCCATGGGTCGATGGCCAGAACAACGCCGAGCATCAGCACCGGAGCGGTCAGAAGGTGCCAGGCGGCAGGGGTGGCGACCTGGACGGCTGCGCTGCTCATGGCCAGCACGCAGCCCAGGGCCCGCCCCAGCACGAGCGTGGAGGCCTGCCAGCGCTCGCTGCGCCGTACCACCTGGCTGGTGGCGGCAGTTGAAGCGGCCACTCCCAGGAAGTCGGCTGCTTCTGCACGCAGGACGCGTCCCTCGTCCAGCAGGCGCCGGGCGGTGCGTAGTGCTTCTGCCGGGTCGGCGAGCAGTGCCTGAGTATCCAGGTCCGGCCTCGCCTCCGGGTCCGAAGATGCAGAGGAGGGGGCAGTGTCGGGATCGAGCAGCCGCAGCAGGGCAAGTTCTTCTTCGAGCTCCAGACAGCGGCGGCGGGCGGTCGCGGCCAGCGCTTCTGCCTGATCACGCGCCTGACGGGCCTCCACGAGATCCTTCTGCGTCTGCTCCAAATGATGCAGTACCTCGGCGAGTTGCTGCTGGGCCTGCTCGCTGTCGCCTTCATCCGATGCGGTAGCCAGCTGCTGCAGGCGGGCGTCGAGGCTGGTGTTGAGCGCGGTCAGCATCACCACCAGTTCCTGAGCGGTCGCCAACTCTCTGGCCAGCCGGCGGCTTTGCTGGTCGACCTCGGATAACCGGGAGTGACCGTCGTGCAGGTAGCGGGCCACCACAGGGGGAGTGCCGGCTGGTTGCTGGCGCACGGCTACCTGGGCGGAGGGCGGATTGGCAGCGCGTTCCCACAGGCGGACCGCTTCCGCCTTCTTCTGTTCCACCTCGTGCGGCAACGCGGTCGCCTCCACCAGCTGCACCACGACCCGGCGGGATGGGACAGCGCCGCTGTAGTGGTTGCCGATACTGGAACGCGACCAGTTCAGCTCCGCCGCGAGATCGTTGTAGGTCTTGCCGGACCGCTCCCACAACTCGCGCAGAAACACCGTCAGCCGCCGTGCTTCAGGCGTCTCCGCCCGGATCGGTGCCGGCTTACGCCCCCGCTTCTTGCCGTCGGCCATCCACGCCCCCACCTGCACCATGACGTTGTCCTGGACATTGCCAACAATGTCCAGAGCCGACCTGCACGAACCCTCAGCGGCCCGTGTGGACAATTCCCCACCGCCGCAACCTCAAGACGAACCGCTCTTCCCCGGACCTCGTCTTGGAGCCCGCCCATGACCGCGCAGACCACCCAGCCCGCCCCCGCCTCCGTGCCGGCCCGCACCGCACCTGCCCGCCGGCCGCGCTCGCGCAGCGGGGACATCGCCCTCGACACCCGCACCGGCCTCCTGCTCGACCTCACCGTCTCCGCCGGCCCGGCCCAGCGTCTGCCCCGCGGGCGCGCCCAGGACCGCTACCGCTGCCTAGCCTGCGGCCTGCCCCTGGAGTACTGCGGCCCCCGCACCCGCCCCGACTACACCGCCCGCTTCCGCCACACCCGCCACGACCCGGACCGCTGCAACGCCAGCCCCGCCCGCCAAGCCAGCGTCCCCGCGGCCGTCCGTCATGCCCGCACCCTGGCCCAACACCTCCACACCGCCCAGCCCGGCACGGACATTGAGCTGGTTGTCACCGCCATCGCAGACGGCGACTGCCCACCCGTGCTGGCCGTGCGGCTGCACGCCCCGCACGGCACCACCACCGTCCACCTCGCCTACACCAGCGAACTGTCCCCCCACCAAGCCGATCAACTGGCCCACGCGGCCCACGACACCACCACGCGTCACTGGCTGCTGTACGACCGCCTCACCCCCGCCCACACCCACGACCTCGGACAGATAACCGTCCGCCTCCACCGGCAAAACCAGCGCCTGGAACGCCTCACCCCCACCGCCACCCAGCGCCGCCTGGCCGCCACATCCGTCGCCGTCGCCTGGCGCGCCCAGGGACTCCTGCTGATTCCCTTCGGCGGACACGCCGTTCTCCACCAACCCCGCACCGGAGAGAACTGGACAGGCCCAGCCGCCCCCTTCCAACGGGACTGGAAGATCAGCCACCCCCGGCCGGCCACGGATGCAACCTGGTGGGGTCTGGTCCCCGTTCCGCTGCGGGCCCTGACCGCCCCCACACTGCTGGCCGCCGCACCCAAGACCATGGCTGAGCTGGAACGCGTCCAACACGGCCGCGAAAGCTACCGACGCGCCCAGGCCCGCGCCCAGTTCACCCAGGCACAGACCCAGCTGCCCCCTACGCCCGCCGCGCACCCGACGCGGCCAGTGGCGACGGCCGAGAAAGACACGGCAGCATCGCCGCAGCCGCAGCCGCAGCCGCAGCCGCAGCCGTCCGCCTCGATCACGTTTGCGCGGCCGCGGCTGGCCCGGCTGCGCAAAGCCCTGCGGCGACTGTTCCGCCGGCCCTGAACCTCTTCGACGACCACGGGGCCTGCTCCCGGGCCCCGCCCCGTACCTCCAGGCAGTGTGAACGGCACTCCCAGAACAGGACGGCCCGCGGAGCCACAATCACGGCCCCCGCGGTACCGCGGGAGCAGGATGGTGGACGTGACGGTGACGCAAGGAGGAGCGGCGTATGGAAGTGGGGGAGCGGTGGGCGCACCGAACGGCACCGCACCACGGCCCCGTCGAAGAGGTCGAGGTGCTGAAGATCGGCGCACAGCGCCCGCTGCGCATCAAAGTGCGCTTCGTCGCCGAGGACGCCGAGGGCCGCGAGGAGTGGGTGCCGCCGGCCCGGCTGCGCGTCCTCTGGCAGAACAAGGACGTGTGGCTGGCCCGCGAGCAGCAGTGGAGCGAACTGACGAAAGACAGCCCGGACGACGAGGATCCTGCCTTCCGGGCGGTCATCATTCTGTTCGACGAACGCCTCTGGGACGAGCTGGTGACCTTCGGCGTCAACTACCGCGATCGAGGCCTGCTGTACATCGAAGACGTGCCCGCTCTGGCCGCGCTCCTCGAGGTCCCCGAACGTTTCTTCCACACCGATCCGCGGGCCTTCACCGACACCGACGGCACGCTGACCGCACCCTGGCCCACCACCGTCGAGGTGGCACGTCTCCTGGCCCGCACTCAGGCCGACCACCTCGTAACCCTCTTGGATCAACACGAACGCCAGGCACAGCAAGAAGCGATCTACGGCCACTACTACCGCGGCCGAGGCAAGAACCCCGGCACCTACATCAGCCCCGAGATCTGTGCCGAGGTCGACCGCAGCTCCAAACCCGCCCGCGACCTGCTGCGTCAGTGGTGCGGCACCGATGCGGTGGAAAGCCACGAGGAGCTGAAGGCCCTGCGTGACGAAGTGCTCCGCATCGGGAAACTCATGGAACAGTCGATCGGCTGCCTCCGCCAGGCCGGACAGACCAAAGCGGCCGACCGGTTCGAACGCGAACTCGGCATCCCCCTCGAGACGCTGCGCCAGGCCGAACGCGACGACTGACACCCCGACCGTCCGGGCACCAACGACAGGAAGCTCCGTGGCCCGCACCAAGCTCAACGAGCGCCAACTCGACGCCCTGCGCCGCATCTGCCACGGCGAGACACCCATCACCTCCGACGACTCCGGCCTCGCCGCGACCGTCTACGCCCTGCGCAACCGGGGCCTGGTCACCACGCCCCGGACCGACGGCCGCTGGACCGCTGCCCCCACCGAAGCCGGTCTCCAGCACTTCGCTCACGCCGACGCCACGCCCGCCCCGCCCTCGAGCGCCGCTGCCCCGCCGACGGCACCCGAGGCGGCCGAACTGATCAGCAGACTCCAGCAAGCCGGCGGCACCCTGCACATCGCCAACCCCACCCCGGACGAGCGCGCCCGCTGGCGCCGCGCCCTGCACACCGCACGCGCAGACCACCTGGTCCCCGACGGCCACCACCTCCAGCACACCGGAAGAGACAAAGGCGACCTGGTCATCACCCTGCGCCCAGGCCCACCACCACGACGCTCCACGTCCCCAGACGAGACCGTCCCCGTCCCCGACGACCTGCCCCCAGACCACCTGCACCCCGCAGCCGCCACAGCGCACATCCCGGCCTGCCCCGACTGCCAGCCCCGCGCCCGCCGTATCCTCCACGCCCTCTGTCATGCAGCAGAAGCCAAGAACTACACGGTCAGCAACCCCGAGTCCGGCTCAGCCGCCAGCCTGGTGATCACCATCGGCGACAGTTCCTTCCCGCTCTCCTTCCACGAAGGCGCCTACGAGGTCCCCGACCCCAGCGGCGCGAAGTACGCCTGGCAACGCGTGACCGCACACACCACGCGCCCCTCCCATCAACTCGGCCTCAGCCTCCAGCACACCTACGCGCATCGAGGCCGCCGCTCTCACTGGGGAGACCGGCAACGCTGGCGCCTGGAAGACAAACTCCCCGCCCTCCTACGAGAAATTGCCCACCGCGCACAGACCGATTACGAACGACGGCAGGCCCAGCAGCGCAAAGAGGAAGAGACACGCCAACGCTGGCTGACCGCGATGCAGCAGGCTCGCACCGCCCTGGTGGAAGATCACCGGCTGAAGACCCTGCGCACGCAGGTGCAGGCCTGGCAGGAAGCCACTGTCATTCGCGCTTACTGCGACGCACTGGAAGACCACCAGGACACCGATCCCGCAGCGGCCGAAGGAGTCACGGCCTGGACCGCTTGGGCCCGGGCCTACGCCGACCGCATCGACCCCGTACTCCAGAACCCGCGACTACCGGACCCTCCGACGATCACACCAGAGGACCTGCGCCCCTACCTGCGTGGCTGGAGCCCGTACGAGCCCAAGCGCAAATGAGCCGACGCCGTACCCAGACGGCGTTCACCTGCTGAGCAAGGCCTTCGCCACGCGATATCTCCGCCATCTGCCCATCGTCCGCAGCGGCACGGCCCCATATGGCCGTCGATCCTGAGAGCCTGCGTCGGGTCCTGACATGATGAGTCAGCCCGAGATAGCGCTGGGGTGAAGCCACCCAGCAATGCTTCCGATGGTGTCACTGGCCGTCGGTAACGTGCTGGCGTGATGGTGGGCACCGAAGAAACCCGGCTGGTCGTCCTGCGTGGCAACAGCGCCTCAGGGAAGTCGTCCGTCGCGGCCGGCCTGCGCGAACGGTTCGGCCGCGGCCTGGCCGTCGTCGGCCAGGACAACCTCCGCCGCATCGTGCTCCGTGAACGGGACCGGCCCGGCGCCGCGAACATCGGCCTGATCGGCCTGACCGCCCGCTACGCCCTCGACGCCGGATTCCACGTCGTCATCGAAGGCATCCTCTACGCCGAGCACTACGGCGACATGCTCACCGAGCTGCGCGCCGACCACCGCGGCCCGACCCACGGCTACTACCTGGACGTCCCGTTCGGTGAAACCCTCGCCCGGCACGCCACCAAGCCGATCGCGGACGACGTCAGCGAGACGCAGTTGCGCGACTGGTACCGGCCGCGCGATCTGTTGCCCGGCGGCACTGAGACCGTCATCGGCGCCGACAGTGCTCTGCATGAGACCGTCGACCGCATCATGCTCGACACCGGCCTGGCCCACCTGCCCGCCGTGGACCGTTGACCGGAGCACTGCTGTGACACACAGACCAAGCCCCGCACCCCATCCAAAATGTGCGATCCAATGCGCGAATCATTGATCGATCCAATAAGTGCTTGGCGTAGGGTGCTGATGGAGGTGAGCTCAGTGCCCACTGAGAACGAGCTGCTCAACAATGTCGATGCGCTGCTGAATCGGGTCGACCAGAACGACCTGCCGACCCCTGCGGAACGTCGGCGCCTGCGTGAGGCCGCCGGTCTGACGCAGACCGACATTGCGAAGGTGCTCGGCACACGTCGGGAGGCGGTGGCGAACTGGGAGGCGGGTAAGAACGAACCGCGGCCGCCGCAGCGCACCGCGTACGCCCGGCTGCTCGAAGGCCTCACCGTGCGCTTCCCCGCCTCCGCCACCGAGACGGCCCCCGACTCTGCGGTGCCGGACACGCTCACCACCACCTCCGCTCCGGAAACCCCATCCGCGATGGCGCCGGCCGCTGCCAAGCCGCCCGCCCACCCAGCGGCGAGCTCCACCAGGCCGGCGTCGACGTCGCGGCGGCCGTCCGCGAAGAAGGCGGTGAAGAAGACCGCCGCCCCAGCGGCCGTCGTCGACCCGCGCTTCGAGAACGGCCCGCTCGCCGTCGTCGACTGCGAGGACGGGCAGGTGTCGGCCTACTGCGTCGGCGGCCTGGTCCTGGACGTGCCCGCCAAGTCGCTGCCCGCGCTGGTCGACTGGACCATCACCGAAGCCCGCCTCGGTCAGACCCGCCTGCACCGCAACGGCCGCGACGCCGACCCGATCCTGGTCCTCACCCCGGCCGCCCTGGAGCGCTACGGCCTACCCGCCGCCCTGTCGGACGAGGAACGGCGTACGGGCCGGCTCAAGGACAGCCACAAGGTGGTCAAGCAGATCCAGCGGGCCGAACTCCAGCTCACCCAGCGCGGACTGGGGCCATGGGCGCGCCTCTTCCGCGACCCGGAGGGCCCCCGGCGGCGCTGCGTGCAACTGTGCATCCCGTCGTGGAACGCGCTGGACGCCCGGGAGTGGGACAAGAAGGACGACCCGCAGCTGCCGGGCATGCACCCAGCCGACCTCGCCCGGTACCTGGGCACGTACGCGCAGCGGGTGATGACGCCGCGCGGCACCACGTCGACGACCGGCCTGGAGCTGATGACCGCGCTACGGCCGCCGACCCGCGCGGAGAAGAACGAGACCACCGGCGAGTTCGAGCGGGCCCTCAACACGGACGCCTTGACGGCGGTGTACGAGCACGTGGAGTGCGAGGTCCCGGACGAGCACCCGAAACTGAAGGGAAAGTTCGAGCGCCACCACCTGCGCACTCCGGCAGAGATGCTGATGGAGGAGCCGTACGACTGGTGCCGGCCGCTGACCGATGACGAGTGCATGCTGCCGTACCTGGTCGCCATCGACGTCAACATGGCGTTCGCGGCGGCCACCAACGGCCTCACCGTCGGCCTGGGCGCCCCCACCCACCTGACCGGCAACCCGGTCTTCGACCCGAAGGTGCCCGGCTCGTGGCTGGTCGACCTGAGCCACGTCGACCTGTCCCGCGTGGAGACCGGCGGGCGCACCCTGGACGCCGGCCTGCTGCCCTCGCCGTTCACGCCGAAGGGCGACCGCCCGACCGGCCCGGCCTGGTACGCCACCCCCACCGTCGCCTACGCGCAGGAGCTGGGGTTCGAGGTCGCGCCGATCGAGGCGCACGTACGTCTGGAATCCGGCCGCTACCTGGACCCCTGGTACAACCGGCTGCGGGACGCGTACGTGGCCACGATGGCCGACCTCGGGGTCACCACGACGATGGGCGGCCAGGAGTTCCTGGACGCGATAACGGTGCACAAGCAGGTCGACCCGACGATGGCGCTGCTGCTGAACGCGATCAAGTCCACGGCGAAGGGCGGCATCGGCAAACTCAGGCAGCGCAGCCGGGGCCAGGTGCCGTACTACGAGCCGTGGCCGGCCCTCGCGCGGGAGACGTGGCGCCCCGACATCCGGGCCGCCGTGCTGGCCACCGTCCGGATCGGGATGCACCGCAAGATCCTCAAGACCGCTGCCGCGACCGGCCGCTACCCCGTCGCGATCGGCACAGACTGCATCGTCTACCCCTCCACCGGGCCCTCCCCGCTGGACGTCCTGCCGTACACGGACGAGGGCAAGCCGGTACCGGGCACCTTCCGGCTCGGTGTCTCGCCGGGCATGGTCAAGCACCAGGGCACTCAGACCGTGCTGTGGGCAGAAGCCCAGTTCGAAGAGGCGGGCGCCGTGTTCAACCTCGCCAACCTCATCAAGACCGACCCGGCCTCCGGGGAAGGGGAGTAGCCGACGATGGCCGACTCGATCGGGGACAGCCTGGACGCCGCGCTGGAGGGGGCGTTCACCCGCCGCATCCCGCAGAGCGCCCAGGCGCAGATGAAATACCTGGTCAAGCAGCTCAAGGGCACCAAGGCCGCCGCCGAGGCCCTGGGGATCTCCCAGCGCACCGTGGAGCGGTACGTCACGGGCAAGTTCAAGCGGCCCCGCCGCGACCTGCGTGACCGCATAGAGCGTGAGGTCAAGAAACGGTGGCAGCCCCAGATCCGGGCGAAGGCGAAGAAGCGGGCCGCGTCCACGGCCGGCCTGGTCGTCTCCACCCGCGCCCGGTTCGGGTTCACCGCCGCGCCGGGCACGACCGACGACACCCGCATCCGCGACATCACCCAGGCCCTGCCGCCGGAGTTCGCGGACCGCCTGTTCACCGCCCGCGAGCAGGGCGCCACCGAGCAGCAGCTCCAGCAGATCGCGGCCGACGGCCTCGCACGGATGTACTTCCGCGCCAACAACACGCGGGCCGCGGGCCTTGGCGTGGAGTTCACCGATGTGGAGCACATCCAGATCGAGCTGTAGTCGAGACAACAACTCGTCCCCGGCATTGCAGCTGTGATCGAGCGCTCGTTTTGACGAATGAGCGCTTGAGCTGACGGCGTTCCTCGGTAAAGTGTGTGTGAGGCGATCATCTGCGGGATGGGCCGGTTCATCACCGGAGTCGTCACTGTGCGGGAGATACCGGTTCGAGCCCGGTCCGTGGACTTTCGGTCCACCAGTAGCTCAATGGCAGAGCGCCCGCTCCTAACGAATGGCCTCTCGGCCCGCACGCAGTTCGTCGGGGGTCATCCCCAACGGGCGGTAATACGTGGTGGCGTGCCCCAGCAGCCGTTGCAGGGCACGCTCCTGGCCCGGACGGGGTTTGCTGTTCTCGTCCACCACCGTCCTACCCGGCGTCATGCTGTTGAAGCGCCTCCGTCCGTGCCGCGAACCGTCCCGGTAGTCAAAGGCGATGACTTGAGCCCACTGCTCCCGCGTGAGCAGCCGCCCGATCCGTGCGTTGATCTCGCCGGCCGACTCCTTCGTCACCGCAAGCGTGGCCATGACCTCAGGCCAGCGGAGGTCCGGCAGCGCACCGATCCTCGCGTACGTGAAGGGCCGTCCGGCCAGCGCTTCCCAGCGAGTCTTCGCCGCATGAGGAAGATCTCTCCATACTTGGATCAACTTGTCGTCGACCTTGCCGGCACCATGCATGATGGTGTTCCGCAGCTTTACGCAGAACTTCATGAGATGGTCTGCGGTCGTCTCCGTTTCTCCGAACCTGACCGTCTTCGCCAAGAGCGGCACAGCCCACCACTCAGGCGACTGCTTCTGTGGCCCGATGAGGCTCGGGAAACGCTGGCACTCGATCACCGTGCCGACGCACAACTCGATGTGTAGGGCAACGACTTGCGGTATGGCCAAGAACGCCATGTCTTCCGTGGCCGTCCTGAAGATCCGTTTCGCGTCTGTCGCCGTCACGTCCAGCCGCTTGGCCTGCGCCACCCCGGCGAGTACTGCGCCCGCTGTGTCGCCCGGGTACGCAGACCTGGCCATCTCCTGCTCCGCGAGGCTGGCACCGATAGCCAGTGCCACGATGCTGTTGTTTGACCGCTTCTGCATCGTCTGCCACGTCCGAAACGCGGGATACTGGATCAACACGGTTCCCTTCACAACAGATCACCTATCCGGACAGGGTAGATGCCGCAGAAACGGGTTCCGATCCTGAGGGCGCTTACCGAGCGCGTCGTTGTGGCGAAGCCCGGCAATTGAAGCGCTCCGTCTCAGTAGCTGCCAGGGAAAAGACGTTTCGCATCCCAGGCAGAACGGCCCGCGGCTCCCTTGGGAGGCTGGCTGTGAAGTCGTTCAGCGGGTCCTGGCGCGCACTCCTGAAGGCGAGCATGCTGCTCGCCTGTAGGACACGGAGTGCGACCGTCGGGAGGCAGCACAACGAACAGGACGCTGGAGTCCCGCCAGGGCGATGGGCGGGGCGGGGCTTGCCCGCGCTCGGTCTCGCGCTCGGTGCGGAGGTGACCGACGCGCAGTTGCGTTCCCTGCTCGGAAAAGGCCGGCACCCGGACGCCGACGGGCTCATGGCCGAGCTGTGCGAGCACGGCCCGGCCGGGCGGATCTTCTGGCGCTTCGGCCGCGGGCCCTGGGGCCGGGAGTCGTTCCAGCCGCTCCTGGACGCGATCGGTAACGCCCGCCAGGGTCGCGGCCGAAGCCGCGCGGGAGGCCCGCTGGAGAGCCGAACAGGAGGCGCACAAGGCCGAACAGCGGCGCCGAGCTGAGCAGGAGGCCGCTGAGCGGGAAGCCCGCCGTCCCGTCTGTGCCGACTGCGGGGCGAAGTTCACTGACGAACGGTGGAAGGACTCCGACCCCGACCACTGGGGTGCCCCGCGCGACACCCACCCGCAGCTGTGCGACGCGTGCAAGGATACGGCGATCGAGATCCGACGTCAGGCAGAACAGGATGAGCGCGAGCGCCAGGAGCAGGAACGCCAGGAGCAGGAGGCGGCGCAGGCCTCGAAGGCCGGCGGCTGGCTCGGACGCTGGCGCAGCTGACCCGGGCAGCCTCCCGGTAGCGCGGGGGCTTGCCCAGGGCCCCCTGGGCAAGCCCCCGTTGTCGGTGCTGGCTGCGAGGCTGGAGACCATGGACAGCGACGATGAGCAGCTGCTGCGCGGCCGGATCTACGGCGCTGACCACGATCACCCGGGGCCGAAGCCGGGCCGGAGCTACGCCGAACTGGTGGGCGGGCCGCTGGACGGACTGCTGCTCGACATCACCGGCTGGAGGCCGGAGGAGATCAGCGACGGTGTCTCCCTCCAGACCGAGCTCGGGCAGTTCGGCCCCGGAGGCCGGGCGCTGTACGACCCGCGCCCCGGCGACCCGGCCCGCTGGGACTGGGGCGGCGACAGCCCCTGACGGCCTGCTACTCGGTCGGGTGAAGACAAGGCAGCGGTGGAACCCGCACCGGGCGCCCCGGCGTAGTGCCGTAGTTGTCGGCCAGCCCTCCGAGGTGGAGCGGTCCGCCCCCTCCCGGCCGTGGGCGCCGCCCTCGTAGACCGATGCTCCCAATAAGCAAGGTGCTCCTGACGGCTGCGGCAGTAGGATCACGCCTCGGAGCGAGGGGCGATGACGTGACTGGGCTACTGGAACCGCTGGATGACTCGCAGCGCTTGCTGGTGGATCTCGTCTGGAGCCGGTTCTCCGACGCGGGTCAGTTCCCCAAGTACTTCTACATCGAGTACTTCATGCGTCAGCACGGCTACCAGGCTGAGGTGGTCCTGCGCAGCTTCCCTGGACCCGGCCCCCAGCTGCGGCATCCCGGCTACCGGGCGGTGACCTGGATCAGCAGCGGTGTCACGCCGGACCCTGACGGGCCCGTCCGGATCACCCTGGCGGCGCTGCACCACCTCCTGCACGATCCAATGGCCTCGCAGATCAGCCGGGCACTGCTGGCGTTCATGCGGCAGTTGACCAGCGCCCAGAAGCGGATCTTGGATTCCCCCTTCGAACGCCCGGACCTGGAGGTGAACCTGCGTGAGTTCCTCAAGGATTCGGGGCAAGGCGAAGGATCTGCGGAGCACATTGCGCAGATCGCGGCGGCCGAGTGGCCCGGAATCAGCTTCCAGGAGTCGGCTGGAGCCGGTCGGCTGGGCTACCTGACCGAGGCCACCTTCTTCACCACCGATGCCTACCTGAACGCCGTGACTGCGGCGCTGACACCGTCGGACCCGCCATCCGTGCTGTCGTACACCGACCCTCGGGCTCTGCTGCGCACGCTGAACTTCCTTGACCTCACTTGCGAGTTAGTCCTGGGCAAGGGCCTGGTGCCGCGGCCACCGATGGACCGCTCCAGCCTGCTGGCACTGCCCGCTTCGACGGAAGCCGAGTTTCAGGCCGGCGTCGTCGTCCTGAGCGAGATCCTGCGCGAGCTGGGCGTGCCGGGAAGGAGTCCGTCCCATGCCTTGGGGCGCCTCGGTGACTACCTGATGCGCCGCCTGCCCGGGATCGACCGAGCAGCCATCGATCCGGCGGTGCGGCGGCTCGATCAGATCCGGATGGTCCGCAACTCCTTCGTGCATCCCAAGCCGGATCCTGCTCTGATACAAGCCCACCATGACCTGGGGCTGGCCTTCCCCGTGCGGGACTTCGCCGTCGGCTGGGACAGCGTGCGCGCGCACGCCGCGGACAGCCTTGGCCGCCTCCAGGAGGAGATCCAGGCGGCGCGCGCCACTGTCGTACCGGAGGTGCCGTGAGCAGCGGGGACCGCCAGCACTACCTGCCCGCCACCTTGCTGGGCGGGTTCGGCGTGGCGCGCAGTGACCGGCTGCGCGAGGCAGAGCTGCGGTGGCGGCGACGTAACTCGAAGACGGTGCTGGCGACGAAGGCCGATGCGATCGGCTGGCGTTCGCGCATGTACCGGCTGACGAATCCGGCGCCCGGCGTGGATCCCGACGTCGTCGACGCCGTATGGGACATCATCGAGCCCCGCCTGCCGAAGGTCGTCGGTGAACTCGAGGCCGGCAGCACCGACCCGGTGATCCAGCAGGCCTTCCTGGTGTACGCCGCCATGGTCGGCGTACGCCACCCCGACTTCGGCGGTGCACTCAACCGCTGGTTCGCCGAGGCAGGCTGGCCAGCTACATCCGGCGACGCCCTCCAGATGGCCCGGCTGGAGGTCATGAGCAACGGGCTGCAGACCCTGCTGCCGAGCATGCGCTGGCGCTTCCTGCACAGTCCGCCGGACGCGCCCCGGTTCACCATCAGCGACCGCGGCTGGACCTACATCGGCCAGCATGATCGCCAAGGTAGGGGGCTGTACATCCCGTTGAACACGCGCGTCGCCGCTGTCGGCTGGGAAGGCCCGGCCGGCGGATTTGACCACCGGGTCCTGAGGCCGAACTACGTCCGGTGGCTGAACGCGGCGACCTGGACGGATGCCCCGGAGTTCGTGGTCGCGCACCCGCATAGCGAAGCGGAGCTGGAGGCTCAGCGCACTGCTCGCGAAGTCTCGGAGCGTGTCACTCTCGCGAACGGCGCCTTCCGGGACATTCCGGGGCGCCGGTATCTCTTTGACGAAATCTGATTCCGCCCCGCCGCTTCCGCGGGGGACTCGCGCCCCGCGGACAGGCTGAAGCCCGTCAGCCGACCACCGCGCCCAGCTGGACGAGCGTGAACTACCAGGGCACGGTCAGGCCGTTTTCTGCGCATGCCTCCCCCTACAGCTACTCCCAGACCACTCGGTCGGGTGAAGACACCGCGCGAACGGAACTTCGCCCGGGCGCCGGGGCGTAGTGCCGTACATGGACCCGATCAACGAGGCCCATGTGAGCGAGCCAGGCGGCCTGGTCGTCGTCGACGTCGCGGCCGCCGATGACGCGACCGCGCTCGCCTTCCAGCAGCTGCTTGCCGACCGGTGGGCGACGGCGACAGCGGAGCACACGACTCGCGACGCCCGGCGTACGGCTGCGCTGCTACTTGGACCTGCGCCAATTGATCAGCCCGACCGCGCCGAACGAGCCCATCATCGAAGCCGCACCACGGTGACCACCGCGTGCCGGATCGTACCTGCCACGACCTCCACCACCACATCACCGGCGACGGGTGTGTAGGAGTCGCCGTCCTTCGCGAACGCCCGCCCGGCCTGGGGGAGCAGGCGCGGGCCGACGACGGAGGCGAGCGCCGTGGTCAGCCGTTGCGAGAGCGCCACCCGCCCGTCGGGCAGCCGCACGGCGAGCGTCTTCGGATGCCGGGCCGTGCCGGTGAAGCCGACCACGGCGGCGTCGACCGTGTCCGCGTGCCTCACCTTCACCCAGATCCTGGTCGCCGCGTACGCCGATTTCAGCGGCTTCGCCACGATCCCCCTCCACACCCGTGCCTTCGAGCGACTCGTACCAGAGCAGGGCCTCGGCGCGGTCGGTCGTCGACCACACTGGCTCGATCGGCGGGCCGACGCCGGCGAGCACGTCCAGGAGGACCTGGCGGCGCTCCGAGTACGGACGCGGTCGCAGGTCAGGAACGCCCGCCGCAGGGTGGGCCAGGGCGTCGAACGCCACGTACGTCGCCGGGTGCCGGGCAGCGAGCTCCCGGGCCCGGCGGGGGCTGGACAGCGCGCGGGACTGCGCTGCGGCAAAGCTGATGTGCGCAGTGCCGTCGGCGCCGGCGACGTACACCACGGCCTCGCCGTCCAGGACCACACCGGGAAGCAAGCGCATGGCGGCCACGGCCAGGTCCATCCACAGTGCGGTGACGTCGCGGCCGGTACGCGACTGCAGCCGGACGTCGTCCTCGGTCCGCCACAGCACGGTCCGGTGGCCATCCTTCTCCAGAGTTCGCTATGTCTCATGAGGCAGAGCCATCGGCTCGATCGAACAGGCCAAGACCCGCCCGCTGTCCTGGGGCCCCGGCCGCCGTAAGCCTTCATCCCCCTCCGCTGAGCCGCTCTGTCGCGCATCGACCGCACCGCCGACTACGGCGCCTTCCAGGACGCCGCCCGCAGCCGGATCGACCTCGCTCTCGCGCTGGATGTGACCCGACCGCCGGCGGCACCGGGGAAAGCACGCCGGAATGCTGTGATGATTAGCCTCGCCGTTTCGCTTGAGCGGCGTCCGGATCTTGGGCGAGAACACGAAAGTGCCTTCTGACCTGGGACGATAGGGCTTGTCGAAGGCTTCTGTCGTTCCAGCAGGAAGGCACTTTCTGCGTGCACACTACCGCCTCGCGTCCCCAGCTCGCCGTCTCGGCCGACGGCCATGGAGTGGTCAGCCACGCCGGCTCCCGCCTGCTGGCCGATCTGGCCGATGCCACCGGCCTGACCGTCGCCTTCAACGACGTGCTGCGCAGGCTGCGGCCACGGGGTACCGGACACGCCCCCGGGCGGATCGCCGTGGACATAGCCGTGATGCTCGCCGACGGCGGCGAAGCAATCCGTGACCTCGGCATCCTGCGTGACCAGCCGACGGTGTTCGGCCCGGTCGCCTCCACAACGACCGCATGGCGGCTGCTGACCGACATCGACTCCACGATGCTCGCCGCGCTGCGGGCGGCCAGAGCCCAAGCCCGCGAAGTCGCCTGGCTGCAGGCCGCCGAAACCGGCGGGGGCATACCCGCGACCCGCGCCGCCGGGCGCGACCTGCCCGGCCTGGTCCTGGACATCGACGCCACACTGATCACGTGCCACTCCGAGAAGGAGCAGGCCGCACCCACCTACAAGGGCGGCTTCGGCTACCACCCGCTGCTGTGCTTCCTGTCGAACACCGGCGAAGCAATGTCCGGGCTCCTGCGGCCCGGCAACGCCGGAGCCAACACCGCCACCGACCACATCACGGTCCTCGACGCCGCGCTCGCCCAGATCCCCGGCGCCCACCGGCACGGCACCCCCATCCTCATCCGGGCCGACAGCGCCGGAGGCGCGAAAGCCTTCCTGGCCCACCTCCAAACCCTGCGTGAGAACGGCCTGGACCTGCGCTTCTCGGTCGGCTACCCGGTCACCGAACCAGTCCGCCGCGCGATCCGGGCCCTCCCCGACAACCTCTGGCACCCCGCCCTCGACCAGAACGGAACCCTGCGGGACGGCGCCGAGGTCGCCGAGCTGACCGGCATGGTCGACCTGGCCGGCTACCCGGCCGGCACCCGCCTCATCGTGCGACGCGAACGACCGCACCCGGGCGCCCAACTGTCCCTGTTCGACCAGGACGAGGGCCTGCGCCACCAGGTGTTCCTCACCGACACCCCCTTCGCGGGAGGCGGTTCCGCCCAGTTCCTGGAGGTCCGCCACCGCGGGCACGCCACCGTCGAAGACCACATCCGCACGGGCCAAAGCACCGGATTCGGCCGCTTCCCCTCCCGCCACTTCGCTCTCAACGCCGCCTGGTTCGAGCTGTCCCTGACCGCAATCGACCTGCTGGCCTGGACCCGCCTCCTGCTGCTGGACGGCGAGTTGGCCACCGCCGAACCCAAGAAGCTCCGCTACCGACTGCTGCACGCCGCCGCCCGCATCACCCGCGGCGGACGCCGCCTGCGACTACGGATCGCCACCACCTGGCCCTGGCGACACGAGCTGGCCAGTGCTTTCACCCGCCTGCAGGCCCTGCCCCGACCGGTCACCTGAACCGGGCACCACCTCCCCTGCCCACCCACGACCGAGGAGCCTGGAGAACCCGGCCGAGCGTCGGGCCATCGCCATGCGCACCGGCAGACCAGCAGCCAGAACCGCCCATCTCACCGGGACTACCCCGCGCAGCCTCCCGAAGCGAAACAGGGAGGTTAGTGGTAGGCGCTGACGGCGGTGAGGTACAGGGCGCAGGCCGTACCGGTGGCGCTGCCGCCGATCAGGAAGGCCCTGGCCGGGCGGGTGCCGCCGCGCCAGGCGGTGAAGGCGGCGGCGCAGCCGATGTGCAGGGCCATGGACAGTGCCAAAAGCAGTGACAGCATCTGGAACGTCGACATTGCGGTATCTCCCGTGGGTGAGCGGCCCCCTTGTGTGACCGGTTGAGAAGGACGCTGCCTGTCCGGCGCCGTGTCCTGCCCCTGTCTGCCGAGTAGCCGGACAGATCTGTCCCTGGGCTTCTGGTGACGGGCCTGGCCTCCAGGTGTCCGGTAATGTCCGTCCGGACACCGGCGAGCAGGGGGCGGCCATGGGCATGACGCCTGACTTCTTCGAGGACCTGCGGCGTGTGGGCGCGCTCAAGCGGGACCGTCTGGGCGGAAAACCATCGGACAATGCCCTGTCCAAGGCTCCGCGACCGCCGGTGTCCCGGGACACGGTCGGGGCGTGGCTGCGCGGGCGATTCCCTCAACGGCTGGAACCGCTGCTGGCCGTCTTGGAGGATATCCGGGCCGAGGCCGCCCGCCTGGGCATCCTGCAGACCATGGCCCCTGGTGTCCCGGGCGAGACCGTTGCCGATCTGCTGGCCGAGACCCGCTGGCGAAGTACGTGGGCCGACGAACAGCAGCGCCGGACGCAGGTGAATCTGGAGGCCGTCGAACGGCAGAAGGCCTACAAGGCCCTGGAAGACGACGAGCGGCGTGCCCGCCAGGCAGCGCTGCCGGACCTCCCTCGCCCCGTACGGTCCTGGACACCCCAGCGGCTCGGAGTGCACCCGGCCGTTCCCGGGTATCCCTCCGGGCCTCACGGCTCTGGGTTCGTCCTGCCCACCTACGTGCCCCGCCCGCACGACATCGAGCTGCGCGAGCGCCTGGCCGCCGCCATAGCCGACGGGGCTCCACCGCTGCTAGTGGTGGTGCGGGGGGAGTCATGCACCGGTAAAACCCGCACCGCCTTCGAAGCCCTGAACGCGACGGTGCCGGACGACTTCGAGCTACTCTCCCCTACGAACACCGACAACCTCCTGGCCGTGCTCGCCGCGAACGCCCTTGCTCCACGGACCGTGTTGTGGCTGAACGAGGCACAGGACTATTTGGCTGACCCCGCAGGCGAAGCTGCCGCAGCCGCGCTGCTTCGCCGTCTCGATGCCGACGGCCCCCTCATAGTGATCGCCACCCTGTGGCCCGACCACGACGAGACACTCACTGCCGCCCCCGGCAACGACGACCCGCACCGGCACGCTCGGACCTTGCTGGCCCAGGCCCACTACACCTTCCTTCCCCGCTCCTTCGCCGACGACCTGGACGCCGTCCGCAGCACGGCTGGCCACGACCAGTCCCTAGCCACTGCCCTTGATGTCGGCGGCGTCAACCTCACTCAGGCCCTGGCCGCCGGACCGGACCTGGTCACCCACTACGAGCACCCGGCCGGCGCGTACGGCATCTACGGCAGGGCTCTGATCAGCGCGGCCATGGACGCCTACCGGCTGCGGGTCAGCAGGCCTCTGCCGCTAGCGTTTCTGGAAGCCGCAGCACCCGGCTACCTCACCGACACCGAACGCACCAATGCCAGCCCCGACTGGTTCATCGGTGCCCTGGCCCACGCCCGCACCCTGATCAAACAGACCACCAGGCCACTGCAGGATCTCCCCCACCCAACCGGAATGGGCGCGCTGCCCAATGTGGTCCGCCTCGCCGATTACCTCCAACAGCACGGCCGCCGCACCCGTCGGCTGCTGTTCCCGCCCGTCTCGTTCTGGAACGCCGCAGCCGAACATCTCACCAGCAAAACCGACCTCACCCAGCTCGGGTTTGCTGCTCAGATCCGGGGCCGCTACCGCCACGCCGCAGAACTCTTCTGCGCAGCCGCCGATATCGGTAACCCCAATGACCTACTGCCTTTGGCGATGTTGCGAGAGGTAACCCTGGATTCCGACGGAGCCGAGCGGCTGTACCGTCTCGCCGCCGATGCCGGGAACCTTGCCGCCCTGCGGACCTTGGGGGACAAACGGGAGGCTGCTGGCGACCGAGAGGAGGCCGAACGGCTGTACCGTCTCGCCGCCGATGCCGGGGATTCCGCCGCTTTGCGGACCTTGGGAAAGAGGCGAGAGGCTGCTGGCGACCGAGAGGAGGCCGAACGGCTGTACCGTCTCGCCGCCGATGCCGGGGATTCCGCCGCTTTGCTCTCCCTGGCGAACTTGCGAGAGCCAGCTGGGGATCGACAGACCCTCGAACAGCTGCTTCGCGCCTCCGCCGATACCGGAGACAGCGAAGCCCTCACGGCCCTGGCGATGATGCGCGAGAGGGCCGGGGACTGTGACGAAGCCCAACAACTCGCCCTTCAAGCTGCCGATGCCGGAAACCCCGGCGCTCTACTGGCCCTGGCAACCATGCGGGAGAAAGCCGGGGGGCGAGACAGGGCCGAACGGCTGTTTCGTGCTGCTGCCAACGCTGGCCACGCTGTCCTTGTCGTGCAGATGGCACGGGTTCTGGAGAACCTTAAGGACTCGCGAGCCGAAGGCCTCTATCGAGCCGCCGCCGACAGCGCGAATCCCGCGGCCCTGCTGGGCTTGGCAAGACTGCGAGATGCGGCCGGAGATCGAGAGGAGGCCGAACGGCTGTACCACGCTGTCGGCAGTCACCTTGGGGCGGATCCGGCGCGGTCGCGAGAAGGGGGCAGAGATCGTGACAGGGCCGAGCCGTTGCCCCCCGCCGAGACCGATGCCGAGGATCTTGCAACCCTGCATGCACTGGCCGAGCTGCGATTGGTGAACAGGGACCGACAGGAAGCAGAACGACTCACTGTGCAAGTCATCAACGGCGCAGGCCTCTCGACCCTGGAAGACTTGGCGCGTATACGGGAGGAATCAGCGCCGGAGTATAAGCGCTATGGCCTTGACGCAGACGGCACGCTGGCCAAGCCGTGGGCGTGGCCAGAACCGCGCACCGCCGACAACGACCCAGCCTAGGGTGCGCATCCCGACCATTGATCGCGTCGAAGTCGATCTCCGGGTCGGTTTGCGACTGTCATCTGGGCGGCATCGGCGGCGCAGTGGTCGGCCCGGGCACAGCGGCTAAGTGCGACCTTCTTCGTATTCCGATAGAGGGCGGAGCAGGCATGAGCCACGGTGTCATCCGATGAGGCAACTTCAAGTGTCTGGAGAACCATCGACCTTGAGTTCGTACGCCCACGACGGACCCGTCGGCAACTGCGTCACGGGCCGCGCTAGGACAACGTCCACGGGCCACTCCACACCGTCAGCCTGCACCTTCGTGACACCGACTGCCTGCTGACGTACTTCCGCACGGCCAGCAGGCGGCCCGGGCGGCGCGACCGTTGCGGTACAGCCGCGCCGCCGCACGGCGCGAGCCTGGCCGCGCTACGCGACCGGGCCCTGAAGTGGTCTGTGGTGTTCTCGACTTCCTGCTGAGCGTGTCGCCGAACCGCCCGGCTGTCATCACCCACACGAGTGGCGCGCGCTCACACCGCGGCGGCCTCCTTCTCCTGCCGCCTGGCCTTCACAGGGCGAGCGGGGAGCGCCGGCCCTTTCCGACGTTGTGCAGCTGCTCCCGGTCGACCTCAGGGTGCGTGTCGACGGACGCCGTGGTGAACATCGGGGACCATTCATCACCGATCCGGCCCGCGACGTGCCGAAACGTACCTGACGCCGTTCCGTCGGCCGTACCCACATCAGGTCGCGCATGTAGTCGAAGTCGACCCTCCTCACGCCCAGCCTGGCGGCGGCCTGGTCCGGCCCGAGCGGCGCTTCGGCGGCGAGTCGCTGCGCGAGGCCCTTGATGCCGCAGACTGCCGCCACCTGGTCGGGGTTGATCAGTACGGCCTCTGGGTTCGCCGTCAGGCCGGTCAGCAGCCCGCAGGTGATGAGCCGGCGCACTGCGAAGGCGCTCACGACTGGCGGTTCGTCGGGCATGTTCGGCGTGTCCAGGGCTCGGGCGATCCGGTCCGCGGTCGCTGCGGCGGAGATCGGCTCGTGGGGGAGCGAGGCCTGGATCGCGGCGGCGTCGATCGCTTCCACAGTGGCCCGCGACCACTGGTAGGAGGAGGCGTCCGGGGCCGGGACGAGGCCGGTGTGCCGCGCCCACCGGAAGGAGGCGATCGGCACCCGGAGACGTCCGGCGGCCTGGCTTTCGTCGTACTCCGGTGCGTCGTGCGATGGGGGATCTTCCTCTCGCTCGGTCCGCCCGGAGCGGGCGAACCCGACCGTGGCAGAATGTCTCAAATTCTTTCAAGAACCTTAAAAACAGGGCAAGTTAGGACCATGCGCTTAGATCCGCGCCCGTGTACGCGAGGGAGAAATTCACCCAGCGGCGTCAACTCGACAACGGGTAGCGTCCCGGCCATGAGCGATCTCGACGCGGATGAGGCGTGGGAGCGGCTGCGGGCCAGCCGTTCCAATCCACCGGCCAAAGCCAGCAGCGCCTCCCGCCGCAAGACGTACACGGCGGCTCTGGAACAGGCTCAGCAGCTGTTCCACGCCGCCGCCGTTGTGGGCCCGGCCACGAGCCCGATCCTGGCCTTCTACGGCCTCAGCCAGGCCGGCCGCGCCATTACGGCCGCCGCCTGGTCCCTCAAGGGCGAGGACTGGCGCCTCGACACCCACGGGATCAAGACCACGGGGTTCCACTCGCCCTTCCCCGACATCGAGATCCGCACCGACCCGCCCGGCACCCAGGGCAGCTTCGTGAAGGTCAGCGAGGTCCTCGACTCACCCGTGTGGGAGAAGGACCCGCTGCGCCTGGAAGACATCTGGGATCTGCTGCCGACGAACCTCAGCTACCCGCTCACCACCAGGGACCGGCTCACCCCGCTCTACACAAGCGAGGGCAGCGTCGACGAAGGCGACCACTCCCTGCTCAGCGTCTTCGTGTGCAACATTCCCGACCGGATCGTCAAAGCCGGCACTCGTGAGGCGCTGGCCGACTTTCTGACGGTGTACCCGGCTGTCGCCCAGCACGAGAGCTACTCGAATGTGGGAGCGGCGGCGCTTCCGAACTACGTCCGTTACGACCACGGCGGGGGCCAGCTGTCGATGAACTGGCTGATGCCCGAGGGCGTGGGAACGGGGTTCGACGGGATGGCGACTATGGCCGAACGGCAGGCCCATCTGCGGACCCTGACCCGCGGCTACGCCGGGAGCCGGTACTTCCTGCCCATCCTGGGCTCGATGAAGCGGGAACTGCACCCGCTGATGGCCTGGTGGGCCGTGCTGTACACGCTGTCCATGCTCGCCCGCTACGAACCCGCGGTCTGGAACACGCTCATCAACGTAGACACCAGCAAGTACGCAGTCCCGATCGAACGGCTCCTGGAACGCGGCATCAACCACTTGCCCGTTTTGATCGCGGACACCATCACCGAGGTGAGCACCTGACGTGTCTGTGCCGAAACTCCATCACTACGTGCCGCAGAGCTATCTGGCACGATTCGGGCGAGGCGACATGGTCAGAGTGAGACGCCGGTGCCCGCCGAAGACGTACCTCGCCAACGTCAAGAACGTTGCTGCCGAGACCGGCTTCTACACGATCACGGACGAGAACGGCCTGCCCTCCACGGCCATCGAGCACGAGCTCAGTGGCCTGGAAGGGCAGGGGCTTGCCGCCCTGCGGCGAATAGACGAGACGGGAATGCCGCCGGCCGTCGGCAGCGACGACCGTGAGCTGCTCTGCCTCTACCTGGCTGTGCAGTTTGCCAGGACACCACGCAAGCGCACTGGTCCGCTCTTCGGGCGTAATGTCACCGCCTACGCAAACGGCCGGGAAGTCGACATGGCTCTCATGACCGAGTACCTCACGCGCAAGCATCTCGGTCACCCGCCACGGGAAGCCGAAGTCCAGGGCGCCTTCGACTACTACCACGGCACACGGGCGATGAACGGCGGCAACGACCCAACCCACGACGAAGCGGTCGCCGTGACCTTCAGCTCGGTCCGGGTGTGCATCCCGCAGTACCGTGCCCGGCACTGGCGCCTCGAGACCTGCCGCAAGCCGATCTTCCTCACCTCCGACGCACCCCTCGTGCTCTGGCGCCCGGAAACTCCGGAGGACGCCTACCGAGGGTTCGGCCTGGAGGGGGCTCACGAGATCAGATTCCCGGTCAGCCCCACAGCTCAGCTCGTCCTCGTCCCCGGCCACGGCACATCCGCGAAAGAGGTCAGCCTCAGCCGAGTGAACAGCTGCAACCAGGACCTCGCGGACACCTGCGAACAGGTCGTCATCGGGCACCCGGACCGGCACGCCGCGCTCGACAGGGTCCAGCTGAGCGAGCGCGGGCCCACGCTGCGCTTCAACACGGCCCCCGGCTTCCAGGAGAACCCGGACGGCACGGTAGAGCCCATGGGGAAGGACATCCTTCATCTCTGGACCACTCGCCGCTGACAAGGGGGCGCGGCCGCCTCGCCGGGCAGGGTCAGGCCCTGCCCGGCGAGGCGGCTAGTGGTCCCAGGGCCGCGGCAGCATGTGCCACAGGGTTCTAGGCCAGTCGGGCGGGTTGATCAGGAACTTGTCCACCAGGCGGGCTGTGAAGGACCGAGCGGCGCCCTGGGCGGCCCCCTGGATTATCGCGGCGGTCAGGCCAGCACCGGCAGCGGGCTGCTGCCGAGCCGGTGACGGGTCGGGTGGCTGGACGGGCGCGGGCACGTTGTCCCGGGTCATGATGCTGCTCCCTTGAGCAGAGAGATCGAGGACAGCGGACACCTGCGTGGTGTCGTCCGCGGGGGTGTGCGCCGCGCGGTCGGCGGTCCTGCTGCGGCTCTCTGCCTGAGAGCGTCCCTGTGGAGTCTCGGCCCGGCCCAGGGTGGGCGTGTTCAGCGTAGCCGCGATCGGCGCGGGTATTCCCTCGGTCGTTTGGTGGGTGGTCATTGCTCTGGCCTCCGGGGTGAGTTCGGCATGGCGGACGGGACGGTGACAGGTCTCAGGTGCGTGCGTCTCGTCCTTGCGGCATCGGCTTCTTCACCCTGTAAGGCCGGAAGCCGGCCCCCGGACAGCAGCGACCGGCGAGGAAATTCGAGGGCATGACGAAGGCCCGGACGCCTGGTCCGGGCCTTCGCTCTCTCTGTACCTGTTATGGGGCGCTGGGAGTCACATGTGACGTGCGCCTTCTACGTCCAGCGCATACTGATCGCGGACTGCTGCTCCACCCGCTCCGGAGCCAACGTCGCGGCCCCGGACGCTGGTGGCCGATCCAGGCGCCCAGCTTCAGCTCCCGCTCCTCCTCGCAGCTGCCGCCCTTCCTATCGCCGGCGACGATCTGCTGGCTCTTGCCCGTTGCGGACCAATCAGGTTGGTGGCCTGGGAAGCGTCACGATTGCGGTACCGCCTATGTGCCCAGCGTCACATGCGTGCGAAGATCGCTGGCAGCTCGACAGGATGGGTGGAGGGGGCTATGGCGGCCAAGGACGATCAGTTCGAAGCATCTGCTTCAGCGCTCGGCTACCTCTACCAGTTCGCCAAGGCGCTGCAGTTCTGCATCGAGCAGTGGGTGGGCGGACTGGAGTGGAGTGTTGCTGTTGAGGCCGCCGACGACATCGAGAAGCATGCCGGGTCGGTGAGAGAGCTACTTCAGCTCAAGCAACGAGCAGACGGCACGCGGCTGACTGACTCGGCCCCCGATCTGTGGAAGACGCTTCGGATCTGGTGCGAGGCAGCTACGGCCGGGCGGATCGACCTCGCCGAAACGAACCTCTTCCTGATGACGACGGCCGAGCTCCCGCCAGACAGTGCCGGCTATCACCTGCAGCCCAAAGCCAGCGGACATCGTGACGAAGGCAAGGCCCTCACCTTGCTGCGGGCGGCCCGTGAAGCATCCTCGAGCGACAAGCTGCAGAAGGCATTTGCGGCTTTCGACGGGCTGGAAGCCGATGGGGCTGTAGGACACAGCGCCCTGCTTGCCCGGATCGACGTCATCGGTGACGCTCCGCGGATCGACGAGGTCCGCGAGACGATGCTCGGCCATGCGGCCCTCGTGGTGGGGCACGACCTCGCTAAGTCCTTCCTCACCCGCCTCGAGGGATGGTTCTACGACCGGGTGATCGAGCAGATGCGCACACCTGGCGGCGCGCCCATCACCGGCGAGGAGTTCGACCAGATCTTCAGCGATCTACGCCACCAGTTCGGTCCCAACAATCTGCCTATCGACCCCGATATCGCCGACCTGAACCCTGAGCCTGCCGAGTCCGCCGACAAGATGTTCGTCCGCCAACTTGACCTGATTGGCGTCGGATCCGAACGCATCCGTCTCGCCGTGCGGGACTACGTGCGGGCATTCAACCAACGATCGCGCTGGTCGGAGGAGAAGCTGCTCCGCGTAGGAGAGCTCGGCAGATACGAGCGCAGGCTGGTTGAGGAGTGGCAGGCGCGCTTCGCGGACATGCGGGAGGACCTCGGAGACGACGCAACCGAGGAGGAGATGAAGCGGGAGGCCAAACTGATCTATCGCTGGGTTGACCGGGAGGCCCGCGCCCAGATCCGCACCGGCCTCGAAGAAGTGTTCATCCCCAAGGGCTCATACCACATGCTCGCCGACGAACTACGGGTCGGCTGGCATCCGGACTTCACCGCCCGGCTGATGGCCCTCCTTGAGCCGACCGGAGCACGCTGATGGCGGCAGTCGAACTGAGCCGCGAGGAGCGGGCCCTGTACAACCCGGCGTTCACAGCGGTGCTGTGTACCCGGGCAGTCCAGGGCTATGACAAGGAGTACGCGGCTCCGTGCCCGTTGCAGGTGGCCGTGACAGCTGCCGTTATGGCCCTGCAACCATCCATCCGGGCGGTCCTGCCGGCCACCACGGGAACCGGTCTGATGGGGTGGCTGGACGAGAACGACGCCGTGCGAGTCGCCATGACACGCCACGCGGCCTCGTTGGCTGCGGTCGTGCGCCCCGGCCTGCTGTTCGCGTTGCAGAGTCACATCCTGCACTGGGACAGCGAGGGACTGACTCTCGTTCCCCGCGCACTCACCAAAACGATCAAGGGCGACACGGAACAGAGCGTCGCCATCCAGAAGGCTGCCGTCCAGCTCGGGCGCTGGCTGCCCAGCACCGGAAGCTTCAGTACCGTCCTGACCCTCCTTGGAGTCAAGCCGTGACCTTTCAGATCCAGGCGGTCACCATCTACGGCAAGAAGCCCGGCCAGATGCGCACCGTGCCCTTTGATCCCGGCACCCTCAACATCGTCACCGGCGACTCCCGACGCGGCAAAAGCGCACTGCTGACCATCATCGATTACTGCCTCGCCAGCAACGGCTACCCTGTCAAGGCTGGCAAGGTCCGCGACTACGTCAGCGTCTACGCCCTCACTTTGGTCAAGCCCGGCCAGCAACTCTTCGTCGCCCGCCGCGCACCCGAAGGCAAAGCCGCCGTCAGCACCGTCCTGTGCATCCTCTCGCAAGCCCCCGGCACCCCGCCTCCACCGCTGCAAGAGCTCAAGTTCGCCACCCCGCTGGACGCGGCAAAGGACATGCTCAGCGACTTCTGCGGCATCGACCGCACAGTCCGCGTACCAGCCGTTGGCCGAGCCCAGACCATCGCCCCGTCCATCCGCCACGCCCTGTTCTTCTGCCTCCAAGCGCAGAACGAGGTCGCTAACCCAGACCTGCTCTTCCACTCCCAAGGCGAGGAGTGGCGACCCAACACCATCCGCGGTGTCATCCCGTACTTCCTGGGCGCCGTAGACCCAGAGCAGGCACTGCGTCGCAACCGGCTTCGCCTCCTGCGCCGCGACCTCGCTGACCTCGAAACCGCGCTCGCCCCCTCACGGAACCTCGACCCCGCCGCCGGCCAGGCCCGCGCCCTGCTCATTGAGGCCGTCGAAGCGCACCTGGTAGCACCCCTGACCAATCCAGAGCCATCAGCCGACGAAGTGCTGAGCCTTCTACGCCAGGCCATGAACCACACCGGCCCCCCGCCTGAGCAGGACAGCGACGAGGATCCCCTCAGCGCACTCACCACGCGACGCAACGAGCTACGCGGCCTCCACGGACAGACCCGTGTAAAGATCGCCGATCTCAAGCGAGCACTTGCCGAGAACACGGACTTCACCACCCAAGCCACCGAGCAGCGTGCCCGTTTGGTCTCCCTCGGCCTGCTCCGCCGAGACCCCGAGACCTCCAACGCCTCGCACTGCCCCGTGTGTGATAGCAGCCTTCCCTCCGCCAACGACACGGTCACCGCCCTCACCCGCGACCTCGCACATCTGGACGGCGATCTCCAGGTAATCGGTAGCGACACCCCAGCGATTCAACGCCTGATCAGCCAGGAGGAAGAGCGCCTGCAGGAACTGCGCTCTGCACTCGCCCGGAATCAAGAAGAGATCAACGAAGTCACCGCGGGGATGCGGGCCCTACAACAGGAACCCGACGACGCTCGCCGCGCCGCCATGGTCCAGGGACGCATCAGTCTCTACCTGGACACCGCCGCTCGCCGCGCAGTAACCCCTCAAGTGGAAGACCGGCGAGAAGAACTCCGTCAGCAGATCGCCGACCTGGAAGAACTGCTCAGCGACGACACACAAGGCGAGCGCCTCGCCAGCTACCTCTCACTGATCAGCCAGAAGATCACCAGTAAGGCCGCAGGGCTCAGCCTCGAGCATTCGGAGAACCCCATCCGGCTCGACGTCAACCGCCTCACCGTCATCGCCGACAAGGCCGATGGCCCGTTGCCCCTACCCGAGATGGGCAGCGGAGAGAACCACCTCGGCTACCACGTAGCAGCCATGCTCAGCCTTCACGAGTGGTTCACTGAGCACCGCGCACCCGTGCCTCGTGTCCTGGTGCTCGACCAACCGTCGCAGGTCTTCTTCCCGCCCGACCACACAGGCGAAGCCATTCTGGGAGCCAACGACCGCCACAAGCTGCTGAAGATCTTCCAGACAATCCATCAGACGCTGCGCCTGCTGGAAGGCCAGTTCCAGGTCATCGTCATGGAACACGCCGACCTGGACCACCCGGACTTCAGCCCATACGTAACCCAGCGATGGCGCTACGACACCGATCAAGCACTCGTACCTGCCGACTGGATTGAGGAAGAGGCTGACTGAACGCCTGGTCTGCAACCTGATCGTGTCGCGTCGATTGCGGCGTAGGGGCGGTCAGCGTGGCTCACTCGTCGAACAGCGGTACCTGCGCCACGTCGACGTCCGCGCGGATGCGGTGAGGGCCGGCCGGGTGCCGCCACCGGCGGGCACTGTCGCGGGCGACGTCGACGCCGACTTCCGTCACGACATCCGGCTGCACCAGGACGGCATAGAGGGTGTGCTGCGTTCCCCACCCTGCTGAGAACGTCCAGCCCGTCCACGGGTGCGCGCCGTGCGGCGAGGCCAGATGGTCGGCCACAGCGCGGCCGGCGGCCCGGGACAGAGTGGTGCGGCGGGCCGACGTACTGCAGGCGACCCGCCGGGTCGTAGCGTCCCAGCAGCAGCGTGCAGGGCGCGGCAAGCGACCCGGTGACCGCGCCGATAACGGCCTTCGTGGTGACCCGCACCTTGTACTTCCGCCACGACCGCACGCACCCGCGATAGGACTCCCCCAGCCGCTTGAAGCACAGCCCCTCCACCGCGGCCGCCGTCCAATCCAGCCACTCCCGAGCCAGGGCCGGGTCGGTCGTCGACGGGCACAGCGTGAACGGCGCCGACAGCCGCGCTCCGCGAACAACGCCTCCAACGCCGCACGGCGCCGCGCGTACGGCCAGCCGGTCAGGTCGTCACCTCGGTGGACCAGGTCGAAGGCCACGAAGTGCGCCGGCCACTCCCGTGCCGCCTGAGCGGCAGCTGCCCCGCGCCGGGGAGGTCGCTGCTGCAGCCGCTCGAATGCCAGCCGATCCCGCTCCCACACCATCAGCTCGTCCAGGATCACGCCCGGCGGCAGGCGCATCGCGGCCACGGCCAGGTCCGTCCATAGCACGATGACGTCGCGGCTGGCCCGCGACTGCAGCCGGACGCCGTCCTCGGTCCGCCACAGCACGGTCCGGTGGCCGTCGACCTTGATCTTGTAGGCCCACGACGGGCCCGTCGGCAGCTGCGTCACGGGCTGCGCGAGGGCGACGTCCACCGGCCACTCCACCCCATCAGCCTGCCCCCGGTGGACACCGGTCGCCTGCTGGCCACAGGTAGCGGTGCTCGAGCGTACTTACGCCTGTACTTGCGTCAGTCCTTCCTCTGGGGCTGCAAAACGGGCCCTGAGGTGGCGTGTTCCCCAAGGCCCAGGGCCGCACAGCGCTTCGAGAATCACCATGAAATGCGGCAAAGTGGGCATGCGGGCATTTCAAATTCAGGAACTTTCGAGCGCTGGACGCCCGTGAAAGCCTCTGAAAGCCTCCAGGAGCGATTTGGGTGCTCAGAAATGAAATCACGCGCCGGGAACCGAAGAGCTTTCTGGTCGGCAAGTTTGTCGGGTACGATGGTGCCCGCACGCCGGACGCATCTATGGATTCGTTAGGGTGGGGTTCGGCGGGTAGATAAAACAAGAACCGCCCCCTGGCTGGGAGGCGGCTCCTGTAGGTGATGGCCGGGCTGGGCCTATCGCTTCGTGATCACGTCGAGCAGCCACTCAACCAGCGTGACCACGAAGGTCCAGAAGTCCCAGTTCGGTTCATCGTCGTCCCCCATGGTGTTTCTCCTGCTTCCGGTGCGCCGGAGGGCTCTCCTCCGGTCAATTGACCCGGAGGGGTGCGGCAGGTGGACACTTCGAGAAACGCCCGTGGTGGATTCTACGGTCTTTCAGGGCGTCTATCCGACCCGTCTATAAGGGCAAATCAGAACAACATCCTTCATTCCGGACAGAATTCAGGGATCACGCCTCCGTAGGTCCCTCGTTCGGGTGAACATCGGCCCTTTCTGGTGAGCTCTTCCGGGTATTCCGATAGACGGTGCGCGCAGCCCACGCCTCTGGACTCGCCCCTCACACAGCGAACCAGGACGACGGCGGCCTGGCGGATCCGGCCGCCGCGCCCCCACGCTCCGGTGAACCGCACCTGGTCCTCAGCCCAGTCGCTGCCACGGCCGTACCCGGCCCACCAGGTAGCCCACCACCAGAGCCACGGCGGCCGCCGTGATGACCGAGGCGTTCCCGCTCATCGTCAGGACCACCGCATCCCGATCGCGGACAGCTGCTCGCGCCGGTCCTCCGACAACGTCGCCGCACGCGAGCGCTGGTTGCTGACCCATGCCCCCAGACGGAACTGCAGTTCCCATCCCTCGTCCGAGAGCACGGTCTCCACGTGGCTGCGGGGGACGATCAGATGGCCCTCACGCTCGTAGAACTGCTTCGCGGCGGCCAGGTTGGCGGCCCACTTGTCGGCCTGCGTACGGCGCGGCTGGGGCTTCTCGTCCTCGGTGGCGGGCTCGATCCCGAGGACCTGCTCCAGCATCCACTGCTGCACTCCGGTGAGCTTGTCCCAGCCCAGCCGCTGGGCACGCACCCACCGCCCGAGGTCCTCGCCCTGGCGCAGGACGTCACCCGGCTCGGTCGGCAGTGCCTCGCCCTCGTCCAGGTGCAGCCGGGTGAGGTGGAACGCCCGCTGCCACTCCACCGGCCAGGTGGGGCACCACGAGGCGTCGATCTCCTCCAGCTGCTCGCGCCGGTCCTCCGACAGCGCACCGGCCACCGATCCCACCGGCAGGCCCTCGGCATGCCGCTGCTCGATCTCGGCTGCCTTACGGGCGGCGGCCCGGGCGTTCTTGAGCCAGATGCCCACCTTCGCGCCCTGGTAGGTGGCGTCCAGCGGAGCCAGGAGGTGCCCGTTCTCGGCAGCCCAGCCGCGGGCAGCGGCCAGGCCCTCCTCCCATGCGACGTCGAAGTGCGACCACACCATGCCCAGCTTCTCCAGCTGCTGGACGCGGTCCTCGTCCATGTCCCCTCGGGCGTAGAAGCGACGGGCATCTGCGATCCACTGCCCCAGCGGGAAGTTGCCCAGCGCGGCCGGCCACCCCGCCTCCACCGCCTCCGGTCCCTTCGGCACCCGGTACGTGAACGGCACCTTCAGGTCGCCGAACTCGCGCGTGTACAGCACGGCGGCCTCGACGCCGCGCCGCCAGTGCTCGTGCTCGGGGTTGAGGACCCGCAGGTTGATGAACGCGGCCAGCTGCGCCGGGTCACGCGGCGTGGAGAACTTCAGCAACGCCTTCGCCGACGCGGACGGCCCCCCGTCCCTGCCGCTCTTCTCCTTGCCCTGGGCGTCCTTCTGGACCGGCTTGTAGCGGCTCGGGGCCTGCGGTTGGGCCAGCTGTTCGACGATGCGAGTGTCGTGCGCCCTGAGCGCCTCCAGCAGCTTCGCCAGCCCGCCGAACGCCCGGCTGGTGAGCATGTTGTCCGCCGTCTCCCCGGGCGCCAGCAGCACCGGCACCACGAGGGATGCCATCTTGCCCTCGCCGGGCTGCATCCGCAGCGCACGGCCCACGGCCTGGACCAGGTCCGGCATCGAGCCGCGCACGTCGGCGAAGTACACGGAGTCGCAGTTGCGGGTATCGACGCCCTCGCCCAACACCTTCACCGAGCTGAGGAACGCCTTCTCCACCACCGTGCCGTCCGTGGCGATCAGGGAGGAGAACTCCCCGAGCACACGCCGGCGGTGCAGCGCCTTGTGATCCCCGCACAGCCAGTCCGCCCACACCGTCGCCGGGTACAGCTCCGGATCGGCGGCGTGCAGCTGCGCGGCGACATCCGGGACCCCGGCCGAGAACGCCTCGGCCTCCTTGACGACGTGATGGAACACGAGCGTGCGCTTGAAGGCCTCCTCGGCTGACGCCTTCACCAGGGCCGTCTGGAGCGCGGCGAGCCGGGCGCCGCGCATCTCGTCCGACCGGCCCTCGGCACCCAGCAGCAGCACGGCCTGAAACTGCGTATCGGTGATGTCCACACACACCACCTGGTACGGCGCACAGATCCCCCGGTCGATCGCCTCCGACAGCGTCAGCGTGAAACACCGGCTGCCGAACGGCCCGTCCTGGTCGTCCTCCATGCTCGCCACCAGCTCACCCGGGGCACCGCCCTGCTCCTGGTCCTCGTCCAGCTGCCACAGCCGGGGCGTGGCCGTCATGTACAGCCGCCGCAGCGACGGGATCCGCAGGTTGTCGTGAACGACCGCCCACGGCTTGCCGATCCGGCCCGAAGTCCTGTGCGCCTCATCGACCACGATCAGGTCCCACGCCGAAAGGCCGGCGGCATGCGCCCGCTCCAGCGTGCCCAGACCCAGGCTGGCGTAGGTGGCGTACACGGTGACCTTCTCCAGGCCCCTCGTCCACTCCACCAGCTCGTCCACGTCCGTGGTGTTGGGAAAGGACACCTCCTCACCCCGCAAGGAGGAGACACCGATCATCGGGCCCCTGCGGCCGCCCTCGCGCCATGCGGCCTCGGTCTGGGCGAGCAGATCCAGCGAGGGCACGAGGACCAGCACCCGGCCCGCGTGGAGCTCTTCCGCGCTCCGGACCGCCACCCGTGTCTTCCCGGACCCGGTCGCCATGATCACCTGTGTCCGCAGACCCCGCTCTGGCACCAGCGATCTTGCAGGGAGTTCAAGGGCGCGCAGTACCGCGTCAATGGCTTCTCGCTGGGCGGCCTCACGCTGATCCGCGCGGTTCGTGGTCGACATTCCTGTCTGCTTTCTCCTGGGTGATGCCCTGTCGGTTCGAGCGATGGGAAACGGGAAACCTGCACGTAGAGGCGCCAGAAGGGCTACGGTGGGAGTGGCTCGGGTGGTTGGCTACTCTGCCTCACCGAAGCACACGCAAGGGTCCTAAGCGGATCTCGATAAGCCTCCGAGCGTTCCAAGGGTGGTGCGCTCTGAGTCCAGAGTCTATCTCGTGCTTCAAAATGAAGCAGCAACAAGAGAGAAAATCCCTCGAACGTGGCACGATTACGATAGTCTGGCCCAGTCGGAGCCGGAAAGCAGCCTGACGGGAGGTCACGTGATCGTGGTCTCAAGTCCACTCCCAGTCCAGCGCTTCCAAGCCCCTCTGACTTCCCGTCACCCCTCCTGCTGCTGCTTTCCTGGCCGGTTCCCCAGTAGGCGGGGAGGGTTGGGGCTGGAGCGCAGCGGAGGCCCCGTTCCGGGCTCAGGTGGGGGCCGGCCGCATTGCGGCCGTGGCTCGTGGCGCGCAGCGGCGCGAGACTAACTCGCATGCGCAGCATGCGAGTTGACGTCAGGTCACGCAGTGACCTGACAGGCGCTCACGCGGAGCGGGAGCGCA